>NZWE01000028.1 GCA_002697535.1 Actinomycetota bacterium | reverse complement strand
AACAAGTTATGTAAATGATTTTCGAGCCAATATTTTTTATGATAGAGACAATACTAGCTATTATCTCAATCCGGCAAGTACGAGTTATTTAAATGATGTAAGAGCGTATATTTTTTATGATAAAAATGATACAAACTATAGAATTGATCCAAATGGAACAAGTTATGTAAATGACCTACGAGCGAATATAATTTATGATAAAAATGATACAAATTATCGAGTCGATCCAAATGGACAGACACGATTAAATGAAGTATGTATACGAGGCGATTGTAAAACAAGTTGGCCTACTAGTAGTGGTATAGGTAATAGTGTTGGCACTTGGCATAATTCATCTGATAACAGGCCTAGATTTCATTTTGGGAACAATAATGCAACATATTTTAGATCTGGTCATAACGGAGATTATTTATTTGTATTTAGAAATCATAGTGATCATGACAAAATGTACATAAATCAACATGGACAAATATGGACAGCAAATTATGGCTGGTTGCATGATAAATTTAGTGGTGGTGGAAATGGTGGGAATATCTATAAAGATAGATATTATGATAATAATAACCATGGTTATTATATGGATCCCGCGAGTACCAGTAGAATGAATGACTTAGATATTAATCGAGTCGATTTTTCGCATGGTTCAAGTAGGTCAGGTGCTGATGGTGAATTATTAAGACGAAATGGTCAAGCACAAATATTTTTTGATGATTGGTTGTATTTCAGTGATTCCAATAATGGTAATGAAGCTAGAGTAAGAATTAATGTTGATTCAAGAAGGATTTATGCATACAAATCTAACCCATCAGATAGACGCTGGAAAGAAAATATTAGAGATATGAGTAGTATCTTAGATAATTTTATGACATTAAAACCTAGAGTGTATGATCATAAAAAAGATGATCAATTATGGATCGAGTCCGAAGGGGATCAAGAAAATAAAATAGTAAACCCTGATAACTTTAATGTGAAAGGATTTATTGCTCAAGAAATAAAAGAGGTTTTTCCAGATGCAGTAACCCAGGATACAGATGGATATTATTATGTTGATAGCGATCCACTAGCTTCTATAACAATTAAAGCGGTTCAAGAAGTAAAAAATGAAAAAGATAACGAAGTCGCTAAGATTAATGAAAAATTAAGTGCTTTAGAAGCCAAGCTTGATAAACTAGTAGCGGCTAATGAAGCAAAAGATGATACGATTCAAAACTTAGCTAGTAAGTTAGAACAATTGAGTATGCAATTTGATGCCTATGCCTATAACCCAAGTAGTTATTCTGATAAAACATTAAAGGTAGTTCAGGAAGAAATAAAGAGCACATTAGATAAATTAGTAACAGTGGGTGTTTATAAGTATCAATGGAAAGATCATGTTAAGCCAAAAAGTAAGTATCAGTTATCAGAATCTCATGTGGGGGTATTAGCTCAAGATATTAAGTTGTTATTTCCAGAATTAGTAACAACCGATTCTAATGGCAAACAGCAAGTAGATATGCCTGGATTAACGGCTGTATTAATTCAATCTGTCAAAGAGTTACAATCTAGTCATCAACTAGAACTAGATACCTTGAAAGCAGAAAATAAAGCAATAAAAAAACAATTAAAAACAATAAAAGGAGAAAAAAAATGAGGATTATACTAATAATGGTAATGATAATAGGATTTTCTGTTATGAGTTTTGCTGGAGATGTAAACGATGTACCAATGATAACTAAAGCTGAAATGAATGAAGTAATGCAAATAAGAGACGATTGTTATAAATTGATTCAGGAAGAAAAAATGGATGAAGCTTTAGCTCAGGTTAATAAGTTGAAGTCATCTTATGATAAAGCGGATATCTATTCCAGTATTGGTTTTAGTACAACCGATAAAGCGATGCAAAGTAAGGTAGTAGGTTTGCTAGAATCGATAAAGCAATCTGATGAAACCATGTCATACCTACAGGTAACTATCGATAAAATAAAGGTATTAAGTATGTCAGACGAAGAAAAAGTAAGGTTTTTTAAATCTACCCGAGATTTGTCGATATTATTACAGTTGTTTAATAATAGTTTTGAAGATCCAAAGCATAGTAGTGCAGTGTTAGATCATATTGCTAATATTATGCCAGAGTTACCTGATATGATGACGTTAAATATGATAACGAGTTTACTATCAATAAGTAGTGACCCATCTTTGGCTGATGTACAGAAAACAATAATAAGTAAGGTTATAAATAAATCAAAAAAATTAAGTAATTATGATCAAGTCGGTATTTTAATTCCGTTAGCAAACTTGCAAGAAGAAAATTCGAAGATAAAAAAAGATCTTAAAGGGATTTATGATAGTACTCAAGATTTGTCTGAAAAAGTAAGTATAGGAACTCAGTTATGCTTTAATCAATCTCTTGAGATTTTAAGTAAAAATGATTTAGCTAGTTTAGAAAATCAAATAAATAGTGCAGATAAGAGTGTTGGAATAAATCAAGTCGATAGTTTATTTCGTTTAGCGGAATGCCAGAACGATATTAATAAAATGAAACAAATTGTAGCAGCATTACCTGAAAAAGAAAAATCAATGTATTACATTCCTGAACCAGTAGCTAGTGAGGGTGAAAATAACCCAGTTGCTAAGTAATTAACAGCCATTCAAGACTAGTAGAAGCTGATTCTACGGAATCACCGATATTAACTAAACTACTAAAAATATTTTCAATGGATCTCATGTCGCCTAGTTTTAAAGATCCTTCATTAGAAAGTCTATAAATGGTTTCAATGGCATTAAAGTAAATGGTATGAATAGAATGTTTGATAGAAACTACTTTATGTATAGAACTAAAAACATCTTGTTTGTTCTTTTCATAAAGCATTAATGATTTTTTTAAAAATTCATGTGCTTCTAAATTACAATTAATTAAACTTTGAAGATCTTCATTACAAAACGTTGGTAAGGATCCATTAAGTCGAACAAAAATCGTAATATAATTAGCACAGCGAAAAATTTCTGAGGATATACATTCGACACGTTGAAAAATTCTTAGAAAATCATATTGTTTTTGAAAGTCAAAATTAGCTTGGATAATCTGTTCTTCAAGATGCTCAAAAATATGGTTGGAATCATTACGAATAGATAATATTTTGTCACGGAATTGTTCTATATCCTCATGTTTACCCTCACATAAGCCACTAAGCATATTTTTTAATAGATACAGTTCTTCTTCATCAATCATCGTATGTTCTAAGATAGAATCAACAATAAATTGCTCATTAGTTGTTGTTTTTGTGTCAAAGTATTGCTCAAACATAGATAATCTAATTATACATTAAATCTATAAAAAAACTACTAATTAGAAAGAAAATGATCTAGATGTGAAAGATTTGATAACAATGCTTTTCCAATAATACATCCAGAAAGATTAGGGATACTTTTTAAAGAAGCAATATCATCTTGATTGCGAATTCCACCGGATGCAATAACAGGACTTTTTGATGAAGAAGCCACAGATTTAAGCATCTCAAGATTAGGTCCGCTCATCATACCATCTTTGGCAATATCGGTATAAATAATAGAAGCAATATCAGACTCGTTAAGTATGTTAATAAAGTCAGATAAGGTAGTTTTGGATTTATGTTTCCAGCCATCTGTTGCAATGTGTTGTGCTTTAGCATCAACGCCTGCAATAATTTGATTTGGGAACATTGTTGCGATAGAGGCAGCTAAGTCAAAATTTGAAATAAATAAAGATCCAATAATGACATAATTAACACCCGCATCAAGATAATAATGAACGCTATCAACCGTACGAATACCACCACCAACTTCAACGGTTAAATTAGTATTTTTACAAATAGATTTAATAAGATCAGCATGGACTAAATGCCCATCTCGAGCTCCATTTAGATCAACAATATGAAGACGTTTAGCACCGTTTTCTTCAAATTTTTGTGCAAGTTCAATGGGAGAATAATCATAAGCGGTAACTTCATCATAATGCCCTTGTTTAAGACGTACGACAGAATTATTAAGTAAATCTATAGCCGGAATAACCTCAAACATAGGTAAGTCCTGTTAAAGATTCGAAATAAGGTATTAAATTACTGGCAGGAATAGATTCTTGTTTGCGTTTATGTAAATCTTTAATAGACAATGTTTTATTATCAAATTCATCTTCACCGAAAATAATCATGTAAGAAGCCTCCATTTTTTGAGAAAGTTTTATATGAGAATTAAAATCAATTTTATTATAATCAATTGTTACACGAAGACCTAGGTTACGTAAATCTTCAGCGATATGGATACATTCCATTTGATATTCTTTTCCAAGCGCAGCAATATACACAAGGATAGGTTGGTTTGGAAGGGATATATTTTGTTTTTTTAGTAACATAATAAGTCTTTCAATCCCAAAAGCAAAGCCTACTGCAGGTGTATGAGAGCCTCCTAGATTTTTAATTAAGTTATTATAACGACCGCCCCCACAAATACTATTTTGCGCCCCTAAATCTTCAGAAACCACTTCAAAAACAGTTTCTGTGTAGTAGTCAAGACCACGAACAAGCGTCGGTTTGTATTCAAATGGAATATTAAGATGATCCAAGTAGCTAATGACAAAATTGAAATGATCTTTTGATTGCTGACTTAAGGCTTCTCTCATGTCAGGTAAACCCGATAAATAAGTTTGTAACGTTTCATCTTTACTATCTAGCATTTTTAAAGGGTTATGTTTAAATTTTTCTTGTAAGTTTTCAGATAATTGACTTAGGTTTGATGCTAAAAATTGTTTAATACGTGCTTCAATAACAGGTCTACAGGTATCAGAACCTACAGAATTAATATAAATTTTAATGTTTTTTAAGCCTAAAGATGAGAATAGCCGATAACTCATGGTAATAACTTCGGCATCGGAAAAAGGATGATCTGATCCAATCGATTCAACACCAATCTGATGAAATTGGCGGTATCGACCAGCTTGAGGCCGTTCATAGCGAAACATAGGGCCTTGGTAAAATAGTTTTGAATGTTGAGGAGATCGATTAAGGTTGTTAGTAATAAAAGCACGTGCAACAGGAGCAGTACCTTCAGGCCGTAATGCTAAATCACGATTTCCTATATCTGTGAATGTATACATTTCTTTTTTAACAATGTCAGATTCGCTAATAACACGATTAAAGAGTTGAGATGATTCAAAAATAGGTGTCCGAATTTCATTAAAATTATATAAATCAAATATTTTTTTTGCTGTTTTTTCAACAAAGTTCCAGTAATCGACTTCATCAGGTAAGATATCTTGAGTTCCACGAGGTAATGAATAATCCATAGATAGTATATAATAGGGGAAAAAAGAAAAAAAATAAATTCTCTTATGTATTTCTTAATTAGTATAAAAACTTTATACTATTAATAATTATCAAAAAAAGAGTTATAAATTATGAAATATTCACAATTATTTATCCAAACATTTAAAGAGACACCCTCAGATGCGCAGATAATATCTCATCAGTTATTACATCGAGCAGGATTTATCCAAAAGTCTGGTGCTGGATTATATAATTACTCACCATTAATGATGATGGTGATTCAAAACGCAACGAGTATTATTAGAGAGGAACTTAGTAAAGTAGGTGGACTTGAAATAAGTTTATCTATGGCAACCCCTTCTGAATTATGGAAAGAATCAAATCGCTGGGATGAGTTAGGTGCATTAATGATTCAGTTTAAAGATCGTTCTAATAGAGATCTATGTTTAAGTCCAACTAACGAAGAAGCTGTTGTTGATTATTTTAGAAAAGTAGCAAAAAGCTATAAGCAACTGCCCGTCTGTTTGTTTCAAATTAATACTAAATTTAGAGATGAAATTAGACCACGATTTGGGTTGATGAGAGCAAGAGAATTCTCAATGAAAGATGCTTATAGTTTTCATATAGATAGAGACTGTTTAGATAAGACATATGAGTTACTTTATCAGGCCTATTCACGGATCTTTGAGAGGATGGGGCTTGCATGTATGGCTGTAGAGGCTGATGGCGGTGCTATGGCTGATAGTGGTGCTAAGACACATGAGTTTCACGTTTTAGCTGATTCGGGAGAAGATGAGTTAGTTGTTTGTAAGCAAGAAGCATGGGCCGCCAATAGCGAAATGGCGCAAACAAAACGAGTTGATATAGTATATAACAAATCAACGGATGCTATGGAATTGATAGAAACGGGTCAGCATCATACTATTCAAGATATTAGTAAATTATTAAATGTAAAAGAAAGTAATTGTTTGAAAACGGTGTTACTAAAAGGAAAAAAAGAAAATGAAACGTCATATCTAATGGCATGTTGTATTGGAGATGATGAGATTAATATAGCAAAATGTATGAAACATAGTGGGATAAGCCAGTTAGAATTTGCGGATGAGTCTGATTTAAAAGAGCTAGGTTTTGTAAGAGGGGTGTTAGGTCCAGTTGGTGTTGATAGTGATCAGGTAAACATTCTAGTAGATTTACATGTTGATAATGAAGCAGGTTTTGTGGTTGGTGTTAATAAAGAAGGGTTTCATGTTAAAAATATGATTCTTAACAGAGATATCCCTGTCTGTACTCAAGCTGATATCAGAGTGAGTAGAGCGACCGATGTTAGTATGAATGGTAATGATATTGAATTGTGTAGAGGTATTGAGGTGGGACATATTTTTCAGTTGGGAGATAAGTATACAAAAGCATTAAAAGCAAGTGTGTTAGATAAAAATGGTAAAGCTATATTTCCTTTAATGGGATGTTATGGGATTGGTGTAGGAAGGGCTGTTTCAGCAGTTGTAGAACAGTTGGCGGATGAGAATGGAATTGTTTGGCCGGAATCATTATCACCTTTTCAGGTTGTAATATTGCCTTTAAAAAGTAAAGATGATGATATTGCAAAAGCCGGGCAAGCACTCTATGAAGAGTGTCAAAAAAATGGTATTAGCGTTATTATTGATGACAGAATGGTATCACCTGGCTTTAAATTTAAAGATGCTGATTTAATGGGATTTCCACATCAGATAATTATTGGAGAAACATTTAAAAATAAAGAAGAAGTAGAGTACCGGTCTAGACAGTCAGGGAAAAAAGAAAGTTTAAGGTTAGCTGAATGGATCCCTTTTTTGAAAGAGGCTCTGAAAGATAAATAATGAGTTTAAGTATTATTCCCGCCATCTTTTTTGTAACGCTTATGGTGTTATCCAGTTTTGATAAGCTAGCAGAAGAGCCTGAAAAACCATTGTGGAGTACAAATAAAATTATGGCAGCTAAAAAACCAGAAGGGATGGTTGAAAGAAAAAAGTCAGATCAAGATACTATTTTTAGTTATATAACATCCAAATATAAAAAAGTATCAGTAGAAGATGCCAAAAAAATTGCTAAAAATTTAGTGGATTATGGAAAAAAGTATAATTTAGATCCTAAATTTGCAGCTGCAGTGATAGCAAGAGAGTCTGGATTTAAAAAAGATGCTGTTAGTGTTACTGGCGCAAAAGGCTTAGGTCAAATCAAAGATTTTAACTATAAAGATTTAAAAATAAAGGATCCTTTTAATATTAATCAAAATGTTGATGGAACAATACAATATTTAAAAAAGATGATAAAAAAATGGAATGAAAATGAAGATAGTATCGTTGTAGAAAAAGCAGGGGGGAATAAAGAAGTAGAAAAAAAACCGGTAGCAAAAGAGGATCATTTAAAATTAGCGTTAGCTTCGTATTACAAAGGGTTTACGGCGGTAAAAAAGACAGGGGTTGATCCAAAAACCAAAAAATATGTAGAAGACATTTTAAGTTATTATAACGATATTATTTACTCGGAAAAAAAATAAATTTTATTTTTTTTAGAAAAACTTTTTTTTTTAAAAGAAATTTAGTATAATAGTGTGGTTTAATTTTTTTAGATTTGACGTATTGTATTTTAAAGGAGGTTCATAATCATGAACGAAGGAACAAGTATAGGGGAAATTGAAAATATAGAAAATTTTGATTTTAAAAGTGATCAAAACACAACCGATGATTATGGCCTGAAAGCGACAAAGATTGGAGAGCGATCAGAATTTGAAAAAGAGTTTATACCAGAAGAAATTAAAGAAGATAAAAAACCAACAAAAAGTAAATCAAGCAATGACGATGTTGCTACTTTAAAAACAGAGTTAGAGAAATTTTTAGATGAAGAAACATCAGAGGTTTTTGATTATGAAGATGGTGACGTTATAGAAGGAACGGTTCGTTCTGTAGAAAAATCAGGAGTTTTAGTAGATTTTAATTTTAAATCAGATGGATATGTATCAAATTCAGAGCTAGGCTATGATGAAGCTGGAAAGACAGAAGTATTAGAAGCTGGTCAAAAAGTACCTTTTTTTATTGATAAATTAGAAACAAAAGAAGGGTATTCGTTATTATCAAGAAAAAAAGCACAGATAGAAGAGTCATGGGACTTTTTAACAAATGCAGTTAAAGATAGAGATCCTGTTGATGTCTATGTTATTTCCAAGGTTGATGGCGGGTTAGTAGCATCTTACCAGTCTATCAGAGGCTTTATTCCTGCGTCTCAGATATTAAAAGAGAATGATTTAGGGTTAGAACAATTTATTGATTCAATGATGTCGGTAACGGTATTACAAGCAGATAGACGGAGACGTAAAGTTATTTTTTCTAGTAAAGCAACAAAGTTATCAAACAAACAACATTCTGGAAAATTATTAGAGGAATTGGAAGTAGGTCAAATACGAAAAGGAAAAGTTACGAGTATTAAAAAGTTTGGTGTATTCGTTGATTTAGGTGGCATTGAGGGGCTTATTCATATATCAGAATTATCGTGGTCTAGAGTAAACAATCCTTCCGATATTGTAGCTTTAGACGATGAGATTGATGTGTTTGTCTTGGGTGTTGATCGAGAAACAAAGCGTATTTCGTTGGGGATCAAGCAATTAAGTACGGATCCTTGGGTTCAAGCTGGGTCTCTGTTTAGTATTGGTGATGTAGTGGAAGGGGTTATAACACGGATTGTTCCCTTTGGAGCCTTTATTCAAATTAATGATAATATTGAAGGCTTAATACATATTTCAGAAATATCATATGATCATATAGAAAAAGTAGAAAATATTTTAAAAGTTGGAGAAACCGTTAACGCGAAGATAATTAAATTAATTATTGATGAGCAAAAAATTGGCTTAACATTAAAATATGATACGAATAATCAAGGCAATGGTGACACGAATACGACTGAAGTAAATGAAACGTCTGAAATGCTAAGTAATGAAACGCCTAGTGAGAAAGAAGCTGGAGAAGCAGTACAAGCTAATGATAATTCAGCAGATCATGAAGCAGAAACAAATGAAACATCTGATAAAGAAGTTTCAGATGACAGTGCCTCAGAGCCTGTAGCAACAGCTGCGGATGAAACAATTGAAGATAATCAAGTAGAAAATCAAAAAGTAGAGGATAATCTAAGCAGCAATGAAGGTAAATCAGGCGATATAGAAAGTAGTTAAGATAGAAATGTCGTGAAGCTAAATTTTTTTAAACGAAAAAAAAAGCAAGTTGGATTATTTTTAAGTGGGGGAGCTGTTCGAGGAATAGCCCATATAGGGGTATTAAGAGCATTTGAGGAATTTAATTATCCTATAGATAGGATTTATGGAACAAGTTCGGGTGCTATTATCGGAAGTTTATATTGTAGTGGGATAACGAGTAATGACTTATATAAAATAGTTCAAAATATATCGATTCGTGATTTTATTAAATTCAAGTTATCACGCCAGGCTTTTTTTTCGTCAGAAGCTATACAGGTTTTTATTGAAAAGCATATTGGAAAAATTACATTTAAAGATTTAAAAATTCCTTTAGGTGTATTTACGACCAATATCCAAACCGCAAAATCAGAATTAATAATGGATCCAGATTATGATGTAGCTACGGCAGTAAGAGCTAGTTCGAGTATACCAGGAATTTTTACACCAACGGTTATGAATAATAAAACCTATGTTGATGGAGCTTTGTCCTATGATCATGAACAAAGTAGGCTTTATGACTGTGATGTTAAAATTGCCTGTAATGCTATTTCACAAAAAGAATTAGTTAGAACACCTAATTCAATTCATGAAATAATGGATAGAGCTGTGGAATGTATGATGATTTCAAAAGCTAAGTTTCAATCGGATGATTATCATTTACAGTTGGATGTAATTGATCAATCTATGTCATCTATTGATTTTAAAAATCGAGAAAGCCTAGTAGAATATGGATTTAAGTGTATAGAAAATAATAGAAAACAGATTGAGGCAATACTTTAATGAAAAACCCTAATAAAGATGGATTTTTTGGTAATTATGGAGGTATGTTTGTACCAGATACCTTGATGCCAGCCTTAGCTGCATTAACACAGTGTTATGAAGGTATCCAAGATGATTCTGCTTTTATAGCAGAATTAGAGTATTATTTACATCATTTTGTGGGACGACCTACACCCTTATATTATGCACAAAATTTATCTAAACAGTGTAATCAAAAGATTTATTTAAAACGTGAAGACCTTAACCATACTGGGGCGCATAAGATTAACAACACGTTAGGTCAAATTTTACTTGCAAAGAAAATGGGGAAAACAAGAATTATTGCAGAAACAGGTGCTGGACAGCACGGTGTTGCAACAGCAACGGTATGTGCCTTAATGGGAATGCAGTGTAATATTTATATGGGAGCTAGCGATATTGAAAGGCAGTCTTTAAATGTAAAGCGAATGAAATTGATGGGAGCCTCCGTTAGTAGTGTAACGAGTGGATCAAAAACCTTAAAAGATGCAACAACAGAAGCTATCCGTGATTGGATGAAACATGTTGAGAATACCCATTACATTATCGGATCAGCTTTAGGCCCTCATCCCTATCCGTTAATGGTACGTAATTTTCAAAGTATTATTAGTAAGGAAGCGAAGGAACAGATAATCGATCAGTCAGGAAGTTTACCCGATATAGTAATGGCTTGTATCGGTGGCGGATCTAATGCGTTGGGTATGTTTTATCATTTTCTTGATGATAAAACGGTGCGATTACTAGGTGTTGAAGCGGCTGGTGAAGGACTTTCTAGTAACCAACATGCGGCATCATTATCGAAAGGCAAGCCAGGAATCTTGCACGGATCATTAAATTCTGTGTTGCAAGATGAGAATGGTCAGATACAATTAGCGCATTCTATTTCAGCCGGTTTAGATTACCCTGGTGTTGGCCCAGAATTATGTCATTTAAAAGAAACGGGACGTTTAGAGGCATATGCCGTTACAGATAAACAAGCCTTGCAAGGATGTAAACAGTTAGCTGAGTTAGAAGGTATTATTGCTGCATTAGAAACATCACATGCGTTAGCATTATTATCAGATGATGCTATCTTGAAGAAAAATCAAACAATTATTCTTTGTTTATCAGGAAGGGGCGATAAAGATATGGAGACAATTGCAAATCATGTCTAACGTATTAGAAAAAGCCTTTAAAGAAAAAGCTTTAATTGCCTATGTTACATTAGGAGATCCGTCCTTAGAAGATACCATTCAGTATTGTAAAGCCTTGATTGATGCAGGGATTAATATAATTGAAATCGGCTTACCGTTTTCTGATCCTATTGCAGATGGGCCTGTCATACAAGCATCCCATCAAACGGCACTTGAAACAGGCGAGGATGTATCGGTAAAGAGTGGATTAACTTTAATTAAAACATTAAATGAATATGCTCCTGAGATACCTGTTCTGATTATGGCAGCCACAAATTTAATCATGCAATTTGGCTATGAAGCATTTTTTAAGCAAGCAGAAGAGGTGGGTTGTAGTGGTTTAATTATGCCAGACTGTTCTATTGAAATGATTCATAGTATAAATCAAGATAAACCTTCAGCAAGTGTTCCGTTAATTAATTTAGTGTCACCTCTTTGCAATAAAGAGCGATTAAGAAAAATTGTAACACAATCGCAAGGCTTTATTTATTTATTGTCATCGACTGGTATTACGGGAGAAAGAGAGGCCTTTTCAGCTGAGTTAAGCCAATTTGTTAATGACATTAAGCAAATAAAGGATATTCCTGTTGCTATTGGATTTGGGATTAGTCAGGAATCACATTGTAAAAAATTATCTAAGTTTGCAGATGGATTAATTGTTGGAAGTCATTTTGTAAAACTAATGCAAGATACCTCGACTGTGAAAGAGGGAATTGATGCTGTATGTAACCGTGTAAAACAATTTAAAGCTGTTTTATGAGCAAAATTAATTTAATTATCCCGGCTGCAGGAACATCAAATCGATTTCAATCAACAATACCAAAGCAGTTTCATGTTCTTGATGGAAAAACAATTTTGGAGCATACGTTAAGTGCCTTTAAGGATATTCAGCTAGAAGATTGTCTAATTGCTGTAAATAAAAATACAGAAGAAAAAGTACACGATATCTTGGAAAAACTTTCTTTTTCAGCCCGAACGGTTAGAGGGGGAGATACGAGGGCAGAATCCGTAAGAGAGGCCTTTTATGAAGCAAAAGAATCTGATATTACATTAATACATGATGCAGCTAGAATGTGTCTTACAAGACCCTTGATAGAAAGAGTAATAGAGGCAGCCTGGCGTTATGATGCTGTCATTCCAGCAATCCCCGTCACAGATACTATAAAAAAAGTACAGAAAGATCGTGTTATTAAAACGTTAACAAGAGACGATCTCGTAGCAGTTCAAACACCACAGGCATTTAAAACAGCAAGTTTAAGAAGAGCTTATGAAGATTATTATGATAAATCCATTACAGATGAGGCTAGTTTAATAGAGAATGCTGGGAATGCTGTGCATATTATTAAAGGAGAAAGTAATAATATAAAAGTAACCTATCCGCTTGATTTAGAATATGTAAGAAACTATATAAGAAATAACAATAATTAGGTAGAGCGCCCGTTAAAATAACTTGAAACAATACCAAGTTGATGTCGATATTTTGTAACGGTACGCCGTGCTATATTAATGCCCTTTTCTTTTAATAGAAGGCATATTTTTTGGTCTGATAAATGAGGATGTTTCTTTAAATAATGAGCAATAAATAAGGTAAATTGATCTTTTGTTTTACCAAAATAATTACGAGGGCATAATACATTAAGCGGTATGGTGCCAAAATCAGTTTGACAAAATTTAGAGGACAAAATTCTAGAAACAGTAGAGGGACTTAAGGATAGATCTGCTGCAACATCTTTTTGAAGAAGCGGTACAAGATAATTAGGACCTTTTTCAAAATATAAAATTTGTTTTTTTGCAATATATGACATTAATGATTCTAGCATATCACGGCGTTGATTAATAAACTGAATCATATCCTTTGCTTTCTGGTATTTTTCAGTAAGAAATTGTTTTGTTTCTTTATCAATATTTTTGTTTTTAAGTGTTTCTAAGTAATTTTCAGATAATGAAATAGAAATTCCCTTATCAATTTCTAAGTTCTGGATAATAACGTTTCCTTGTTTATAAGACAGTTGAAAGGAAGGCGTAATATACTGAGTTGTATTAGAAGTAAACATAGAACCAGGATTTGGGTTTAAATTTGTTTTAATAAAATCGGCTAATGGATCAACCCCTTCTAAGGGAATACCACAAGATTTAGCAATAACCTTAAAATTTTTATTAGCTAAATCATCAAGATGTGATTGAGTCACTTTAATTAATAAAGATGATAAGTGATCATTATCTAAATGAAGATGCTTGATTTGAATGTTAAGACACTCACTTAAAGAGCGTGCTCCAATACCATCGGGTTCAAATTCTTGTAATAGTATCAAGCACTTGTTGATAGTAGCTGCGGAAACTGAAAGTGATGATTGGATATGCTTGGATACCTCATTCCAGTTTAGTATAAATCCTTTATCATCAAGTGAATCAATTAATAAGGTAATAATTTGTTTTTGCAAAGACGTGGCAGGACAATAATTGAGTTGAGAAAGAGCAAATTCACGAATAGATTGATAGCCAGTCGCAGGAATAGAATCTGAAAAATGGCTTTCAGAGTTAGTTTCAGAAGATGATTGAGATACTGTTTTTGTCATTAAGCTATCAGGTTGGGAAACATCAATAAACACATTATCATCTTGCTCATGTTTAATATGATCTACTAAATCAGCATACGATAAATGAAAAATATTAAACATTTGAATAAGTTTTGGATTAAGACCTAATTTAAGAGATTGGTTTTGAATGAGTCGGGGTTTAATGTTCATATGAAAACGTTGATTGTACCAGTATATCTTCTGTTGGAATCTGATCGATATTACCTAAATGGGTTGCTGCCAATCCAATCATAGCTGCATTATCAGTACATAAGTTAGGTTGAATATGAATTAAGTTAAGAGATGTATCTGTAATACGATCTTTAAAAGCAGTTAACAGTGTTTGGTTACTAGCAACCCCTCCTCCAATAATAAGATCATGAATATTAAAATGCTCACAAGCAGCTAATGTTTTGAGTATCAAGGTATCAATCACTGTTTGTTGAAAACTAGCGCAGATATCAGCTAGATGATCCTGAGGGTTATCTAAAGATTTAATGCAATCAAGCGTAGCTGTTTTTAAACCAGAAAAACTAAATTCAAAAGGAGAATCTTTCATAGCAATAGGAAGTTTAAAAGCAGAGGGATTCCCATCTTTAGCCATTTTTTCAATAATAGGACCTCCTGGATACCCAAGGGATAAAGAGCGTGCAATTTTATCAAAGACTTCTCCAACAGCATCGTCTCGTGTTTTACCACAGCATTTAAAAGAACCTTCTTTTTCCATTAAGATAAGATCGGTATGACCTCCAGAGACGATAAGAGCTAGAGCCGGATAATGTAAGTGTGGTTGATAATTAGAGAACGCATAAATATGACCGTGAATATGATTGACGGGTATTAACGGGATATCTAAGGCATAAGAAAGGCTTTTAGCGACAGAAATACCTACGAGTAAACTTCCTTCTAATCCAGGCCCAATCGTAACGGCTACTTGAGAAAGATCATTAAGTGAAATTTTTGCTTCTTTTAAACTTAAGTCCATGAGGTAGTGAATCGTTTCAGCATGTAAACGAGAAGCCACTTCCGGAACTACGCCTCCGTATTGCTGATGTGTTTTTTGTTGTGATGAAACAAGGTTTGATATAATCGTAGTTTTATCTTTAATAATGGCAATAGAGGTATCATCACAGGATGTTTCAATCGCTAACGTATAAGTCATAGACTTAGGATTATAAGTAGGGCTGAGTAATTAATCAAGAAAACTAAATAGCAAGGTTATCAATAAGTCTAGTTTGATTTAAGGTACCTGCAAACAAAACACGATTTCCTTTTTTGATTGTTTGAGAAGGTAATAAGGTATCAGCATCAACATAAGCAATATAATCAATAGCAATAGAATCAGACAGATTATTTTTGATTAAACGATTTAAAGAAAGGGAATCATGAATACCATTTGATACAGCTTCTTTTACTAAACAAAGGCTTTGGTAAATCGAACTTGCTTCATTTTTTTCAGTATCAGATAAATAGTTGTTACGAGAACTAAGTGCAAGGCCATTGGAATCTCGAATAGTCGGCACACTATATACTGTAATAGGTAAAAATAGATTTTGAACACATGTTTTAATAATAACAAATTGTTGATAGTCTTTTTCACCAAAAACTGAATAGTGAGGTTGAATAATATTAAATAAACGAATAACGACATTGGTAACACCTTGAAAGAAGTTAGGCCGAGATTGACCACAATATAATGTCGATAAGGTAGGAACTGTAACCTGAGTGAGTAAAGAATTTGATGGATAAATAGTGGCTTCTGACGGTAAAAATAAAGCGCTTACATCAAGATTTTTACAGAGGTGTTTATCGTCATGGAGAGGGCGAGGGTAGCACTGAAGATCTTCATTTGGAGCAAATTGGATAGGATTAAGAAAAATGCTAACAATAACCTCATCAGCTAATGTTTGAGCATACTTAATAAGAGATTCATGCCCGTTATGTAAAGCCCCCATAGTAGGAACAAATGCAATGGTTGTATCTGTTTGTTTTAAGTTAAATAAATACTCTCTAAGAGGATCTATAGCATCAAATACATACATTACTGATGAGCAAAGTAGAATAACATAAGCGTGATGATAAGAGATATTAACTTAATTTTCCAATTATATAAAAAAATCCGACGTAATCGTTTATAGGCCATTATTTTTTAGATTTTTTTTGATTTTTGATAATATCAACACATTCATCAACTGTTAATTTAGCTGCCTCTTTATCTTTTGGGATTTTATAATTTTTCTTATTACATTTAATGTAAGGACCATAACGACCATTTAAGACTTCAATAGGGGGGTCAGCCTTTGTAAACGAATTAATAATTCGTTGCTCGTCTTGTTTACGTTTGTCGTGAATTAATGTAATAGCCTCATCGATGGTAATGGATTCTAGGGATATGGTATCCGGGATAGAAATAAATGATTTTTCAAATTTAACATAGGGCCCATATTTGCCACGATTAACAATGATATCATTATTTTCAAAGGTTCCAATTGTTTTTGGATATGCTAACAAGGATATAGCTTGAGCAAAGGTAATTGTTTTAATGTCATAATCGTCACCTATTCCAGCAAATACAGGTTTATCATCATCATCGGCTAACCCTAATTGAACCATAGGTCCATAACGACCAATTTTAACTAAAACATCTTTTCCCGTTTTAGGATCTTTTCCAAGGTTACGTTCACCCAGTGATACTTTTTCCATATCTTTATTAGCAATTTCCATCATATCATCTAGTGGTTTGTAGTATTTGGATACAACATCATTCCATTGATGTTTTCCATCTTGAATATCATCTAATTGAGTTTCCATTTTAGCAGTAAATTTTAAATCTAAAATAGTATTAAAAAAGGATTCAAGATGATCATTGGTAGTCATCCCAAGTTCTGATGGGATTAATTTTTTTTGATCTTTAGTAACATAACCTCGGTCTTGAATGGTTGAAAGTGTAGGTGCATATGTAGAGGGTCGACCAATACCAAGTTCTTCTAATTCTTTAACTAAAGAAGCTTCTGTATAACGAGGTGGTGGTTGCGTAAACTTTTGTTCAGTATCTACTTTTTCTAAATTTAAAGAATCTTCTTTTTGTAATAAGGGTAACGTTTTGTCTTGATTATCATCTTTTTTCTCGTCAGAACCTTCTGAATAGACACGTGTAAATCCATCAAAAAATAAGACAGATCCAGTTGCTCTTAATAAATAACGTTCCTTTCCTGAGGCACAGATAACAATTTGGGTACGATCATATTCAGCTGGTTTCATTTGGGATGCAATAAAACGGTCCCATATTAATTTATATAATTTAAAGTGATCGGTCGTTAAAGCATTTTTAATTTTTTCAGGAGGATATTCTATTGAAACAGGTCGGATAGCTTCATGAGCATCTTGGACATTACTCTTTTTCTTACTTGTTTTGATAGGAGATCCAACATACTTATCAGAATAAATATTTTTAATATAGTCTCTTGCCGCTAATTTTGAAGAATCAGATAAGCGCGTTGAATCAGTTCTCATATAGGTAATAAGACCTACTGCTTCACCGTTAATATCCATACCTTCATATAGTTTTTGTGCCATCATCATTGTTTTTTTAGCAGACCAATTTAATTTACGAGAGGCCTCTTGTTGCAATGTGGAGGTAATAAAAGGAATAGGAGGATTACGCTTAATTCGTTTTTTAACAATATCATCAATGCTGTAAGTGCTAGATTCTAAATGGTCTTTAACTATTTTTGCATCAGCTTCATTGGAAACTTCAAACTTTTCTTTAATAGAATCTTTTGCAACAAGTTTTGCTGTAAAAATTTCTTGTTTAACTGTTTTTAAATCAGTTTCGATAACCCAATATTCTTTTGGTATAAAATCTTGTATTTCTTTTTCTCGTTTACAAATAATTTTTACAGCCACAGATTGAACACGTCCAGCACTAAGACCTCGCTGAATTTTTTTTGATAATAAAGGACTTAATGTATAGCCAATCAGTCTGTCTAGTACACGGCGAGCTTGCTGAGCATAGACAAGATTAATATCAATATTGCGTGAACTAGTAATAGCTTGTTTGATAGCGGATTCAGTAATTTCATTAAAAACAATGCGTTTAATTTTATCAGCAGGTAGCTTGGTTGCTTCCGCAATATGCCATGCAATAGCCTCACCTTCTCTATCCGGGTCTGTTGCTAGATAGACAAGTTCACTATTTTTGGCAGCACTCTTAATTTCTTTCAGAACTTTGGTTTTGTCTTTCATCGTGACATAACTTGGTTCAAAATCTTTTTCAATATCAATACCCATTGATTTTCCAGGTAGGTCTCGAACATGTCCAAAGGAAGCCATTAAGTGATAATCTTTTCCTAGAAACTTGTTAATAGTTTTACATTTTGCAGGCGACTCAACAATGACAAGGTATTTTTTCATGAATGAATTATGGAAATCCTTCAATGGTTTGTCAATTATTTTCTTAAAAATAATGACTCTAATTTTGATTTATCATAAAAAATGAAGAGCGGTCTTCCATGAGGGCACGTATAGTTTTGGGGAGATTTAATGAAGTCATGTAATAATTGATTAATTTCTTCAGGATAAAGTGTTTGACCTGCTTTAATAGCGGCTCGACACGCTTGTCTTTGTAGGGTTTCTTTTTGATCTAGGGTTAAATTACGGGTTGAGCCTGGGAATTCTTTGAGTTGGTTTAAAATAGAAATAACTAAACTATTAATAGAGGATTTTTGAAAAATGTTAGGAATTTCACGTACAATTAATTGATCTGATCCAAATTGTTCAATAAGAAAATTCAGTTCTAAGAAATAGTCTTTTTCAGCTTCAAAAATAACCATTAAATCTAATGAAACATCAATAACTTCTGATAACAATAAGACTTGTCGTGCAGTTTGTGTTGCAGCATGCGTTTTAATTTTTTCATATAAAATACGTTCATGGACGGCATGTTGATCAATAAGATAAGCACCTGTAGGCGTGTTTAAGAAAATATAAGTATTTAAGACCTGAATATAATCTAATGGAGATGATGTATGATAGGTACGATCTTCAGAAAGTGGTTGTAATAAATTAGGAAGCGCATTAATAACAGCAGGGTCAACTTCAGGTTGTTTATCAACAACCTGGTAAGGTTCGATAACAGAATGATCATGAAAGGGAGCTGCTGGATTTGTGGAGGATGAGATTGAATGAGATGCTATAGTCTGAGTCTGGAAAGGTTGATGGGTATGAACAATCGGTTCAATAGGGTTAGTATGTTTATTAGAGGCTTGTAAACTCATCATAACCACTTTAGGAAGGCAATCAAATAAAAAGCCTGGATTTACAAATTTTATATCGGTTTTTTGTGGATGGATATTAACATCGATTAAAGATGGCTCAAGTTTGATATCTAAGATAGCTAGTGGAAACCGCCTTTGAGCAATCATGTCACGATAACTATCCGTGAGTGCTTTCATGATAAGATTATTTTTGATAAGTCTTCCATTAACCGTAATAATTTGTTTGTTACGATTAGAGAATGTTAAGGTAGGATCAGAAATATATCCTGTAAATGTAAGAGGGCCGATAGTTTCATTAACGGGAATACAGCTATCTTTGATAGATTTTCCATATAATAAAATCATAAGTTGATATAAATCTGTAATGCCTGTTGTATTTAGTTTTTCAGTTTCATCAGCAGTTAAAACAAAGGAAATATGAGGATGGGCAAGAC
Source organism: Actinomycetota bacterium (assembly GCA_002697535.1). Lineage (GTDB taxonomy): Bacteria > Margulisbacteria > Marinamargulisbacteria. The sequence goes on along the minus strand of NZWE01000028.1, from coordinate 36,562 downwards.
TAAACTGAATACAGTAATCAAGGATATAAGATAACTCTGTAGCATTTGTTTTTAAAAATCGTTGTCGGACAGGTAAATCATGAAATAAATCGGTAATGGTGAGTGTTGTTCCTGGAGCATGCGTTGTTTTTTTAATCGGACTGATAGTATCTTTGTAAGCTGAAATTTCATAGGCAGATTCATTTTTTTGTCGAGAGACGATGCTAAGATGCGCACAATGGCAGATACTAGAAAGAGCTTCTCCTCGAAATCCAAAAGATTGTGTTTCATAAATATCTTCAAGAGAACGTATTTTAGAGGTGGCATGGCGTATTGGAGCTAGGGCTAGATCATCTTTATGAAAGCCATCCCCATTATCTGTCATTCGAATGAGTTGTTTACCCCCTTCTTTAATATCGATAGTAATAGAAGATGCACGAGCATCTAAAGCATTTTCAATAAGTTCTTTAACAATAGAAGCCGGTCTATCGATTACTTCGCCTGCAGCAATTTTATTAATAGTAATAGAATCTAATTGTTGAATACGTGCCATAGTCCCATTATTATAGCAAAGCAAATAGGTTCATAACATAAAGTCTTTAAGCTTATGTAAGAGAACAACAAATAAGGTAAACTAAAGCTATGACTTCTTCTTTAAAAATAATGATCAGTGCCTGTGAGTTATCAGCCGATAATTATGCTGGTGAGTTAACAAAAGCATTATTAAAACAAGCACCAACATGCACAATATTTGGGGTGGGGAGCAAGGCTTGCAAAAAGGCGGGCATGGATGTCCGTTGTGATATATCTGGTTTATCAACAGTAGGGATAATCGAGCCAATACGATTTTTACCAAAATTATATCAATCATTAAAGCAGATTAAACAATTATTAAGAGATGAAAAGCCGGATATTTTTATTCCGATTGATAATCAAGGGTTACATATGGAATGTTGTAAGTATGCAAAAAAATTAGGTATTAAAACAGCCTATTATATCGCACCACAACATTGGCATTGGGGAAAAAAAAGTGATGGTATCAAAGTAGCTGCAGTAGTAGATCATATTTTAGCTATTTTTAAACAAGAAGCAGATTTTTATCAAGCCAGTGGTGCTGCTGTTACATATGTTGGCCATCCTATTATAGATCGAATTAAACCCTTTCGTGATAATCACAAAAAAGAACCTCTATTAGCTATTTTTCCTGGATCTCGATTACAAGAAATAGAACGATTGTTACCAACCTTACTGCAAGCCTCGTTACGCTTAGAAAGTGAATTGAAATTACAGACTGTTATTTCAATAGCCTCACCTCAGTATAGAGATATCGTTAAATCCTTGGTAAAAAAATATGGAACAAAACAGTATCAGTTTCATGAAGGTTCAAGTTTAGAGTTAATTTCAAAATCAAGTTTATCTCTAGTAAGTTCTGGTACCATTAGTTTAGAACATGCCTTACTAGGAGTACCACATGTAGTGACCTATAAATTTAACCCAATAACCTATTGGGTTGCACGGACATTTTTTAAAAAGACCCTAGAAAAGATACCCTTTATGAGTATGCCTAATATATTATTAAATAAAGAAGTGTTTCCGGAATTATTACAAGAAAACGTAAGTATAGATAATTGTGTGAAACATGGAAAAGATGTTTTTTTAAATCAATCTATTCAGAATGAGTCTGAGTCATTATGGAATAGCCTAAACAATGGTGTTGTTGCTGATTTAGTAGCAACAACACTATTAAAAATAATTTAAGCCGGTTCTAACTCAATTTTCTGAGTCTGAGCATTATAGATAGTTTCATCAATTTCATTTTCACTTTTAGCAACAACTACAGTTACCATACAATCACCAACTACGTTAACGGTTGTTCTAGCCATATCTAAAACACGATCGATACCAGCAATAAGTGCGATACCTTCAACCGGCAAGCCTACAGAATTTAGAACTAATGTCAGCATGATTAATCCCGCTCCAGGAACACCCGCTGATCCAATAGATGCTAAGGTTGATGTAAGAATGATAGTAATATAATTACCCACAGAAAGATCAATACCATATGCTTGTGCAATAAATAAAGCAGCAACTCCTTGATACATAGCTGTGCCATCCATATTAATGGTTGCTCCAAGTGGTAGAATAAAGCTAGATAAATTATCAGATACACCTAAATTCTTTCTTGCACATCGAATCGTAACAGGTAATGTACCTGAACTACTAGCTGTACTATAAGCAATGGCTAGCGCATCAATAATACCTTTGAAAAAATTAATGGGGTTTAATCGAGCGATAATAGATACAGCTCCAGCTAGCGTAAATATAGCATGAATAATACATCCTAAATAAACGCCAAATAGTACTTTTAATAACGGAAGTAAAACGGCTAATCCATATTTTTGAGAAATAAAAGCCATTAGCGCAAAAACACCATAGGGTGCTAATTCCATTACGATAGCTGTTAATTTATACATCGCTTCAGCTATAGCATCAATAACGCTAACAAGTGGGTCCGCTTTTTTACCAACTAAATTAAGTGATAATCCAAATAAGATTGCAAAGACAATAATAGGCAATACTTCACCTTTTGCCATTGATTGGATAGGGTTAGCAGGAACTAAATTAATTAGAGTTTCAGAAAAAGGTGTAACTTCTTTGGTTTGCGAAATAGTTGCCGTACCTAGTTCAACACCAGCACCTGGTTTTAAAACCGTACCAATAGTTAGCCCAATAGTAATGGCAACAGCTGTAGTAAGAAGATAAAGAGAAAATGTCTTCATACCAATACGCCCTAACTTTTTAGGATCTTTCATACCCGTTACACCAACAACAAGTGATGAAAAAATTAAGGGTACAATAAGCATCTTAATAGCACGGATAAAAACATCACCTAGTGGTTTTATGTTAGCTGAAAATACTGGGAAAAAAATCCCACACAAAATACCTAATAATAGACCTAATAAAATCTTTGCCCATAACTTCATTTTCTTCCCTCCAAATAAACTAAACCCTTTTTTAATAAAATGTAAAAAATTGAATATATCAATATAGAGTAATCCATTCTAAATTAAAAATCAATTTAACATATTTAAAGAACTATCATTTAACATGCGAGGGTATCTGAAGATTAACTAAAAAAAATAAAAATTACATTAAAAATATACCTTGATGCTATCAAAAAAACAGATATTATTATACTGTATTCATATATAATGATATAGATTCAAACTATGTTTATTTAGCAAGGAGAATAGGAAACATGTTAGCAACAAAATATATTAGAGAATCTCAAGAGTCAGAAACACTATTAATTCATGAAGTGTCTCGATTAAAAGCTAATTCGGGTGAGAAAATTTTTCGTTTTGGGTTTGGTCAATCTCCCTTTTTACCACCAAAGCAAGTAAGTGATGCTTTATCATCAGCATCCTTACATAAAGAGTATGTTAGTGTACAAGGCTTAGAGGAATTAAGAGAGGCTGTAGCAACATTTCATAATCATTATGATGGTTTATCAGTAAAATCGGATAACGTTTTAGTAGCACCCGGTTCAAAGATATTAATTTATGCTATGTTAACAGCCTTTGATCAAGCTGATGTAATGTTTGTGACTCCATCATGGGTATCCTATGAGCCACAAGCAAAAATTGCCAAGCTAAATCGAATCCGTATTCGAACATCGTTTGAGTCACGGTGGAGATTAACACCAGAGTTGTTAGAAGAAGCTTGTGCACAGCGTGTTAATAAAGATCAACCTGCAATTTTAATTTTAAATTATCCAGGCAATCCAGATGGATTAACCTATACAGAATCAGAGTTAAAAGCGTTAGCGGATACATTTAGAAAGCATAATGTTTTAGTGATTTCAGATGAAATATATGGTTTGTTAAATCATGATGGCAATCATACGTCATTAGCAACCTATTACCCAGAGGGAACCATTGTTACATCAGGTTTATCAAAATGGTGTGGTGCAGGAGGCTGGCGATTAGGGATTGCTTTATTACCAGAAACCTTACCAACAGCATTTAAGCAATCTGTTATTGGAATTGCATCAGAAACCTATTCGTGTGCTCCTGTTCCTGTTCAATATGCCGGTATTCAGGCGTATCAAATTAGCGATGAAATAGAAGCTTATTTAAAGCATAAAAGACGTGTTTTAAGTATCGCTGCAAACTATATGTATGAATCATTATCAGCTGTAAATGTTAAATTACATAAACCTGAAGGTGGGTTTTATTTGAATCCAGATTTTTCAAATTTCAGGGATCGATTTAAAGATAAAGGTATTAATACAAACGAAGCAATGTGTGAAGCTATTTTAAATGAAACATCGGTTGTTATTTTGCCTGGTAGTGCCTTTGGTTATTTACCAGAAGATTTAACAGCAAGAATTGCTTATGTTGATTTTAATGGAGCCGAAGCAATGGCTGCATCGAAAGAGATAGGTTTAGAGAAAGAGCTTGATCAAGCCTTTTTAGAAACGTATTGTCCAAAAATAGTGGAAGGTACAACACGATTAGCGGATTGGCTTAGATAAACGGGTGATAGAATCAACGTTATTTAAAGATATTGAAATAGTAACACCTAATGGGATTCATCAGGGTGATCTATTAATTAAAGAAGGTAAAATTGCTGCTATTGAACCTGTGATTAATGAAACCGCAGAAGAGGTCATTCAGGAAACAGGGCTGACAATATTACCTGGCGTGATTGATCCTCATGTGCATTTTCGTGATCCTGGGGCAACACATAAAGAAGATTTAGAGTCTGGCTCAAAAGCGGCAGCTTCTGGTGGTGTAACCAGCTTTTTTGATATGCCAAATACCAATCCTGCAACGATTTCGGTAGAAGCCATGCAGGCTAAAAAAGATTACGCATCAACAACATCACTGGTGAATTATAATTTTTTTATAGGAGCAACAGCTGATAATTTAAGAGAGTTACAAGATGTTGAAAATGTGCCGGGTATTAAAATTTATGTTGGTTCATCCACAGGATCTTTATTAGTAGATCAAGATGAGATTTTGGATCAAATATTTCGTGATACAAGTAAGTTAATAGCAGTGCATTCCGAAGATGAAGCGATGATTCAGGAAAAGATGAAAGAATTTGAAGAGACAACGAATGTACTAGATCATGAAAAAATTAGATCAGCAGAGGGTGCTTTAAAGTGTACTCAGTTTTTATGTGAGTTAGCGTTGAAGCATAAGCATAGATTACATATTTGTCATTTAACAACTAAGCAAGAAGTCGAGTATTTAAAATCATTAGGCAAGCAACCGTTTATTTCGACAGAAGTAACTCCTCAGCATTTATTGACCTATAGTCCTGATATTTTTGAAAGGTGGGGAACAAAGGCGCAGATTAATCCACCTATTCGTTCTAGAGATCATCAAGAAGCCTTATTTAAAGGATTAAAAGAGGGTGTGATTGCTTGTATTGGATCCGATCATGCACCGCATTTAGCCAGTGAAAAAGCAAAACCATTTGGACAAGCCCCTTCTGGTATGCCCGGTGTTGAAACCAGTTTGCCTGTATTCTTAAATTTAGTGGATCAAGGTTATTTTAGTTTACAAGATTGTGTGCGTTTAATGTCGTTTATGCCCGCACAATTATTTAAGGTTAAAAATAAAGGACAGTTAACAGTAGGTTATGATGCGGATTGTGTTGTAATTGACCGAAAGGGTAAGCATCAGATTGATCAATCATCGTTAGTAACAAAAGCTAAGTGGAGTGTATTTGAAGGGCTAACGCTAACCGGAAAACCCATTGCAACCTTTGTAAATGGGCAATGTGTCTATCGAGAAGGGTCGTTTTTTACAGATGTAAAAGGTACCGAGATTCGTATAGAAACGTATTAACGATTTTCTTTTATTAGATAGATATTGTGATAGGCAGTCTCGTCAAACCATGTAGGATAGCTAGTTTGGAGAGGTTTTCTTTCTAAAAAATTTTTAAATAATAAAAGCATGTCTCTGAGTTCAGCATCACGATCGTCTTTTAAGACATACAAATCATCATCTTCATTCTTTTGAAACCAAAGTTCTTGATAAAGATTAGTTATAGTTTTATAAAATAATTTTTGACTAGTTATAGTTTTATAAAATAATTTTTGACTAGTTATAGTTTTATAAAATGATTTTTGACCATGACAGTTTCTAGTGGCTTCTCTAGTGGCTTCTCTAATGGCTTCTCTAATGGCTTCAAAACCCTCTTCAGTAAATAAATTAGCAGGATTATCATAATCCAATTTTTTTTTATGATATTGAATCTTTAAAAAGCAAATATGCTTTTTATCAAATTTAATATATTTATTCTGTTTAAATAGCAATAGTAATGACTGTCTAAAATCTTGTATTTGATTAGTTAATGTTTGAATACTATCCTCGCCTATTTCCTTGCCTATTGAAGATATCATCATCATTTTAAAGATTTCAAAGATTTGGTTAAATAAAAATGAAATATCACTTGTTGATAGATCTGGGTTAGGTAAAACCTTTAGTTTAATACGATTTTCTAACAAAGATGGTTTGAACTTATGATATTGAGATTGTCGAAAAGCAAGATCGGTTATCTCTTTTTTAATTGCTTTAGAGTCACTGGGTTGTTCTATATCGGTTATCTCTTTTCTAATTGCTACAGAGTCACGGAATTGTTTTATCCACGAATCTGAAGATGAACGTGGTAAATGCATTGTCTCAGGAAAATATGGAACAGATTTGGTTCGCTTGGTAGCCAAGAGTTGGGGTCGAGTAGAAGGCGGACAACGACTATCCGAACCATTTCCGAAACAACCACATCTAGGCATAAAAAACTCCTAAGTATAAAATTTTAATCGACAATGATAATCATAAATCTGTACTAGTAGGTATAGCGGAAGCAGACTGAGTTCTTGGAAGGAACTTCTCTTCATACCTATCAGATAGTTTTTCAAATTTATATTCGGGAGGAGTCCCCCGAGAGTTGGTTGGATCATATCTTGAGTCTGAATCATCGTCACTAACACTAGGTTGGAGCAAATCCATTCTACTAGGAGTTAATTCATTTAAAATAAAACAGATATACCGATGAAACATGAGACTTTGGAACTGCTGATTTGCAGTCTCTACAGTCTTTGCAGTCTCTACAGTATCTACAGTTTGAAGCATGAGTTCTTGGAACTTCTGATATACAGTTTTTTGAACATTATTTTTATTTGTCACTTTATCAATTTTAACAAAAATAAAAGATGGGGGTTTTTTACTTGGATTATACTGATACAATCTCTCTATCCTTTTAAAAAAGGGAATAATACGATCCTCATGACGAGTGTCTGGTGTTTCTAAGGATGTAATAAGAGGGGGGGCGCCCTGTTGGATAGAAGGCCTATGTTTGGTCATGTTTTCACTTTTTGAAAACCACGTATGTCTAAAAAGATTAAAAATAGATTCATAAACAACAAAAATAAAATTAGGATTATCCCTATGGGTTTCAAGAAAGGAGCGGTCTAAGTGAGTTTTAAAGAAATCAAGATTAAATGGAATGGGCTTCTCTGAATGCTTATATAGATGTTCTAATGATGATAGAAGATCCTTAATAACAGGAGAGACAGACGTAAAATCTTTTATTTTTTCTTTCTTGGAAATAGGCCTTAACTTAAGGAAGCTTGGTGATCGTAAAATATCTGTAAAAATAATTAACACATTATTAAAAAAAGTAGCATTAGGTTTTCTCATGAGTTGAGTCATATAATGAAGATTATAGGTATGAGTCGCATTGTTTTTACCAAAAAAAGATTGATTATTTTCAATAATATACGTTTTAAATACCTGAGGGAGATTGGGGACGGATAATAATTTGATAATATCTGGAAGTTTGAATAGTAATTCACTCTTCTTAAGTTTTGTTTCATAAAAATCACGAATAGTGTCGAGCCCTTCTAATAGAGGATATAAATCGGTATTTTGGTTTGAGCTATCCTCATCAAGTCGTATCAAACAGCTATCAAGATTATCTAAAAAAGACTTAAAAAGATTATTAAAAAATTCCATCTTTTCGTCTCTATTAGGTAGGGAGTCTAAGCACGAATTAATTTCTGTATCCATCTTATCAGGGGTGACTGCCATCTTATCAGGGGTGACGGCCATCATAATAATACAATTAATCTTTTTCTGTTCACGGCTAATCCTAATCTCGTTTTCTGATTTTGAGCGAGCATGCGCAGGGGGCAAGCATGGATAATTGGCTAAATCTGGACATGACTTTGGTTGTGTAGGGTTGGAAAGTAGAGAAGAGCTACCCAAATCTTTGGGAGACACTAGAGAAGGAGTTGATGAGTCTGAGTCACCAGAAGTGCCTACTGCTAGAGAGGAGGTTGGTGAGTCTGAGTCACCAGAAGTGCCTACTGCTAGAGAGGAGGTTAATGAGCCTGAGTCACCAGAAGTGCGTACTGCTCTTTCTGCTCTTTCACCAACTCCAGGTGAGTTAAAACAAGCTCTACACAAATCCATAAAAATCTCCTAAGTATAAAAATCTAATCAGCAACGATAACTATAGATCTATTACGATAAGTTTAAGCACAAGAAATTACTAAAAATATAAAAAAATGTCAAATAAAATAGAAAAGGAGATAAATTGACTTAATCAGTAGTCTGATTTGGTATATAAAACGGTTTAAGTTCTAAAGTATCAACAGATTCTTCTTGATTAAATTGATCAGCATTATCAAAATTTAAATCGATATCACCAAATGATGGGGGAGCGGGTTTAATAGAAGGTTGCTTCGATTGAGACGAAAATGATTGTGGAATAAATTGATTAGAAACAGCTTGAGAGGTAACGCCATCTAATATGTTAAATTCAGTAGTAGTAGATGACTGAGACGTTAGTGAGTCTTGATTAGACTTTAACTGTTCTTGTTCTAATAAAAAACCATCTAATGTAAGAGATGGTCCTGAATCATTATGTTGAGGAGCTGCATACGTATTAGCTTGGTTTAATTGAACAGCATTATTAGCATCATAATGTGAATTATCTTGAAATAATGTTTTTGTAGTGAGTTCATCAGCTGTAACAGGGTAGGTGGTTGGATTTGAAAACGATGATGATTCAGAATCAGCATTTAAAGCCTGTTTTAGAGTATTAAGGTTAACACTATTATTAGAATCATAATCGGTATTAGCAAAAGAAAAGCTAACTAGTAATGAAAGAGTTGTTATGATAGTAATACAAAGTGTCATAGATTAAATATTCCAAATTAAGTTATAAAATAAACATATATACAGTATTATCGTGTTTTAGATATGAAAAATTTCAATAATTTAACAATATCTAATTATTCCATATCAATTAAAAGTAGGCTAAATGAATCATAGTATTATATGGGTAGAGAAGTGGTTTTTTAATTAACACCATAAATTGAGTAATCAATTGTATCAAAAGAAAGGTTTCAAACAGTTGACATACCATAGTGACAGAACTAAAGTTTAAACGTATGTCTAAGACTCAACGATTACCAGAATGGTTTAAATCATCAAAAGGAAAGTTAGCAGCAACCAAACAATTGTCAGCTATCTTAGAAGAAGAAGTTCCTAATAGTATTTGCCAAGAGGCGCGTTGTCCTAATCGATTTGAATGTTTTAATAAAGGGGTTCTAACCTTTATGATTTTAGGGATTACTTGTACTCGTAATTGTGCTTTTTGTTCCGTAACGCATGGAACCCCACTACCACCCAATAAAAATGAATTAGTTTCTATTTTAAATGCTATTAAAAAATTATCGTTACGATTTGTGGTGTTAACATCACCAAATCGGGATGATTTAGAAGATGGTGGATCCGGGCATTATGCTTATATCGTGTCAGAAATTAAAAAAGCATACCCTAACGTAAAAGTAGAAGTGTTGATTCCTGATTTTAAAGGAGATAAAAAGGCCTTAGAAACCGTTATTGCAGCCAAGCCAGATGTATTAAACCATAATGTAGAAACAGTACCATCATTATATACCATAGCCCGAAAAGGGTCTCTGTTTGAAAGATCGTTAAGTGTATTAAAAATGGCAAAAGAGATTGATTCAACATTATTAACAAAATCAGGATTAATGGTAGGCTTAGGTGAAGAATTTGATGAGTTACAGTATACATTTAAGCGTATTCAAGAAAATCATGTCGATATTTTAACGTTGGGCCAATATCTAAAACCAGCCAAAGATAATTTAGACGTTGCAAAGTATTATAGCCCAGAAGAATTTGATAGTTTACGTATACAAGCTGAAATGATTGGGTTTCCTTTTGTNTTTTCTGGACCTCATATTCGTAGTTCATATNTAGCNGATCATGTNTTTGATAAGACCGTAAAAGAAGATATACGTGACTGTATTACAACTTAGTTTAATAGGAATAACATATTTTATAGCAGCTATTCCATTTGGATTATTAGTAGCTCGTTTAAAGAACATTAACTTAAGAGAAATAGGNTCTGGCAATATTGGTGCTACCAATGTGTATCGAGCTATGGGAGCTAAATATGGCATTTTAGTATTTTTATTAGATGCAATTAAGGGAGGCATACCTACATATGTGGCTACGTTAGTAGATCCAAATCCTTTGTTTCATATTTTAATAGGCGCTATTGCCGTAACCGGTCATTCCTTATCATGTTACGTTAAATTTAAGGGAGGCAAGGGGGTAGCAACAGGAGCAGGGGTGATTATAGCCTTAAGTCCTATTATTGGTTTAGTAATGATAATACTTGCAGTGATACTCATTTATATAACTCGATATGTAGCCTTAACCTCTATAGTATGTGCAATTGCAACACCGCTGTTATTTTATATCTTAAAGTATCCCCTAGCATATGTAGGAATGTTTGCTGTCATTGGTATCTTTATTATTATTAGACACCGGTCCAACATAGAAAGATTACTCAAAGGAACTGAAAATAAGGTATAATAAAAATTTATAAACAAAAATAGTTGATATGACTGATAAAACAAAGAATTCTCATATAGCGGTATTAGGTTGTGGTTCATGGGCAACAACAATAGCTAATCATATTGCAAAGCAGGGTGTTGAAACACGTCTGTGGTGTCATCGTGAAGGGATTGTTAGGGAAATTAATGTAGATAGAAAAAGAAGCTTATTACCAGGTGTAGTATTATCTAATCAGTTAGCAGCCTATTTAGATTGTCAGGAAGTGATTAGTGGTGCATCAGCTATTATTTTATGTGCGCCTGCACGTTATTTAGAAAGTGTTATTGAAAACTGGAAGCCGTTTTATAATAAAGAACAACCCGTATTATCCTTAATTAAGGGTATTTTTTCAGAATCTCATTTATTTATTGAAGACTATTTAAAAACAATTTTTCCAGATATAAATTATACGTTATTATCAGGACCAAATTTAGCATTAGAAATTGCGCAAGGAAAACCTGCTGCCAGTGTTGTTGCTTCGAACGATCAGCAAAGTCAGGCACTATTTCAAGATTTATTAAGCAATGAACAATTACGTGTATATCGATCCAATGATGTAATTGGCGTTGCTAGTGGAGGGATTGTCAAAAATATTATGGCAATAGCCGCTGGATGTTGTGATGCATTAGAGTTAGGTGTGAACTCCAAATCTAGTTTAATTACCAGAGGGTTAAGAGAAATGATTGAATTTGGAAAATCATTAGGGGCTCAAACCGAAACGTTTTATGGTTTATCAGGGTTGGGGGATTTAATGGCGACAAGTTTCTCATCATTAAGTAGAAATTATCAATGTGGGTATGCATTAGGAAAAGGAAAGACAGCTGCAGAATTTGAAACATCATTAACGACTGTTGCAGAAGGGATTCAATCAACAAGGTTTATTTATAAGTATTCAAGGGAAGGACATATAAGCATGCCAATAACAGAAATGGTTTATAACGTATTATGTGAATCAATTTCAATAGAGGATGCTATTACACAATTAATGACAAGAGATTTAAAATCTGAGTAAAAAAAATGTTAAGAATACTAATATTAATTCTATGTGATTTAATAGCCATTCCCTTATTATTTATAATATCATATTCATTAAAATTTAAGGTGGGCCTACTCTACAATATTATCTTTAACACGAATACAGGGTTAATTTATAATCATGCTCAAATTGAGCCATATTTTGATAATATAGGGATAATTGCCCTGATTTGGTTAGCCTGTTTAGCCATTATGCAAACATATAAGCCTTATAGTGGAATTTTAGCATTTGTTGATCAAGTGATTAACATTCTAAAAGCGGTTTGCTTAGCAACCATATTATTAATGGCTATATCAATGATTACAATATTAATGCCAAATTCATTATTTGTATTGGGTTATAATGCATTGTTTGGAGTGATCCTATTTTCAATGATTAGATTATTGGTAGATAACGTGTTTGGTATTAAACCTTACAAACCAGATTCATGTTGTATTGTAGGGGCTAATAAAGAAGCTCAATATATTTTAGAATACATTTTAAATCAAAAACAACTTAGCTATAGTTATCAGGGGAGCATTTATGATAAAGAACCTGACGAGGTTTTATTTTCAGTACAAAATAAACAAAAAAAAGTAGCTAGTTTTGATGATATGCAAGAGTATCTAATCAGTAATAAGATTAAGCATATATTTTTAATAAAGTCTGAATATCCCAAGAAAAATATTAAAAGCTTAATTAACTATTGCGAAAATCATGATATATCATTCCATCTTTATGATGACGATATAAATGTAATAAAACAAAAATCAACCTANAATCAAGTGGCTGATTTAAATATATTATCTTATGAAAAGAGAGAAGATAATCTTAAAGAAGCGCTAGCAAAGCGTTGTTTTGATATGATTGTTTCCTATATTTTATTTGTCTTATTATTACCTTTATTTGTTGTGATCGGTAGTTGGGTAAAGTTGGTAAGCCCGAAAGGTCCTATTATTTTTAAACAAGAACGCGTTGGTAGAAAAGAAAAAAACTTTATTATGTATAAATTTAGAACGATGTTTCCTGAAGCTGAAAAAGAATCCGGTCCTGTATGGGTAAAAGAAGATGATGATCGTTATATATTAGGAGGAAAATTTTTAAGAAAATTTTCATTAGACGAATTACCACAGTTGGTTAATATCATTAAAAATGACATGTCGATTGTAGGGCCAAGACCTGAAAGACCTTTTTTTGTTTCAGAAATATCAGGTACCCTGTCCGATTTTAAAATAAGGCATGAGATTAAAGGGGGAGTAACCGGTTGGGCACAAATTCATGGAAGAGCCTATTTAACGACAAGGCCTGAAGAAAAGTTAAGATACGATTTGTTTTATATTAAAAATAGGAATTTTATTTTAGATTTAAAAATTATTTTAAAAACTATATTAGTTGTAGGTAAAGGAGAGCAAGCCTATTGAAATCACAAAAAATATTAATTTTTGGCGGTGCGTTTGATCCATTTCATAAGGGGCATTTAGATATGATAAAAATGGTCATAAAAGCAATGCATATTAACCATGTTATACTCATGCCAAATTATATGTGCCCTAATAAAATAAAACCGTTATTACGTGGTGATGATAGAGTATCAATGTTAGATCAGATGATTAAAGAAGAATTAGAACAAAAGTATCAAAATGTGTCCTTTGAGTGTAGTAATTATGAAATTAAGCAAGAAAAAATATGTTACACAAGTGATACAATACGATTTTTAAAAGAAAAAAACCCTAATGATACCTTTTATTTATTAATTGGATCAGATAACTTATTTTCATTTCATTTATGGAAAAATTATCAAGCGATAATAAACCAAGTAAGTTTATGTGTCGTTAGAAGAGGTTTAGAATCAAAGGAGCAGTATCAAGCCTATATCAATGATAAATTTTCAGAAGCTAATGATAAGCCCCTGTTTATATTTGGGAAAAAGCCCATTAATATTTCATCATCAAAAATTAGAGAATGTATCAAAAATAACGTATCAATTGATGACCTTGTTCCAAATGTTGTAGCAAAGGCAATTCAAGATAAAAAAGGATATTAGAATGAAGACGGTTATAGGGATAACAGGCAGAGTAGGCGTAGGAAAAACATACTTAGTAGATGGGGCATTAAAGATTAATCCAACCTATGATGTTATTGATTTAGACAAATTAGGACATCACGTATTACAAAAAGACAATGTGATAAAACTATTAACAGAAAAATATGGTGATAATGTTATCAATAAAGACAATGAAATTGATCGATCTAAATTAGGAGACATCGTATTTAATGATGCTAAGCAGTTAAAAGAGCTAAATAAGATTAGTCATCCATATATCAAAGAATTAGCAGAATATAAAATAAAAGAATCAGCAGCAAATGTCATTCTTATAGTAGGCGCCTTAATTAAAGAAGTAGGCCTATTAGATAAATGTGATCACATTATTGTGATTGTTGCTGATAACAAAAAAAGAGAAGCCTTAATGGGATCAAAAAAAAGAATAGAAAGGTTTCAAGCGTCAGATGAAACCTATAGATCCATTACAAATCACTTGTTTCTAAATGATTTTATAAAAGATAGGATTGAAAAATTTTCAATTTTAGTTCAGAATCTTGTAAGTTAATTCAAATTATAAAGGACATTTAGATGGGGGTTATAGCTCAAACTTTATCATATACAGATTCTGAAGAAAAAAATACTTGGATTGAGCAAGCTCAAAATTCATATGAAAAAAATGATATGGGTAGTTGTGTTGCAATATTATCTAAAGCATGTGCTTTATGTAAAGAAGAATTAGCTAAGAAGCCACATAGTAAGGCACCTCGTCATGAAATTAAATTAATATGGAACTTTACGTTAGACACGATGAAACAGTCATTAAGCTATTCTGATGCTAATCACACTAAATCAAAGCAGGAGAAATTTAATCCGATTAATAGTTTAAAAGCCTATGTTATCGATAGTTTAATTGAAACAGAGTGGAAGAAGCAGTGTATTGGTAAATTTGGAGGACCAAAAAAAATATCATATAGTTGGAAAGAGTGGTATTTAATCAATGAGGCTGAATTAGATCAGTTAGAGACGGTAGAAAAAAAGATTTCCTGGGCTGCTGAAAAGGGTCATATAAACTATATTAAATTTTTATTATCACAATATGATGATATAAATATTAATAAAATTATGTATGATCATAAATTGCCAATAATCTCAAAGGTGATTTCAAATAATTACACAAAATTAGCAATCTATTTATTAGATGAAGATATTAAATTAAATAACAATGATGAGTTTGGGTGGTCTCCCTTACATCATGCTATTAATGTATGTAATTTAGATATTATAAAAGAATTAGTATCACATAAGGTTGGATTAAATATTAGAAATAAACAAGGGCATACACCGTTACATTTAGCCATTATGAAAAGTAGAACTGACATTGTAAAGTTTTTATTATCTGAAGGATGTAAAGTTAACTATAAAGATAAAAGAGGTGTATCTCCCATATATTATGCATTAATGGCCAAAGATACACAGCTGCTAGAAATATTAGTTGAGAATGGAGCTGATTTAAAAGTTAAAGATGGTTTTGGAAGAACACTCGTGCATTTAAGTACAATGTTAGGATATGCCTCTATTTTAAAAGATTTAATATCCTATAAAGTGTCCGTAGATGCAAAAGATGACTTTGGAAGAACAGCATTGCATTATGCCGCTCAATTTGGACGATCAAGTTGTTTAGATATTTTAATTAAAGCTAGTGCAAAAACAAATATTGTCGATAATTTTAATGATACTCCTCTCTTGGTAGCTGCTTTTTCTGAGAAAAAAGCAGAAACAGCTATTTTGCATGAATATGGAACAAGATAAGCAGCTATTATAAAATAATAATTTTAAAAAAATTATTTATATAAAGAGGCAACAATTTTTTCTGCCAAAATTTCGTTAATCGTAACCTTAATCGTAACATCTTCATTATAGTCAATAGATTCAACATGACCAAATTGATGAAATAAATTAATAATATCCATCCGTTTATACGGAATAAAAAATGTTAAGGTTTTTTTAAATGGGGCTAATAAATCAGCTATTGCATCTTCAAATCCTTCTAGATGGGTATCGCATTTAGCTGATATGCAAATATTAGGTTGAAAAGAGGCAATCTGCTTTTTTATACGGTTAGGAGCCGAGACCTGATCCCATTTATTAAAGATATATAAGATAGGTTTATCACTAGCTTTTAAGTCATTAATAATCTGATTGGATGTTAGTATAAACTCTTCAAAGCAAGGATGTGATACATCGATGACATGTAATAGAAAATCAGCATCAGTAACTTCTTCAAGTGTAGAATAAAACGCTTTTACTAATAGAGTTGGGAGCTTTTGGATAAATCCAACCGTATCCGTTAAGATAACTTGATCAGATTGTTTTAGTTTAAGTTTACGAGATGTTGGATCTAACGTTGCAAATAATTTATCTTCAGCTAAAACAGCGGCTTTTGTTAAGCGATTCATAAGGGTTGATTTTCCTGCATTGGTATAACCAACAATAGCCCCTTTTATAAGAGGTGTTTGATGACGTTTAGAACGACGTAGATGTCTATCTTTTTGAATTTTTTCTAATTTCTTTTTAATATGATTAACTCTAGTTGAAAGTTGGCGTTTATCGACTTCTAATTGGGTTTCTCCAGGCCCTCTTGTTCCAATGCCTCCTCCAAGACGAGATAAATGTGTCCATAAGCGAGTTAATCGAGGAAGCAGGTAATGTAATTGAGCTAATTCAATTTGAAGCTTTGCTTCATAGGTTTGAGCACGTTGAGCAAAAATATCTAAAATAAGCCCCGTACGATCAATGACTTTTGTGTTAAATGCAGTTTCTAAAGATTTTGATTGAGCGGGTGTTAAATCATCATCAATTAAAACACATTGAATAGGGTTTTCTTGTATAAATAAGATAATTTCATCGATTTTACCTTTACCAATATAAGTGCCAGGGACAGGATGCTTTTGTTTTTGAGAAAACGATTTTATAATTTTGATATTAGATGTTCGAGCTAGATCTTTAAGTTCATTTAAAGAATCTTGAATAGACAATACAGATGACACATTATGTGAATCAATACCAATAACAATGCCTTGAATCATGACGATATAAACATGGCTACTGGATAGATTGTAAATAGGCGTTATTTGGATGTTTTTGTAATTGAGAGGCAATAAAAGAAGGAATTTTATCTATCTGTTTAGACTTTTTTAAGCAGGTAATATAACGTTTAAAAATATGATTACTTGGAGAGCTAGATTGAAATTGAGGAAGTTGTAAATATAAATCTAGGTAAGAAAGAGTTAATAAAAATTTTTCTTGAACTAAATAAAAATAACTAATTATGTCTAATGTTTTATCTTCTTTTGAATAAAATAGGTCATATAAATTGATATATTGCTCAGCTTTTTTATATTCTTTAATAAACATGTATGTTTGAATGATAACAGCATCAATATATCTGAAATTAGCATTTAATGATTTAGCTATTAAATAACTATTTAAGGCAGAAGGGAAATTATTAAATTTAGTGTGTGTATTAGCAATGTTGTAGTGGGCTTCAGGAATACGGTTATCTGTATTAATAACTTTACTGTAGTAATAGTTGGCCTCAGAAAACCGTTTATTACGTTGTAGAATATTAGCATAATTTAGAATGAATATCGGATTTTCGTAATCAGATAATAAAGCTTGTCGAGAATGAAACGTTGATTTTTGAATATAAGATTGATCTTTGGTATGAATATAGAGTTGAACATAGAGTGCTGCGATGCGTGCATGATACCATGGGTTAATTTTATCTATAGTTTGAATATAAGTCATCAAATTAACAGCTTTTTTTAGATAAGAAATTTTTTCTTCTTTAGACGTTAGTTTAGAAATATAAATATCAAGACTTTTAATATATTCAGATGCATAATGAGATTCTAAAGGAAAGTAGCGAATCGCTTTTTCATATTCTTCAAATGAATATTTAAATCGGTTAAGATAGCGAAAGTTTTTCATTTGTCCTTGAGCTGCTAAAAAATAAGCATTTCTATAACTCAATTCAGAAATTAACGGGAAAAAACAGATAATACCCATAAAAATAGCTGCAATACTATAACAACCTATAATAATAAAAGTTTTAGGAGTAAGGATAATCTTACCTTTAAAGTGCTTAAGTTGTTTCATGGTCAACATACTCATCATTAATAAAACTGAGACCTATTCCAAGTAAAAAATAAAAGAGAAATAGTGTAGCGACAACACCAAAATTAAATAATACTTGAACAAGATAAATGCTTGGAGCAACTATGATTCCAGCTAAAATATAATGTTTGCTTTTGGAGGCATATTTTAAAAATAGTTTTAACATAAGCAAATACCAAGCCCCATAAAAAAAGATATATTTGATAATGAAGCCAATAATACCTTTGGTAGATAGGGTGTTTAAATATTCATTATGAAGTCGATCGGGGGTGTAATTATGCCCACCCTCATGAATACCATATTGTGGGTGACGGTATACAGGATATAGATGTCGAATCGTATCAGGGCCAGATCCAAATAGAGGATTATCTATAATCCAGGCTGGTACAGATAACCACATATATAAACGAGCTTTATTGTTTGATAAGTTAGTCATACGTCCTTCAATCGTTTTAGCAACTCGTAAACTATCAGCTTGATATTGAGATAGACTACGATACGGAGATTGATAGTTTTGAAATTGTACTAAAAAGATACCCGATATAAATAATAAAACCGATACAGCAATAAATAGTTTGCTAAACGATCGTTTAATTAAAAAATATAAAAAAGCAATAATGATAAATAAAAAAGTGTAATTTAATAAATTATGGAAGGAGTTAAAGTCAGAAAAAAAATCACGAAACGAGTTAATGATAACTAAAAATAAAGGGATAAAAACTAAAATAGCTTTAAGTAAAAAAGTAAAGGTAAGATGAAATTGTTCAGATTGTGAAAATTGAGGTTTTATGATGTAGATGTAAAGTAAAGCAAGTAGAATGAAAAAGAAGACAATATATGAAATATTAGAAAAATAAAAAAGTAAGTTTAGTATCATGAAATTACATAAACAGTTCTTGATAAATGACGTGTCAAGGTATTCCTGAATCAAAACGAACAAAGCTAGCAAGAGACAGGTAATAGGAAAGAAATATTTTGTTACAATTGGAATAGCTAAAAAAGGAATTATGAATGCTGCATAAAAAATAAAAGAAAAAAACATTTGTGATATAGGAATCCTTTTAAATGAAAAGGTAGTGCTAGATGCAAGATAAATTNAAACAAAACTTATCATGCCAATAATAGTAGCTAATATAGCTGGATAAGTACCAAAAAGATGCACTTTAAAGATTAAAAAAATATGTGTTAGAGCTGAGCCAAAAAATAACATAATCCAACGATTCAGCGTCATAAGATCGGTATGTTTTTGAAGAATAAGCTGATAAAAGAAAGCGATACAAATAACATAACCAATAATAGTAGCGCGAGAAAATGATAATAGCATGGAATAAAAAACAAGTAATGTACAGGCATTACAAAGTCGATACATAAAAAACGTTTTATTACCTATAGCTCGAATGCAGTAACATAAAGCCGATCCTAATGCTAGCAACGTAAGGTGATAAGCTGTGAAATCAAAAAAATTAAATAAAAATAATAAATAAGAAATTATGATAAAACTTATTATATATAGGATTGTTTTTCTATTTGGAACAAGCGTGTCATAGGTATAAAAAATAGCTGCAATAATAGCAAAAATGCTAAAAAACTGTATGGTTAAGATAGAAAACATTGAAATATCTAATACATGTAAAATAATTAAGGATACGATCATAAAAAGAGAAGAAATAGAGGTGTATAAAATAGGCAGATAAGATTGAGTGATAAATGAGGATACTGATTTAATTTTATTAAGAAAATAATGAGATAAACTAAGTCCCAATGGTGTAATCATAGCAACATACGCACAAAAATGAACTGGATTATTGATGCATGCAAAAACACGAGACACGGGGTCCTTACTCCAATTCATAAAATCAAGACCTAGGCTTTGTACAACCCCATATAAAGATGAAACGGATGTTGAAAATAGACATAAGCAAAAGATAAGAATACGATATCTAGTATTGTCAATAAGCTTTGCTGTCATATAAAACAAGACAACATAATTTAAAATTGTCATCAAACCTTCCCAGCGATCATAAGCGCCAATTGATGAGATAAAGACATTACGAGAAATAATGATAGAAATAATATTTGTAATAATCCAAAATAAAACAGGAATCTCAAGTCCGATACGACGCCATTTAAATCCAAAAAGTGAGTATGATTCTTCTTCAGAATGTTCAAATCCATTATCTTTTAATAAACACGTTTTAAATAACCATGCTCCACATAAAAGTAGAATTATAATACGCAAGAAAAGTAGTTTGTTAACTTCAAAAACAGACCGGGTTACCGAAGAAAAAATAAGCGGAATTCCCATGCTTAAAGCAAGAAAACCCATTAAATAAAATCGTTTAAACCATTTTGAAATTGATACTAATTGATTAGACATTTATGCAGCTAAGTATATCATGATTGTGTAAGGATTTGAAAATATTGATCAGATATGACATTTAAGTTAAAGCGGTCATTAATAGCTTTTTTTGCCTGCTTAGAGTAGTGTTGAGACAGATTNTTATTATTTTTTAATGATAAAATATGCTGAGCAAGCTCCTCAGCGTTATTAGGATCACTAATAATGCCACAATCATAATCCGTAAATAACTGAGAGATTTCAGACTCAGAAGAACAGCAAGCTATGGTAGGAACACCAGAACTTAACAGACCAAATGTTTTGGATGGTACCGAAAGTCCTGTATGATTAGACGTGAGTCCTAAAAGACCACAATCAAAACTGGCTAATAAATTGGGTAGTTGATCACGATCTACGTAGGAATGAAACTGACAATTTGTTAATTGATGGTTAGTAATAAAAGATTGTGCAAATTGTTTTTTAGCACCTTCACCTACAAAAACAAAGGCTATATCATGTGTAGATTTAAGTAGCAAAGCTGCATTCATAATGGTTTCAATAGGATGAAATTTTGCCATATTACCAGCATAACCAATAACAAAATGNTTTTNTAACGACCATTNTTGNTTNAAAAAANTAGNATTANTTGGNTTTTGAATATTNGGATCATCAGACCACATAGGNATATACGTNCTATTTTTGTGNGGATGATCAAAATAAGTATCAATTATTTTTTTCATACAGCGACCAATNACAATAACATGAGNNGCATAGTNGTACGTTAATNTATTNTGTGAGCTTAACCAACGAGANAGTAAGTGAGANNGNGTTAATAANCCTGCNGCAATTAACGTTTCTGGATAAACATCAAAGATAACAACATGATAACNAAATCGTTTNATTGGATATAAAAANCGAACCAGTATNGGTAANAAAGGAGGGTTNGTAAAAACAAGAATAATAGAGTTTTTTGGAAGAAATAATAACGTTAAAAAAGAAGACAATCCAAATGATAAATGATTAAGCAGTTTTCCTATTAAAGAAAGTTTATTGAAGCGAGTAGACCATAAACGATGAATAAGCATGCCCTGATAAGATAGTGTTTTTTTAACAGTTTTTTGTTCTGTTAGCGTAGGTTGTGAACAATAGATAGTTAAGGGTAATCCTTTTTTAGCTAATGCTTCACAAAGTTCAGTGACAGTTTGTCCAGACGAAATTAATTCAGGATAAAAAAGTTGGCAAAAAACATAAACATGTTTTTCCATTGAACGATTAATGATTATTTATTTGTGACTGAATCCAGTGATAGGTATGGTTGATACCGTCATGTAACGGAAAATTTGGAGCCCAGCCTAGATCTTTAAGAATAAGTTCATTATCACTATTACGCCCACGAACACCCAAGGGACCATCAATATGATTAATACGAATAGATTTATTAGCAACATTTGCAGCTGTTTCAACAAGTTGATTAATCGTTACCATTTCATCAGATCCTATATTATAAGGACCAATCAAATCACTATTCATTAATCTCATAACACTATCGATACAAGCATCTATATATAAAAAACTACGTGTTTGCTGTCCATCTCCCCAAACATCTATTGTTCCCCCATCATCAGCTTCGGCAACTTTTCTGCAAATAGCGGCGGGGGCTTTTTCACGACCTCCTTGCCATGTGCCAAGTGGTCCATAAATATTATGGAAACGAGCAATTCGAACAGGGATGTTATGATTGCGATGATAGGCTAAATATAACCGTTCACTAAATAATTTTTCCCAACCATATTCACTATCAGGCGCTGCTGGATAAGCACTATCTTCAGAACATTTGGGATTATCTGGATCAAGCTGATTATATTCAGGATAAATACAGGCACTTGATGAATAGAATATCTTTTTAACGTTAGCTTTAGTTGCTTCATCAATAATATTTAAATTAATCATACCCGAATTATGCATAACATTAGAATCATGATCGCCCGTAAATATATAGCCGGCACCACCCATATCAGCTGCTAATTGAAAGATTTCATCTATAATACCACCACTATTAATGACTTGTTGAACAACATCTAATAATCGTAAATCTCCAATAATAAAATCATCAGCTTGAGAAGCTTCAAATTCTGGATGCTTTAAATCAACACCACGTACCCAGTATCCCAGGGACTTTAAATGAGATACTAGGTGATGACCAATAAACCCGCCTGCACCACATACTAAAACACGTTTCATTATCAAAACTCCAGCTAATTAAATACTAATAATTATTGTGTCACTTTTAAAACATTAGTTCAAGAATCGATACCGAAAAATACACCAAATAGCCCAGAAAAAATCAGCTATGCCAATTTTTTTGCCATCATGATAGCGTCGTGGATTATAAGTGATAGCAATATCAAGAATTTGATAGGATTGTTTAGCTAGTTTTACTGTGATTTCAGGTTCAATGCCAAAACCAGTTTCCTTTAAATGTAATGATTGAATAATCTCACGACGAAACACTTTATAACAGGTTTCCATATCCGTTAACTGTAACGGGGTAACTAGGTTGGTTAATTGTGTTAAAAATTTGTTAGCTAAATAAGCTAATAGATAAGATGAAGATGGTATTTGTTTTGTGAGAAAGCGAGATCCATATACAACATCACAGCGATTATCTAGAATAGGTTTGATAAGTTGTGGGTAATGATGGGGGTCATATTCTAAATCAGCATCTTGGATAATAATAATATCCTGAGTAACTAATGGAAAAGCAGATTGCAAAGCAGCCCCTTTTCCTTGGTTTTTAGAATGGCAGATTAAGTGAAAGTTAAAGATTGTAGTATGGTTTTGAAGCCATTCTTTTGATCCATCTGTAGAGGCATCATCAACAACAATGAGTTCGGCATCAGGTTGGCAGTTACGTACACGTGTTAGAATAGACTCAATGGTTAGTTTCTCATTATAGCATGGCATGATGATTGATAAAGACATAAGAAATAGTAATGATGAGGGTATATAAAAGTAACTGTTTTTGCAACTAAAATCTCTTTAAGTGTTATCTTGTTGCGAAAGAGAAACGTTTGATTTCATAAATTTGAGTATATAATATATAAGTATAAAATCTGATAAAATAATGTAGGTTATGTTTCAAAAAGAAAAAAAAATGAAGGCTATTTTTTTAGATCGTGACGGCGTGATAAATGTAGATACATCTTATATCAAAAGTCCTGATGAATTAGTGCTGTATCCATTTGCAGCTTACGCGATAAAGCAATTAAATGAAGCAGGTTATATAGTTGTAGTGGTAACAAATCAATCTGTAATAGCACGCAATATCTGTACAGAGAAGACATTAGAATTAATTCACGAAAAATTGGAGGCGGAGTTAAAAAAAGAAGAAGCCTATGTTAATAAAATATATTATTGTCCACATCATCCTGAGGGAAATGGTAGTAACAAGAATAATCCTTATATTAAGGAATGTGAGTGTCGTAAACCAAAAGCTGGCATGTTATTTCAGGCAAAGGTAGAGTTTAATATTGATTTTTCAGAATCATTTATGGTGGGGGATTCAGAGTGTGATATCCAGGCAGGTATAACAGCCGGTGTTAAAACAATAGGGGTAAAAACAGGAAACGCTGTTAGTGGAAAAACAAAGCCTGATTATATAGCGACGGATCTTTTAGAGGCTGTAAAAGTAATTTTAAATTCTAAGTAAGATTGTTGGTCACGAATAAAATGCTTCACCAAATCGAATGGTTTTTCGATTTGTTTTTTTACGCCAAAGATTGGTATCGCGAAGGGAATATACACAACCGCAGTATTCTTGTTGATAAAAGTTTTCTTCTTTTGAGATGGTATACATTCTTGCTGCCCCCCCTTTTTTACGCCAATTATACGTCCAGTAAGTTAAGCTTTCGTAGGGTTTTGCAGCTCGAATCCCACAATCATTAATTTGTTCCATATTTTTCCAACGAGAAATACCAAGACTTGATGTGATCACAGGAAAGCCATGTTCATGAGCATATAGCGCTGTTCGTTCAAACCTCATATCAAAGCATGTTGTGCAGCGTTTGCCACGTTCGGGTTCGTATTCTTGACCCCTAGTTCGTTCAAACCAATTATCAGTATCATAATCAGCATCGATAAAATCAATGTTATGTTTTTGTGCAAAACGAATATTTTCTTGTTTACGAATCTCATATTCTTTTTTAGGGTGAATATTAGGATTGTAGAAAAAGATGGAGTAAGGGATCTTAGATTCAACCATGGCTTCCATTAGTTCAGCGGCACAGGGGGCACAGCAGGAGTGCATCAGAACAGGAGCTTGATTGTTAGGTGTTGTAAGATGTTCTCGTTTTGATGTCATGATGCTGAATTATAACATATATGAGTAACTTAAAAGATAGAAAGTATATAAGCTGATGTTTAATATAAAATATATGTATCAGCTAGTAAAGATAGCTAGTATTAAGGTAAATAATATTAATCATTAAGTGGATTATGATGTTGAATCAGGCTTGACTGTTGCTGTTGCTGGTGGTGGTGGTAGTGGTGGTGCTTCTGATGCTGTTGTTGTTGTTAATTCTGCAGGAGGTGTGGAGTTGTAGCTATGTTCTGAGCTAGTATCAGAAGAGTCTGAGCTAGCTGATGGCGTAACGGTTTGAGGAACCAACGTTTCTGCTGTTGGAATATCAGTGATATGTTTAACTGAGAAAAATAGTTGATTTAATGTATGTATTCGTTGAATTTCTGCAGATAGAATGGTTTTAGTGCCGGATGGATCTTGATCAATTAATTGTAATAAATAGTTAATATCTTGATCAATTTTATAAAATTTCCAAAAAAAGTTATTTTGATTAGTAAGATTATCTATAATGAAATTAGATTGATTAGCTAGCCTAATATTGCTATTCCCAAAAGCAGCGTCTACCTGAACAAGTAAAAACAATAACTCCGTTATATGAAGGCTATAGGTATCAAATTTTTTCCATAATTCTATTGTTAGGGGAGGTACCTGTTTTGAGCGATAGGCAAGTGATCGACTGTGTTCAGTACCGTAGAAATTTTGTTTTGACTTGCAAAATTCATATTGGTCAAGATCATTTTTTAATATGTTTTCAAGGGATGCCAGGGTTGATTTTATTGTCTCAATATCTGGATCAGTGTTAGATAGTGTGCTTAGAGTAGTTTGTAATTGTTCATATTGTTGATAATTCGGATTAGATCGAAGACTAGAGCTTAAAGTTTGAATATGATTGGTATATTCGGTATGTTTAGCGCAAAAATACTTAAGATATTTATTAAGGATTTCATCAGTTTTCTCTGGGTGTAAGTATGCATAGTGAAGAGGGTGGGCTGTTGAAGGTGTCCCTGTCAATTTCTCTGGGTTTTTGTTGTTAATGTCATATACATCAATGAATGAAGCTTTTTGGGTAGAGGGGTTAAAAGCAAAGTTTTCGGCCTTGATATCACGATGAGTATAGCCTTGTTGATGTAGAGACCTTAAAGACTGAAGTAAGTCAGCAAAAACAGTTTCTCGAAAATCTCTTGAAAGTCTATTGAGGGTTTCAGCTGATTGATTAGATGTGGTTGCGTCTGGTTGTGGGCAGCCATGTTGCAATATGTTCTTAAGATAAGTATAGCCATCTGGACCCGCATAGTCCATGATTTGAAAGGAACCGACTGGGTATACAGTTGGTACTCCTGCGATTGGATGTGGTTTGCATTTTGGTTCTTGATTTTCAAAAGATTGAGGCTTTTTAGAGACTAAAAAGACCTTACGATCATCACTTAAAAAAGCTTTAGTATTGGCACCCTCATCTATAAATTCATAATGCTCAGAAAAAAATTTAAGATGTTTTATTTGCAGAGCTTTTTGTTCAGCTGGATCCATATCTTCAAGTTTTATTTGTCTGCGTTTTGTAGAATAACCTGAATCAGAATTAGGTGCTACTCGATCTTCTGAGGAGGATCTGCGTTTTGTAGGTGTCAATGCGGTTTTCTTGCCGCCATTTCGAGTACATGCATTTATTATGGATAGAGGGGTAGGATCATGAGGGGAGGTTTTACGTTTCTTAGCAGGGGCGGGGCGTTGATTTAAGTTGTATGTAGAAGATCCGGTTAATGACATGATATAAAACTCCTTAATAATTTTTTTTGTTTTTATATAATTATCGTAAATAAATGTATAAAAATTTCAAAAAAATAATATTAAGTATAAATATACAGTAAATTTACATATAAATAAATACAAAAAAGAGAAAATCCTGTGTCTGTATATAGGTAATATAACGTACGTTAATAAAAATTTTATTAAAATAATTTGGGTTAAAAAGAAGGGGGTTAATATTAGTTAAAAACATAAGGTGATAAAGAGAGGTTTATGTAAGAAAGATGTTTAAGAAAAGCTAAAATGGAGCAGTATATAAAAAGGCTTATGAAAAATAAAAAAATATCAATCTTTTCTAGTATAACTATATTGTTCTCGGTATTATTTTCGGTTGGCGTGATAACGTTAGTAACATACTCATTTATGAAGTCAGAATATGCGATAGAAAAGTTAGCAAAGCGATTAAATGGATCAATTGCTGATCAGGTAAAGCAGGAGTTTGAATTATTAGTAGAGCCATCTAATAATTTTATTAATGTGATAGAGACCTTTGCAAGAGTAGATGGAAAGTTAACGTTAAAGTCAAGACGGTTGCAACAAGTCTTGTTAAATTATGTTGAAACGTATCCGCAGTTATATAATGTGTTCATTGCGTTACCCGATAAATCATTCTTAATGGCTACTGATTCAGACCCATTAAAAATGGTATTAATAGAAAGTAAAAAAAATAGTACTAAAACAATATTATTTGATTCAGATAAAACATTACTAAAATCAGAAAATAAAACAGGAGTTTCCTATAATCCTTTAGAGAGGCCATGGTATGGGGGAGCTATTAGTCAAGAAGGGGTGTTTGAGACAGAAGTGTATACATTTTTTGAATCAAAAAAACCAGGGGTCACCTTATCAAAAGCGATTCGTAATCAAAAAGGACAGCTAGTCGCGGTGGTTGGTATTGATTTATTGCTAACAAATTTACAAACATTTTTAAGTTCTGTAGATATTTCTAATGAGTCTTTTATAGCCATTATTGACAAGGAAAAGGGAAAGTATATTGTCAGTAAAGAAAGTAATGTAAAAAAGCAAGAAAGTTTTGAGATGATTAAATTGTTTCATAAGTTTACAACAAAAAAAGATTTTGATCAGATAGAGTTTAAAGATGAGATGTATTATTTTACAGAATCTGATGTAGGAAGCGATTATTTTAAAAATTGGAAATATGTCATAGCAATACCAGAAAAAGAGTTGATTAATGAGATTTTGACGATGCGTCACCAGAGTTTAAAATTTGGTGCAGTAATTTTGATAATTGGCTGTTTAATTATATTTTTATTTTCTAGGTTATTTTCAAGGCCAATTAAAGAGATTTCAAATCAAGCAAACAAGATTAAGCAGCTAGAAAAGGTAGCCTCATTAAGGTTGATGTCGCCTGTAGATGAGGTAAGTGAATTGATACAGTCTGTTAATGCTTTGGGAGTTGCTTTTGATTCGTTTGTTCAGTACGTGCCAAAGACAATTGTAAAACATTTGTTAGATACGAATCAGAGCGCTGGAATTAGTGGAGAGATGTATAACGTTACAATTTTGTTTACTGATATTGAAGGTTTTACAGCGTTTTCTGATGGAGAAAATCCTGAAAATGTATCGGTATATTTATCACGATATTTTGAGTTGTTATCAGAAAAAGTAGTGGCGTATGGGGGGACGATAGATAAGTATATTGGGGATTCATTAATGGTATTTTGGGGAGCTCCTATTAGGTTAGAAGAGCATGCATTGCAGGCGGTAAGGTGTGTAATGGCAATAAAGCGTGAGTTGGAATCTGAAAGAGTTCAGTCAGATCCTGTTTTGTCAAAATTTAAAACACGATTTGGTTTACATTCAGGGCGTGCTGTTATTGGAAATATTGGTTCTTCAGAACGATTTAATTATACAGCGATTGGTAGTGACGTAAATATTTGTGCAAGGTTAGAAGCTTTAAACAAGGAATTTAACACGTATTCATTAATTTCAGATAGTACAAAGTATCAGATAGAAGATGAAGTCTTAACAAGGCCTTTGGAGCCTATGTCGTTAAAAGGAGTGAAGAATGATGTGATGGTACATGAGTTGTTAGATCCAGCGGTAAATAAGCCGTTATTATCAGCTTATGAGCGTTGTCAGAAACTGTATATCGATAAGCAGTATCAGGAAGCGAGCGTTAGATTTAAGGAATTATTAGCGTTAAACCCTGATGATAAGGTTGTTGAGTATTTTGTAAAAAAAATAGATCAGCTAATGCTAGATCAGTGATAGGGGTAGAGCTGTAATAATCGACAGCCACTTATTTAAGTGGTATTATGAGTGGATGTATTGTCAGGTAATTCAGTCGGCAGAGATAGTGGGTAAAGCTAATGATGCGTTACCCTTTTTTGTGTCAAAAGTTCAGGCGGGATTTCCATCGCCAGCTGATGATTTTATGGATAATAGACTTAATATTAATGACTATGTAATTAAAAATCCGCTGTCAACATATTATGTAAAGGTATCGGGGGATTCTATGATTGGAGCGGGAATTTTTTCAGGCGATATTTTAGTGGTTGATCGATCCATTGAGGTAGCTCATAATCGTATTGTTGTAGCGATGATTGATGGTGATTTTACGGTCAAGCGTTTACGGTATCATAAGAATAAAGTGTATTTAATTTCAGAAAATAGTCAGTTTGTACCGCTAGAGGTAACGGATCAAGAACTGATGATATGGGGCGTTGTTACCTTTTCAATTCATCAACCCGTATAAAAAGTTTTTTTAATCACTGACGATAAGGTATTAAATCATCTTCTTCAAAGGATTAATATTGTTTTATTGTTGGTTACAAAGGGAGTAGATATAAAAGCTAGCTTATGCAAAAAAGTGAAGCAGGCAAGAGAGGTATTAATGGATCTAAATACGTATCTTTTGGGTTAATAAAGTAACTATATAGAAAATTGCTTAGGAAGATACCGTGTAGTATCTTCGCCAAGTATGGATGGGTTTTATGTGGATATAAAAGCTAGTTCTGTAACTAGTATACTTGTATTGCGTAAGGTACTGTGATTACTGAGCTAAAGCAACATAAGAATGAGAATGGTTTTGGACATTAAAAGAAAGAAGTTGGTAGATATCAGTGGTGGTTAAAGGTGTTGCTGATGTAATTTTAACGGTAAATCTAGCCTTATAAGTAGCTTTCGTAACAAAAGGAACCTCAGCAGATACTTGTTTGATAGACGTTGTGTTGATAGATTGGATAAAGGAAATAGAATTAGATCCCCAAAAGCCATCATTAGAATGCTCTTTTGTAACAGTGATATCAGAACCAGGGTTATTAGCACGAATATGGATAGTATAGCCATTCGAATTATTATTTGAAAATTCGTATGTAATAACATGTTCTAGTTGAGATGAAGAAGATTTATGTGAAACAGCCTTAAGAGAATTAATAGAAGTAACGCTACCTGAAATATTAGCAGATGTTGAGTTAGCGTAAATAAAATAGGGTTGAACCAATATGATTGAAAGTAAAATTAAGTTAAAGAATAATTGTCTCATTTTTTTTGCCCCTTAATTATTTGTTTATGTAGTTATCGTGATGAGATTGGAAGAAATTTCAGTTTTTTTTAAAAAAAATAAAAAAAAACTGAAATTTAAGTAAAAAAATAAGAAAAAGGGCAGATTTTGTCAAAAAAAGGTGCTGGAATTGGATTTTGTAAATAGAAAAAATTTGATACTATTTAAACAGTGTAGAGCTTAAGGAGAAGACAGCGGCTATGAAAGACATAAATTTTCCAGAAAATAGCTAAAATAGTAATGTAAAGATCAAGTCTCGTACTATACCAATAGCAAAAAAGGCTAAGATGGGAGATAGATCAATACCTAGTTTCCAGCTAGGGATAATATTTTGAAGCGGTTTTAAGATAGGATCTGTTACATCGTATAAAAAAGAGATGAGTGGGTGGTATCGATCATGAGGAATCCATGATAATAATACACGCACAATAAGACATAAATATAAGCCTTGAAACAGAAAATCAAGAATTCTATATAATAAAAGATAAACCATATGTTGTTATTTTATACTGATTAAAATTTTTTGGATAGTTCTTCAGAACGATTTTTCGCAGTTTGGAAGACAGTTTTCCATATGTCAGAAAGTTTGTTGGTTTGATAGAAGTCTAATCCTGCTTCGGTAGTTCCTTTAGGGGAACATATTTCTTTGATAAGTGTCGGGATAGCTTCGGATCGGTTATTAAGTGAATCAGCAACCCCAGTTACAATTTGATTGATCATTAGCCGTGCTTGTTGAGTAGAAAACCCCTCAGCTTCAGCTAGGTCAATCATATCTTGAAAAAGTTGAAATAAAAAAGCGGGCCCACTACCACATAAGGCCGTTGAAAAATCCATGTTAGATTCATCAATTTTTACAATAGAACCAAGAGAGGAAAATAAGGATGTAATAAACATTTCATAGTCAGAATGAGTAGTTTCTAAGCAAGAATAGGTAGTCATTGATTGTTTAAACTGAGCTGCTGTATTAGGCATAACGCGAAACGCATGAGTTAAACCAGGTAAGGTCTGTTTAAACGTAGCTAAAGGAACACCTGCTAATAGACTAACAAGACATTTGTTTGTCCAATTAATGGCAGTTAATTCAGGCATAATACTACTAAGTTGTTGTGGTTTAACTGCGATAACAATAACGTCAGAGTCTGCTAAAACAGTATTTTTGGATACATAATCAGGTAAATCTGAAGTGTTCGCAGAGGTACTTCGAGAATTAATTAATAAGCGAATATTGTGTTTGAAAAGGTCATCTTTAAAGCCATGGTACAGTGTTTTTGCAAGGTTTCCAAATCCAATAAAGCCAAGTGTTTGAGCTGCCATTAATAAATAATCTCAAAGCCAGTAAGATTTAAAACAGGATTGTTGATATCACGAAATGTTTCCAATGAGCTATTAAGATAAATTAAATTAAAGGGTCGTTGAGAGATTAAATCATGATAGCGATTAACCTCAACATTGTAACGAATGATACCAGACAGAAGTGCTTGGTAGTTTTGTTTAATAACGTAATAGTCAGTAATGGTTTCGGAATTATTGTTCGATAAATAGGTGTTAAACAAGGTTATCCAGGTAGATGCATAGCCGAGAGAATCTTTTTTAGACGATTTTTGACTGATAGAGTCAATCAATGCTTGTAAAGACTGTTGTGAGTAAGTGTCCTTAAATGAAGCTTCTTGTAGAAATCGTTTCATGAACATTTTATGAAAATCAAGTAATTGTTCAATATCAGCATGCTTTTTTTTGATGAGAATAACTTGGTTTTGAACTGAATTTACATAATTAAAATAGGTAGAAAATATAAAAATAAAGAAAAAAATAATCAAATTACCTTTTTGATTTTTTATAAAATTAATAATTTTTGAAACCATTAATTAACATATTAACGAATTAGTAAGAAAAATAAAATGAAAAAATAAATAGAAAAGAATGAAAATAAACACAAAAATAGGTTTATTTTAGTAAAAAAATGGGAAGATATTATATTGTGGGGTAAATAAAAAAGGGGCAAGATAAAAATGAGTACAAACCGTATCTTCATTTTAGTTTGGATTTTATGTCTATGGACGGTCTCTATTTCTGCAAGTACAGGAACGTATGCCATGTCGTTTTTAGAGCTAATAAATAACCCTTATACAGCCTCGTTGTCAAATACAGTAACAGCTTCGGATGATTCAAATGCCTTATTTATTAATCCTGCAAGTTTAAGTATTAATTCCAGTCGAAAAATTTCAGCGCAGTTATTTAAGTATATTGAAGATGTTGAGTACAAGCAATTTGAAATGATTCAACCCTATTTTGATGGTGATATTGCCATAAGTTATACCTTGTTAACGTATGGAGCCTATCAGCAAACAACATGGACAGATAAAGCGGGAAATTCATCATCAGTGGATAATAAAGCGAGTTTGTTATTAATAGCATATGCAAAGCAGATTTTAAATTCAAATGTTGGTATTTCGGCTAAGTATGTAGAAGAAGTATTAGCATCTTACAAAGCTAAAACAATAGCCATGGACTTTGGGGTGCAAAAGAAACTTAAAGAGAACATTTCTGTAGGAATGAGTTTATCAAATATTAATCTAAGAAAAGTTAAATTTTTAAACGATCAAGCCAATTTAAGAAAAATAGCAAGAATAGGAATTCAGTACTCGCCTGAGTTGTTAAAAAATAAACTAATAGTGTTAACAGATTATGTTTATTTGGAACATAAAAGTGCGATGTCTTATGCTTCGATAATTAAACTGCATGAAAAATTAAATATTAGATTAGGAAGTAATCAATTATCCAATTTATTTAATATCTCTTTAGGGGTAGGAGTTAATCTAGGAGCCTTTGACTTAGACGTGTCGTACAAAAACATTGATGACTTTTCGGATATATATAGAGTTCAAATGGGTGTGAGGTTTTAGGTATGAAAAAATATAGAAAACCCAAAATACCCAAATCCTTAGATCGCTTTAGTGATCTAAAAAAAATTGGAAAGCATTACTTAAGAGCAACAAAGTTGCTCTTAAGTGTATTTAATATAAAAAAAAATAATAGAAAAAAACCTTTTTTGATAACGTTAATGTCATTATTTTTGATAGGTGGATTACAGGTAACATTATTAGCCTTAAATGAGTCAAGTTTAACAAATTTAGGTTCTCAGAATTTTAATTACACAGGTGGTGATCAGACCTATAATTTACCAGCAAATACAGGGTATGTAAAAGTAAAGTTATGGGGAGCTGGTGGAGGAAATGCTGCAAACAATGGTTATGGATATGGAGGACCTGGGGGGTATACAGAAAGTATCATTACGATTCCTTCAGGAGCAACGAGTATAACCGTAATCGTGGGTAAAGGTGGGCAAAAAGGAACACAGACAGGAGATGGGTATGGAGGCGGTGGTGGATCAGGAAATGATGGAGGAAATAGTGGTGGTCAAGGTGGTGGACGGTCTGCGATTATTATAGGATCAAACGAAGTGTTAACAGCCGGAGGCGGTGGTGGTGGGGGTTATGGTGGTTCAAACAAATATGGTGGTGTAGGAGGAGGTTTAAAAGGAACAGATGGTTATAATTCGGGTAATGAAGCAGGTCGAGCTGCAACACAAACTGGAGCAGGAGCGAAAGGTACTGGCGCTGTTAGAAATGGAGAGGATGGAGGAGTAGGAAATCAATGGCAAGGTGGGCGAGGGTCAATTACAGGTAATGGTTGGGGAGGTGGCGGCGGCGGCGGCGGTTATTATGGCGGCGGCGGTGGCGGCGGTACAAATGGTAACCATGGCTCTGGCGGTGGTGGATCTGGTTTCGTAGGACGAAATGGATCATCAGCCTTATCCGGTGATCAATGGGGTTCAGCAAATTCAACAGAAGATGCTAATGGCAGAAAAGATACGGTTACCAATATTACGTATTATAATTCTCGAGCATTACGAGGTGATATTAATGATCGAAAACCGATTATTGAAAATGGTAATTATGGCCGAGGTGGAGATAATGGAGATGGCGATCATGGCCGAGTAGAAATAGTAGCATATAAAGGAAATCAAGCAAATCAAGGTGGATCTAATTTTAAGAAAGGCTTAAAGGAATGGTTTTCAGGAATCGATGCTGGATATTTTAACGATAATTGTTTGCCATGTAATAATAATCGATGGTTTGAAGACAGAAATCCTGCTAGAGCAGAATCGGTTGTAAAGATAATTGATAAAGGAGATGAAGGCCATGAATATTCCTATCGCTGGACAGGTTACTTTATACCACCACAAACAGGACGGTATTATTTTAAAACGGCATCAGATGATTCATCACGATTGTTTATCAAAAAAAATGGATCCTATGTAGAAGTTGTTAATAATGGAGGACTGCATGGTACAGTACATCGTGAAGGAAACATCGATTTAGAGGAAGGTAAGGTATATCCAATCTACATTGTTTTTGGAGAAAATCATGGTGGGGCATCGATGAATGTATGGTGGTATGGAGGTCCTCAATCTAGTTGGTCAAACTCGTTAGAAAATTATTTTTATGTAATAAATGACAACGCTAACTTTCCAATTAATACAGATGGATTATCTTATTCATATAATGGAACAGAATTACAGGTTGGTGGGGAGGAAGAGAAAGGCTTAAATGAATGGTTTTCAGGAGTCGGATCTGGATATTTTGCAGATAATTGTTTGCCATGTAATAATAATCGATGGTTTGAAGACAGAAATCCTGCTAGAGCTGAATCTGCCGTAACAGTAATTAATAAAGGAAATGAAGGTGACCGTTTTTCCTATCGCTGGACAGGCTACTTTATACCACCTCAAACAGGAAAGTATTATTTTAAAACGGCATCAGATGATTCATCACGATTATTTATCAAAAAAAATGGATCCTATGTAGAAGTTGTTAATAATGGAGGATGGCATGGTCGAGTAACACGTGAAGGAAACATCGATTTAACAGCAGGGACAGCTTACCCTATCTACATTGTTTTTGGAGAAGATGGTGGTGGAGCATCAATGGATGTATGGTGGTATGGAGGTCCTCAATCTAGTTGGTCAAACTCGTTACAAAATTATTTTTATGTATTAGATGGTAATGCTAATTTTCCAAAAGATTATGGAAACATATTTTCATATAATGGAACAACGTTAGTCTGGGGTAGTGGAGGTTCATCAGATTATTCACAGGTAGTTACAAATCATGGAGATAATGTGCTGGTATGGCTAGATGCAAAGAATATTAATAACAACAATAATTCAGGAATAGGCAATAATGCAAACGTGTCAACATGGAAAGATTTAAGTGGTAGAAACAATCATGTATCAGGAAGTGCAAAATTTATACAAAATGGGCTTAATAATCAAGAAGCTTTAGAGTTCTATAGATCGTGGATGTCATCAAATAATTTTAATGCTGGAAGCAATCAAACTGTATTTGTAGTTTTTCAGATGCCAAGTTCACACAGTTGGGGCTATGTTGTGGGGCATGGAAGTCGAGATAATGATTGGGCTATTAGACGATGGGGTCAAAATACATCAAAATTCACATTAGATGGACCAACAGGAGGTCATGGACAATTAAATATTAATATAGCCCTAAACGAACCAAATTTGGGTATTGGGATAGTAGATGGAAATAATCCATGGACATTAAGAACCCATACTAGCTCACATGGAACTCAAACTCAAACATATAATCATTCACATTATGATGGTGTAAATTCTAATTTTAAGATGGGGGCTATACATTCAAATGGAGCCGATCATTCCGATGTGAAAATATCAGAGATTATTTATTTTAGCAAAACATTAAGCAATAATGAGATTATCAAAATAACCTATTATTTAAGTGTTAAATGGGGCTTAACAGATAGAGTAGACAGTGATGGAGATGGGATAAAAGATAATGCCGATTCAACACCGATAGGTTCATTAAATATGGGTAGTGCACCTAACCCTAATCAAGCACCAACCGATATAGCATTATCTAATAAAACAGTTGATGAGAATAAAGGTAACAATACAGAAGTAGGAAATTTAAGTGGAACAGATCCAGATGGAAATATAAGCAGTTATGAATTAGTAGGCGGAGATAAAACAAAGTTTAATATTAGTGGAACCAAATTAAGAACCAGTGAAACGTTTAATTATGAAGCTAAATCATCCTATTCAGTAACAATAAGAACCAAAGACACTGAAGGGTTATATAAAGATAAAGCATTTACAATTAATGTAAATAATGTGAATGAAAAACCAACCGATATAGCCTTGTCTAGTACAACGGTTGATGAGAATAAAAATAATAATACAGTGGTAGGAACGTTAAGTGGAACGGATCCAGATGGAAATATAAGTAGTTATCAATTGGTAGGAGGAGATCAAGCAAAATTTAATATTAGTGG
>NZWE01000027.1 GCA_002697535.1 Actinomycetota bacterium | reverse complement strand
TCCTAAATACTTATATCGAAAAACGATACAGCCTAGTTAAAACACCATCATAAAAATACAATTAAAACGTACTTAATCCTGAAAACTCTTGAAAACGGTATCTAACTGTTTTCAAAATACTATTAGATTTATAAACATCATAATCAAGCGTATAAGATCCACCTCTATTTAACCATAAGTCATTAAAATAAGACGTAACCTCACTGGTAATTAAGGAATCTTTATCCGCCATAATTTTAACATTAGCTTCTAAATTATAATTATGAATATTACGACGTGTTAAATTAGCAGATCCTCCAAAAATAGTAATCCTATCAGACTGAGAAACAAGAACCAACTTGGAATGAAACTGTTCTCCTTGTGTATTATACCAACGAACCTGAATATCTTGTTTTGATCTACGAACTAATTCAGAGGCGACAGGTCTATTAGGAACCCCACCTTTCTGTCTACCAAAAGCATCTTTATTAGCATCCAAAATTAATCGAATAGTAACATCACGCTTCGCCGCTCTTTTTAAAGATCGAATAATACCTCTGCTAGACAAATAAAACATAGCAATATCAATTGAATCTCCTTCCACCGTTGAATCAAAAGACCTAATTAACTGATCTTTAATCTTTTTTTCTGTTATCAACTGAATACCAACATTACCTGTACTAACTTGGTCAGCATTAAAATAACTTGGCCATAAAAAATCAGAAAATGTCAGTACTGCACGTTCACTTTCTTCAAGATCAGCTAAGATAGGACCCTTAAAAGAAAAAGCAATATTAGAGTGAATACTACTTAATCCATGCGGATTAGCTGAGCCAATAATACCAATTTTATCCGTTAATAAAACTTTCCGATGATTTGCCTTAAAATTTAATAAGGATAAATAAGACCGTAACGTCACTTTATCCCCATCTGGATCCGCAACATTAGGTAACCAGCCTTTCCCTTTTGTACCAAACCACTGAATACAAGAACGCCAAATAGTGGTATACAAAGGATTAGAGTCTCTTAATTTCTTTAAATCCGTAATAACCACAGCAATACCAGCTGCTTTAAGTCTCTCTAAATGCTCTGGTATATCTGCCCCATAACTTGTATTAAAAGGATCCGTAATAACAACAATATTAATATCAGGCTTATCTTTCTTTTTTGCAATTAGACGATTTGTTAAGTCAGTCGCAATCAAAATATGAGGAGAAGTTATTTTAATAGAATCATAAAATAAAAACATATCCATCAAAATAAAAGTTTCAGCTTCATCAATCGCCATAAAAAATTGTTCAAATATCTGTTGTTCAACCTTCTGTTCCCCCTGATCCATATAAGTTAAATCATAATGAAAATTAACATCAGAAACGTAATGTAAATCACCCTGATAATTTAACCCTTGAGGATTGGGTTTTAATAATAAAAAACTAAATAGTATCGCAAATACAATCTGAACAGTCATAATAAACCTATCATAAAATCACATGATTCTGAGTAGCTAAGCGTTTTAACTTCCCTTGAGAAACAATACGCTCTTTAAGCATCAATAACGTAGCAATCAACAATTTATAAACCATATTTTTTTCTTGATCATACAAAAATGATAACGTCTTAAGCCTATATTGATCAAGAAAAGGTAGTGCTGATAACTGATTAGCATGGCCAGCATATTTAACCATACCAACATCCTTATTAAACCCAACAGGATAATCACGGGTAATACGACACCATAAATCATAATCTTCACAAGCAGGTAGATCAGGATTAAACCCATTATAATCATCAAACAAACGTTTTGTTAGCAATACGGCCGATGGACTAATTAAACAACGTTCTAAACAACGATGAAAAAACCAACCTTCTTGTTTTAAATGATATACTTTTTTCTGTTTTAGTTTTTCGTTGCAAATCCAATCCTCATCAGATTGAGTAATATCAAACAAAGGATGCCGTTTCAGATAAGCAACTTGCTTAGCTAATTTATCAGGTTTCCAAACATCATCCGAATCCAAAAAAGCAATCCAAGGTGTTTTAGAAAGCA
Organism: Actinomycetota bacterium; assembly: GCA_002697535.1. Taxonomy (GTDB): domain Bacteria; phylum Margulisbacteria; class Marinamargulisbacteria. Next base: position 24,839 of record NZWE01000027.1, on the reverse strand, counting down.
AAACCCCTTGATTACGAGCAGCTGAAACCCCTTGATTTTTAGACAGTAAAACAATTTGAATCCTATCACCAAAAACAGATAACTGATCTAACGTATCATCCGTTGATGCATCATCAATCACAATACAATCACATGGATAAGATTGCTGTAATACCGATTCAACAGCACGAACAACCAATGATGCTCGATTATAAGTAGGAATCACAACAGAAATAGAATAATTAAAACAATTACTAAGCCTAGCTACTATAGGTTGAAAAAAATTATTAAAACAATCCCTTAAAGCAGGAAATTGCTTTGTAATATCACGTCGAGTAATCTCATCATTAGTATCCGTAATATATTTAACTGACGAAAAAGCAATCGAAGATGTTAAAAAAATTTGTGCCTGCCAATACGCTTCCATATCAACCACATCCGTATCAATCTCATCACCAATATGACAAACAGAACCTAAACTAACTAAGGAAATAGAAGCAGACAAATCGCCCAATACAGGTAATCGATCTAAACAAGCAATAGGGGAGCTTTCTTGAGATGTTACAGATGAAGCCAAAACAATATCACCCATAGCAATATGTTTCGATTGAGATCCTGCACAACCCAAGTTAATAACCTGATAAGGTTTTAAATACTCTTTAACCCAAGTTGCAGCTTTAATACTAGCATCTCGACCCACTCCAGTTACAATACTTAATACTGATAATGATGTATCCTCTAAAACACGAAAATCACCTGCTAATAACGCCTTTAAAGAAACACTGGCACACCCCTTAGTAGTAACTAAAAATTCAGGAACTTCTTGTTTAAGAGCAATTAAAAAAACAAGTTTAATGGGAGTCATAAAAACGTGACACTACCTTTTTCCAAGCATCAGACCAATCATCAAACGTCCATGTATCATAAAAAGAGCTTGATTTCGATTGAGTTAATAACTGAGTTAATTTATTTTCTAATAAGTCTATATTATCTCTATCTTTCCAAGAAATAATATTACAATTAAATTCATAAGCTAACCCAACATCAGTAGATAAAATAGGAATTTTAGCAGATTCAGCATCAGCCATCGAATAATTAGCACCTTCAGACAAACTTAAACTTAAATATCCACTTGCCCTTTTATAAAAATGCATACGTGTATAATACGTACACTTAAGCTGCAGAAATTCAACGTGTGGCATCCTTTCTTTTAATGTATCAATAAGATAATCTCCCTTATTATAACTACGCCAATCTCCTAAAATAATAGGTTTTTTTGTAGCATCTATCGGATCTTTCTTAATAGGCTCTACCCAATGAGGAATAACACAAGCCGTTTTCACGTTATAATGATTAGAAAATTCAGTAGCACACCACATTGAAGGAGATACAAAAATACGATTAGGTAATTTATACATCTTTTCTTGAGCATGACAAAATAATTGCGCTTCCGAATCACGCCATTGTTCATCTCTATCAAAGTGAGTTTGCGCAATCCCATGATGAACAACAATAGTATTTAACTTTTTTGGAACGGCAAGTGAAAGTTCATTACAAGTAATAACAACGGTCTTTGACGAAAAAAATAATGAAAGATAAAACAAATATAATCGAGAATAAAAACAATCTGATAAGCTAACTAAATTAGAAAATACTTTACGTAATTCCCAATCAAAACGAGGAACACCCGAATAATCACCATCTTCAAAACGGTTTTTGACAAAACTAATTAACAGTAAAGAATTAAAATCTTTCATATTAAATAGTATACGTGTATATCAAAAAATCAAAAAGTTATAATAATATCTAACAAAACCATCACATTAACGATTCATAATAATCATAATACTGCTTTGATATATGAAGATGATTAAATCGTTTATAAGCAGATTCATAAATACATTGAGAACTTAATTCAGAAATTTTCTTAACTGTAGCTATCATGTCAGCTTCTGTATTACAAATAAATCCTGTAATACCATGCTGGATCACCTCTGGCATAGCACCATTATTAAATACAATAGCAGGTGTTCCACATGCATTTGCCTCAACAGGAGCCAAACCAAAAGGTTCTGGCCACTGAGTAGGGTATAAAATAGCCTTTGCTTTTTTTAATAAATCTACTTTTTGTTTACCAAATACCTCGCCCTTATATACAATATAATCTGACAACTTTTTTTTAACAGCTCTAGTCATACCAGGACCACAAATATACAGTTTATTTCGAGTTGCTTCAGCAACACGAATAGCAACATCAATCCCTTTAACATCCCAATCTATTTTAGCCATAAAAATCAAATAATCTTCTTTTTGATCATCATATGAAAACTGCTCAAAATAAATAGGGTTGTAAATAACCGGATAATCAAATGACCGCTTGTAATAACGTTCATACTCTTTTTTTTGAGAATTACTAATAAAAACACCATGAACAGGCTTATCAGGAAGCGGTTCTTGATGACCATGAATTGTTGTAACAAGAGAAGTATTAGGAAAAAAGTCTAAACAATGAGAAATGCCATAACCATGACCTTGAATAACATCAAATGAAAAAGGAAGCGTTTCTGATATTAGCCGATAAAATCGACGAAGGTCCTTACCAGAATGTCGATGAAGAGACTTAAATTTATCAATAACAACAAGAGGAAGAATAGATGAGGATGATCCTCGTGGTGTCGCCATTAAAACATACTTCCCTTGAGAGAATTGTCCTTCAGCTAAATCCCAAGACACTCGCTGAGTACCTCCATATCCTGTAAGAGGGTATACGACATTCGGAGTACTAATATGAAGAACTTTTAACATAAACTATTAAATCATAACATATATATCAACACTATATCACCTTATCACAACAACATAACTATTAAACACTAATTATCATGATTTTAGTTTAATTTATCTCAAGAAAATACAGCTCCTAATAAGTGCTCAACCCGATATTCCCATGAAAACTTTTTGGCTAATTGTAATTGGTTTTGCAAACGAGTATCGTCTTCATGAGTCAGATTAGAAAACACAGACTTAATAGTATCCTCATCAAACAGATCAACAACATCATAATAATCTTTTAGTGCAGGTAAGTTAGTTATAAATAAACGTTTACCTGTAGCCAAAGCTTCAAAAAACTTAATCGGAAACACATGCGTTGTATGCTCATTAAGACAATAAGGAATCATCAAAGCATTCATATGATATAAATAAAAAGGAAGTTCTGAATAGGCAATCTTTCCCAAAAAATGAATATTACTAAGTTGAAAAAGTTCTAAATACCTTTTCTCTAAAGCCGATTGATCAAAAGGCCCCATTAAAATCCACTGATAATCCGGAAAGGTATGAGCCATCTTAATAAGCAAGTTAAAATCAACCTTAAAATCAGATAAAGCTCCAAAAAAACCAATCATAGGTCCCGTTAAAACCTGAAGAGATTTTGGTTTAGGATAAGATTTGGTAGACACCTGATTAAAATGATCATAATCCCCCACATTATGAACATAATGCGTATTATCATGAACAGATGTTAATCGATTATATAAAGGCTTAGACGTAGCAAATACAACATCAGCGCGTTTTAAAATAGCCGCTTCACTTTGTTGAATCCATTGTTGCTTTGAGTCTGAAGAAAATTCTGGAAATGTTTTATAATCATCAACGCAATCATAAACAACACGACACTTTTCAGGAATCATATCCAAATAATCACCATATCCAGGATGATAAATCCAAACAATCGTATCATCATCACACTTATCAAAAAAAGGTTGAATCAATTTAAGTTTAAATCCATAAGCATTAAAACGTTGCTTATCAGGCTTCTTTTTAAATAATAAGGAATAAGAATTAGCAAAAGAAACACCCTCAGTTAAATCATATACCCCAAAATATGGAAATTCTTTGGACTTTTTAAACATACTATAATAACAACATTCAAAAAACGATCGTATCTCTTTATTTACATATAAAATACGATAACCCTTTTTGGCAAAACGACTCATAATATGTTGTTTATTCGTCCATAAATCTGAATTCCAACCTTGGGATGATAAGCATACAATTGTTTTCATAAAATAACCTTAAGTTATCAAAAGTATACAATATAATATATCTTATTAAGAGTTTAAAATAATAAAACTACTCTAAATAAATTTAAAACTACACAGCAAACGAACTACCACATGAGCATGATCGTTTAATATTAGGATTAACTAATTGAAAACCAGAGGCTAACAATGATTCATGATAATCAACACGAGAACCTACCACAAATAAATAACTTAATTTTTCAACAATAACAGTTGCTCCATTAGCCACAAAGATCTTATCACCATTTTCTTTTGCATCAGCGACACTACCTAAATCCATAGTATAAGAATTACCGGAGCAACCATCTTTTACGACAGATACTCTTAACCCAAATTCAGCTGGATCTTTTTTTTCTGACTTACAAAAAAACACAATTCGTTCAGCCGCACGTTCCGATATCTCTACTCCAGAAATTGTCTCTAAATGCTCTTTTTCCTCTTCAGAAGAAGGAACAAATACTTTTTGAACATTACCACAATCGCTCATTTAATCATCACCTAATACAATAATACCCATATATTAAGCTGTTTAACCTGATTTAAGCAATAGAAACCTCATCACAAAGGTAAACATCTTGAATTGCATTTAACAACTGAATACCATCACCTAAAGGTTTTTGAAACGCTTTACGTCCAGAAATAAGCCCCATACCTCCTGCACGTTTATTAATAACAGCTGTAGCAACAGCATCTTGCAAATCATTATTTCCTGATGCACCACCCGAATTAATAAGACCGGCACGACCCATATAACAATTTGCTATTTGGTACCGAGTTAAATCAATAGGATGATCCGATGATAATTCGGAATAAACCTTAGGGTGTGTTTTAGCAAATTTAATCGCATTAAAACCACCATTTGTGTCTGGTAATTTTTGTTTAATAATATCAGCTTGAATCGTCACACCTAAATGATTCGCTTGGCCTGTTAAATCAGCTGCCGTATGATAATCATTATCAGCCGTCTTAAAATCACTATTACGCAAATAACACCATAAAATAGTAGCCATTCCTTTTTCATGAGCATATTCAAATAAAGCACTCACTTCTTGAATTTGTTGTTCAGATTCAGGCGATCCAAAATAAATAGTAGCACCCACGGCAACAGCACCCATATCATACGCCTGATCAACAGATGCAAATGAAATTTGATTAAACGTATTAGGGTACGATAAAAATTCGTTATGATTAAACTTTAAAATAAACGGAATTTTATGAGCATATTTACGAGAAACAGAACCCAAAACACCAAGCGTAGAAGCAACAGCATTACAACCACCTTCGATTGCTAATTTTACAATATTTTCAGGATCAAAATAATCTGGATTAGGAGCAAATGATGCGCCTGCAGAATGCTCTATCCCTTGATCAACTGGCAAAATAGATAAATATCCGGTACCTGCTAACCGACCCGAATTAAATAAACGTTGCAAATTATTAAGTACTCGCGCATTACGATCCGATGGAAAAAAAATACGATCGACAAAATCAGGACCTGGTAAATGTAATCTATCACGTGTAATAGTTGTAGATTGATGTCCTAATAAATACTCCGCTTGATCCGCTAATGTTGATTGAATATCCGTATACACAGTTGCCTCCAATGTTTGACTTAAATTTTGACTACCCACAATGAACTCCTTTGCATTTAATAAACTAATGTCACAAATTTAAATATCATAAAAATATCATTACATTTAATTATAACGATTTAAAATCCATACGCAATAGCAATACCTACTTATAACATAAGAAAACACTTAAACAAGAAATAGACCTAAAAAATTTTACAAACAAAAAAAACACGTTTAAAACGCTAAAATAAGTGGAATGATCACAATTAAAAATGATTCTATTTCTAAAAAACTATTACACAAAAATCACATTAAAAAATTTCAAAAAACAACTATTTCAATGTTTTTTTGATCCTCAATCAATTGCAGGAAAACAATGTGACTACTGTTTAAACTGCTTCATCATCCTAAGTACATTATGTCTAATACTAGAAACAAGTTATCCAGACTATGAGATGTTTTTTGCACTATTAGAATGGCTATTTACCATTACATTTACAATAGAATACATCTTAAAAATATATTGTCTGAAAAAAAAATCAAATTATATCTATAGCTTTTTCGGAATAATTGACTTAATCGCTATTATACCCACATACATAAGCGTTTTCTTTCCTGGGATATTAACCTTACTTGGTGTTAAAAGTTTAAAATTTTTACGAATATTACGTATTTTTAAATTTTTAGGTTATTTAGAAAAAGTATATTTTTAAAGCATTAAAAAACATACTTAAATTAAGAGAAAGTTATATTGCTAAATAAACAATTTTAGTTATAATTATCTATTAGAAAATATAAGGAGATTTTTAATGATAAAATCATCAAATCCAGCTTTAAATGCATCAATATTCAATAATGAGTATGCAATGACAGATTCAGAAAGCATGACCGTTCAAGGAACCGTCAATAAAACAGCAGTTCTCTTACTAATTTTAACCATTGTCGCATCATTTACATGGAATCGTTATTTCTTAGGTTATAACGTAACTGGATTAATGATGATGGGAGGTATTTTTGGTCTTATTACAGCTATTATTACTATGTTCAAGAAAAAAATAGCGCATATTACCGCACCTGCCTATGTAGCCTTTGAGGGACTATTTATCGGAGGTTTATCCGCTACCTTTGAAGCAATGTATCCTGGAATCGTTATTCAAGCTGTAGGATTAACATTTTCTACACTATTTTGCTTATTAGGTGCTTATAAATCAGGGATGATTAAGGTAACCGAAAACTTTAAATTAGGTGTTGCTGCTGCAACAGGAGGCATTTGTTTATTTTATTTTGCAACCTTTATCTTAAGTATGTTTGGTATGTCTATGAACATCTTTCACGGAAGTGGCTTAATTAGTATTGGACTTAGTTTAGTTGTGGTTGGAATTGCAGCTTTAAATTTAGTGATGGATTTTGACTTTATTGAACAAGGAGCAGAAAATGGAGCTCCTAAATATATGGAATGGTATTCAGCTTTTGGTCTAATGGTAACCTTAATTTGGTTATACATCGAAATCTTGCGATTACTAGCAAAACTACAAAGTAGAAGAGATTAACTAATTAAAAAAAGCTTCCTTTAAATAAGAAGGAATTCTCATTGGTTTCCAGTTTGTTTCATCAACACAAGCCAACTTAACCAAACTCGTACAACAAAGATCTGTTCCCCGAACAACATCACCTTTTATAGATACATAAGTATGCTTTAATGAGTCTACAGAAATATGTATATCAAAACGATCTCCAAATAATAAAGGTTTATGATAATTAATATCAATGGATACAGGCATCAACCCAATCTTCTTTTCTTGTAAAGATACATAAGAACACCCGATATAATCTAAAAAATCAATTCTAGCGGCTTCTAACCAGATAATATATCGTGAATGATGAACAACCTGTGCTGCATCCGTATCAGCAAAATAAACAGTAAAGGACTTTTTAAATAAATCTGATAGCATAATAAAAGCATATCATAATAACGATATTTTATTAGCCTAATAGAACAAAAATTTATATAATATTAACTTATGACAATTTTATATTTAAAAGCCATTCACGTTATTGTCATGGTTTCTTGGTTTTCTGGGATCTTTTTTTTAGGAAGAATGCTCATTTACCAAAAAGAAGCTATTCAAAAAAACAGTCCTGATAATATTGAATTAACCAAAGCAGGCGCTAAACGTGTCTGGTATATCATCACGTTACCATCCATGATTTTAACATTTGGATTTGGCACAGCTTTAGGCATAGAAATTGGTGCCTTTCGAGAAGGCTGGATGCATATGAAATTTATGCTAGTAGTTCTATTTATTATGTATAACTTTTATATTAATAAATTAAGAATTCGCTTAGCTAATAATGAACCTACTCCAAAAGCATGGCAATTACGACTTATTAATGAAATCCCATTCTTTTTCTTAGTTGCCATTATCTTCACCGTTTATATGAAAAATTTATTTAGTGGTATTTGGGCATTATTAGTCGTCTTACTCTTTGCCATTACTGTAACACTAGCAATCACCATTTCAAAAAAATTAAATAAACCTAAATAAATGACATCAACAACACAAAAAAAAGATACCAAAAAGATAACATTAAACAACTTAATTAAATCCATACAAACAATAGATGAATTAAATCATCTCTTAACAAACGACACCTATTATGAAACCTTAAAAAATATCACCTGCCTAACAATTCCAGTATGTAATGATAACACCCTAAAAAAAATTAGTAATATCTGTCCAAACCTTACTGAATTAACTGTACAGAAAACAAATATTACCAACATTGATCCATTAAAAAACCTAACAAATATCAAATTATTAAACTTAGATGAAACTAAAATAAATGATTTAAACCCTATCCGTAATTATAAAAACCTACAAACACTTTATTTATGGAAAACAAATATTACAAACCTAACCCCTTTAGAAAATTTAAACACACTAACAAAATTAGCCATTTCAGGAAAAAACATTAACAATATTTCTCCCTTAAAAAATTTAAACAATTTACAAGAACTTTATTTATGGGGAACTCATATTAACACTATAGATCCATTAGAAAAATTAATAAACTTAGAAAAACTAGCTATTTTCAGATCTCAAATTAGCGATATTAGCCCACTTAAAAATCTTAAAAAATTAAATAAATTATCCTTATCTGGAGGAAAAAAACTTAACAATCTTAATCCATTAAAAACATTACTTAATTTACAGGTAGTTTATTTATCAAACACAAACATCAATACTATCGAAGCATTAAAAGCAGTAACAAATCTACAAGTTATCTTTTTATCAGACACAAAAATAACCAATATCAATCCATTAGCATCCCTTAGTAAATTAGAAGTTTTGCATTTATTCAAAACACCTATTACTAATATCAACGCATTAAAAAACTTAAAGCATTTAGAAATTCTAGATTTAAGACAAACAAAGGTTACCGATCTGACTCCCATTAATCATCTAAAAAAACTAAAAACTGTCTTAAAACCTTAATTTGAAAAATTTTGTCATTTCGAAATAGCTAGTTTCCCTTATATACTTAAGTTAGATAATATTAGGAGGTCGTGATGAAATATTCAAATGTTGTACGATGGAAAGCAAAAGAGGGTGAATTTGATAATCTTATTACAACCTTTAAAAATCAAATTGATTACGAAGGACTACTACAACACTTTGTAATTAAAACAGGAGAAAATACAGGCTGTGCTGTTGGTATTTGGGAATCTGAAAACCATATCAGTAACGCTAGACCTAAAATGATCGAATTTTTAGATAGCATTAGAGATAAATTAGAATTATTATCAAATGATCTTGGTGTAACAGATCCTGTTTCAGGACCCGTTATATACGAATTATAAAAACTAGCAATTCAAATTAAACAAATTTTATTCTAAATAATAAAATAGTAAACTATTAGCTTACAATAAATCATAGTTTAATATTAGTAACTTTTTTAAAAAGGTGAGAATCATTAACAACCATCTTTTCAAAAACCTTAATGGTTGCTTTTGGAAAAGCATACTGCTTTAAATCATCAAAAAACACCCATTTAATTTCTGTTCCTGACAAAGCAACCGGAACACCTCGAATAATCTCACATTCATAAGCATGAAGATTAATTTTAAAATGTGAATAGGCATGCTTAACAGAAGCTAATTTTTTTCCCACACAAACATCTAAATTAACCTCTTCTTTTAATTCTCGTTGCAAGGCTTGCTCTGGACTTTCCTTAGCTTCAATCTTACCTCCTGGTAATTCCCATAGCCCTCCAAGCATCTTATCATCAGGACGTTTCGCAATTAATAATTGATTATCATAAATAACAACACCAACAACTACATCTAACGTAGGTGCTTTTTTAGCGGGTGATTTTACCGGTAATTCTGCCTGTTTATGATGTGCATAAGCAAAACAATCCTGTTGCAAAGGACACACCGTACACGAAGGCGATTGAGGCTGACAAATAAGCGCACCACATTCCATAATGGCCTGATTAAAATCAGAAGGTTTAGCTTCTTTAATATACGATTCAAGTTTATGAAACAACATCGTTTTAACCTGATTCTGACGAATATCATCATAAATACCCCAAAAACGAGTAAAAACTCGTAATACATTTCCATCTACAACAGGAACAGGACTTTCAAAAGCAATTGATGAAATCGCTGCAGCTGTATAAAAACCGATACCAGGTAAACGTTGTAATTCCTCAAAATCACTAGGCATCACAGCATGATAAGAATCAACAAGAACCTGAGCTGCTTTATGAAGGTTACGCGCACGTGAATAATAACCAAGCCCTTCCCAATGTTTTAACACGTCATCTTGATCTGCTTTTGCAAGGGATTCTATTGATGGAAACGATTGAATAAACCGTTGAAAGTAGGGGATAACCGTTACAACTTGTGTTTGCTGTAACATAATCTCGCTTATCCAAGTGTGATAAGGTGAAGGATGAGATCGCCAAGGCATCTCACGTTGAGACTCATTAAACCATTGAAGTAATGAGCTAACCCAAGCCGTAGTCATATAAAATTAAGATGAAATTAGGTTTTGTAATTCCCCAGATTGAAACATTTCAGTAATAATATCACAACCACCTACAAATTCTTGATTCACATAAAGCTGAGGAATTGTTGGCCAATTGGTATACTCTTTAATACCTTGTCGAAGCTCTTCGTCTTGTAATACATCCCGTGTTTCATACTCAATTCCAACATTATTTAAAATCTGAACAACTTGAGCCGAAAAACCACATTGTGGCGCCATTTTATTTCCTTTCATAAATAAAAGTATCTTATTTGCTTTGATATCTTCTTCAATTTGATTTTTAATAGTTTGTTCTGTCATATTACTGAACTCCTTTATAACGATCTTTTGCTAACTCCCATTTTTCTGGAGTAAACGTTTTTAATGCTAAGGCATGAACAGACGTTGCAAATTTATCTGTTAACGCTGTCATGACAACTTGATGTTGTTTTACTAATGATAAATCACGAAACGTATCAGAAACAACAATAGCCTCAAAATGTTCACCATCATTATTAGGATCCATCACATAAACAAGTGCCTCTGGAAGTGCTGCTAAAATAGTTTGTTTAATATCATTTACCATAATTTAATAATTCTCCTTAAACCATTGTATTATATCCTCAGACTCATATAAAGGCACTCCTTTAATAATTAAACAAGGAACCTGAGCCTTGCCACCCAAATTAGCTAACTCATCTCTTAATGATGAATCGTCATCAAAGTATACTGTTTTAACAGTAATATCCTGATCAGCTAAAAAGTTTTCTACCTTATGACAATAAGGGCAATAGTGAGCTGAATATAATAAAAGATCATCAATCATACTTATACGGTACAAAGGTCTAAAATACCTGTCAATACAACAATAGCATGATAATATTTAATTAATGAAACCTGAACCATGTCCATGCCAATCCAAAAAAAACTATCAAGACTGTTGCCAACGTTACCATAAAGATCCCAGCAAAATACCTACTACCGAACATTTACTACGAGCACGCTATACAGCATTTGTATACAAACTACCTAGCTTTATCAAACAAACCATGATTGAACCTGCGATAAAAGCCTATGATGAAAACTTCATTTTACATAGTCCTATCCAATGGAAATCATTACATATTCTTAACAAAAATAAGGGAGATGAATTTGATAACGAAGGAACAATTAATTTTATCGTTACCTGTTTAGAAACAAAAGAATCAACCAAACCATTTGCTGTTAAAGAAAGTAGTTTATTTAAACGTATTAATGGAATTTGGGTTTATGAAAAAGCCTTATCTATTGAAAACAATCCTATTGCTAAATAAAATATTAAATAATATTAAAAGTAATTTAACTAAAATTATTTAATACATTTTAACGATAATCTAGATAAAATCTTGAAATAAAAGGATATATCTAGTTATCGTGTTTTAGAGACAAAAATTTCAATTATATTTTTTAGCCCCCCTTTTTTGTCTCATAAACGATGAGGGCTGTTGAAAAAGTCCCTTTATAAAATCCTAACAAAACCACCTAAACAAACCCTGAAAACAAGCACGATTTATGCAATGTAAATATCCCATTATTAACCATGATTTCAAGAGCTAATGTATGCAAGGAAAACAATAGGTTTAAGAAACTTGAAAAAAAATGAAATTTATTTTTATTTAAACCGATAATAATTATAATAGGACCGTGTTATTAAATGTTCTTCATTTAGCGGTCACTTTAAATCTACTAGCTATTTAACATAGTTGGTAATCATATAAATTGGAGTATTTATGACTATTACTGGAATTACGAATTATGCTACAACCCCACATCCGTTTAATAATCCCACTTTAGGAGTAACGTATTCTAACAAACTTACATGTGATGATTTCTTAGGTAAGGCTGAATTAAACCCTGAAAATAGTCAGAAACTTTGTAAAAAAGGTTGTTTAGATGCTTGTGTTTTAAGACGACATCAAAAAATTCAAACTAAGATAACTGAAGATGATTCATCTCAAACATCAGACAATTATCGAAACTTGTTTTTGGCAGAACAAAATCAGAAAATTAATTTCAATCGAATTCATTCCTTACTTTTAGCATCTGATAAATTTAGTTATCGGCGAACTTCTGCTTTAGTTTCTGATTATTTTGTATTTCTTGGTCATAATCCTAAAATGTTATCTCATCCATTTAGGACTGTAAATGCGACATGCTATCGATTGGGGAGTCTTGCTCAAAAAGTTCCATCGTATCGAAGAACACCAGAATATAATAATGGTTTAAAATTATTTTCCGATATGTGTAGGTGTATTGATATTTTATTTGACAACTTTAAATATCCAGATAAAACAATTAACGTTTTATACGGCTCATTAGCTATGGCTAATCCTGAAGGGCATCAAATTATTATAACAACAAAAGACTTACCAAACTTTGAACATGCTATGGCTAATCCTGAAGCGCATCAAATTAGTATGATTCAATCTGATCCTCATGTATATCAAATTCAATTTGGTCGCTATAACCCAGTTCATGAAAATGTCCTTTCCAAACCGCAAATTAACCAATTGATTGATTTATTGCTAGAAGATCAATCAATCAACCCTAATGATAATTTAGTTCGTATTCAAGATCAGTTAATTAGAAAGGGGTTTGATCCATTTTTTTTCTATTTTGAAAAGTTTCGTTATGAACTTATTACCCCTTTATTATTATGTATTCATAGAGAACATGATGATTTAGTTGAAAAACTGCTATCTCATCCTCAAATTAATCCAAATGAGAATGGGCTTCAGAATACATCAATGATTTTGCCTTATACATATAATAAACCTTTATTACATGCTTTGAATAGTGGATTAGATCAGATTGCATACCAATTATTAGATCATCCAAATATTAACAATACATTTGATAATATGTGGGATTTATTCAAAATTAGAAATACTTCTTTAACTATTAAAATGTTACAAAAATCTAAATTTTATGAACAGTTGTCTGAATTTTCAGACTATGTGAAAAATAACATGAATTTATTAATGATTTATTATCTATTAAACCTCTCAACAATGCTTCTTTTAGGAATTATATTTCTTCAAAAATATCAATTTCAATCATCAATTACCCGTAAAGATGAGTATATTAAATTGAAAGAAAACAGTATTTTAAAATTACTTCAAGAATCCAAAGTAACTGAGACTTGCTTAAAGTCTGAATTAGAATCTATTGATAATGAACGAAGTAGGATAACTCATGTTAGAAAAGACCGTATTGAAAAGTTGAAAGAACAAAAAGAAAAGTTGAAAGAAGAAAAAGACAAGTTATTAAAAGTGTTAAATGATATTAAATCGAATCTTGAATGTCCAATAAGTCAAAGTCAACTTATTGATCCTGTTGCAACCACGGATGGTCAGATTTATGAGAGAACAGAAATTGTGAAATGGTTGTCTAGTAAGGATACTTCTCCAAAAACTAATAATGTACTATCGCCTAAGGATAAAGACGATGTTATCCCTATGCATGCTTTGAAAAATATTCTCGAAATCTTAAATGATATATAAATCCATTTTTAAAAGGATCCGATACATATCCAAAAACCACTCAATAAAAACTGTCCATAACCCTGTCGCACCATCAATGTTTCATATTTTAAGTTATAAAACAGGTTAAGAAACAGTATTTAATCAGGGAAGTCTAATAAAAAGGGTAGCATAGTTAAATTAACCCTTGTTTTGAATCAATTATTAGATTACCCGTCACTAAATACAGCTAAATAATCTATATATATAAATAAACGCTGTCCAAATGACATACTTCGCTGCTCGTGACGAGAAATCTGATGATATCGTNTTTGTAAAAAANGTTTAAAAACAGATTATTAAGTGAATAGAGTATAAATAAAGTGTAAGTTTTGCAAAAACATTTACGCTTAGNATATAAAATAAAAAATAATTCATTAATCCTAGGGGGATTTTTGAGGGAGGATAAAATTATGAAGTCTGTTAGTGGTAANGGANATCCAGCCAATAATATACCCCTTCATATACCCAATAACACACGAATAACGCCTCCTTTGCCACCACAACCACCACCAACAACACCACCACCAANAACACCACCACCAACACCACNNCNACCNNNAGCACCACCACCAACAACACCACCACCGGNAACCCCGCCTCCTTTGCCANCANAACCACCACCGGCAGCTCCTCCAGCAGAACCACCGGCAGATCCTCATTCTTCGNCGCGTCTCNCTGNAAGCCCTANCACTNTAATNGATACGGNTAAAACTNNAGCCAAAAAGATGACTGATAATGAGCTCAGAAGTTTACAANAGAATNAGCTCACAAGTTTANAANAGNATATANAAAATATTTTGGAAAANGCANATAANGCGAATAATGAGAGTNAAAATCCAATAATCNCCACCAATTTATATGAAAATCAAGNAGANTTNCCGACCTAGAATTGAACAAACAGAAGATTTAAAAANGGTATGGGAAGATATAGAAACAATGCTACAAGAGACANAAAGTCTACAAGAGACAGAAAGTCTAGATGTTGCAAATTACCGGGATTTTACGAAAAAAGTTATGAGCGTATTAAAGCAGGGTGTTATTAAACANTATNNNGANNAAAATAAAGCANAAACAGCAATTAATGAATTAATCAAAACACTCAATTCAGTCAAAGATATGCCTACTAAGATAAAATANCCAAAACCGAAATTTTTAATCGGTATGGAAGGGAAGTATGATATGAATCTTACTACGAGAAATGATCAGGATAGATATTCAATAAAAGAGCTTCTGATAATTCTAAAAACATCACTTTCATTTTAAACATAGCTCCCTTTCTGAAAAATGAGACTTTTTTAACACACCCGATCGTTTACAAAGCATAAGTAGAACGGCTAAAATTAACTAAAATTTTTTGTCTCTAACCCCCAATAAATAAAGCTTTTACATAAAAAGAATATTATAAAGAAGATGTGATCAATTATTTTTTTTATCAAATAATTATTACAACTATAAACTCACACGAGTTAAGCTAAAAACCGGTTCACAAGATCATCTTCATGAGCATATCCATCCAAGGCATTTAATTCTTGTAAACACGTAGGAGAAGTTACATTAACTTCAATCAAATAATCACCAATCACATCAATACCAACAAAGCGTAAACCAAGCGACAATAACGCTGGTTTTAATTCAGCAATAATCGCCTGATCTCTAACCGTAATTTCTGTTGCTAAGGCTTGGCCTCCAACATCTAAATTATTACGATGATCATGAGCCGGATGTACCCGTAAAACAGCACCAATAGGCTCGCCATCACATAATAAAATACGCTTATCTCCATTAGCTGCATCAGCAAGCACTTCTTGAGCAACCACATAAGCTGTAGCTTTAGCAAACATCGTATCTAAAATAACATGCTTATTAACATCCTCTTGCGATAACAAAAAAATCGACTGACCACCAAATCCGTTGGTTGGTTTTAAAATTAATTGACCTTGNTCAGCTAAGACAGACTCTAGCATATCACGAGATGTTGTCACCCAAGTCTTTGGAATCAAATGACGAAACTGAGTTAACCAAAGCTTTTCATTAACCGTTCGAATCCCCGCTGGAGAATTAATACAACGAACACGATCAGACAACCGATCTAATACCCACATATCATGTAAATAANCATCATCAAATGGGGGATCAGTACGAATAAAAATAGCAGCAACATCATTTTCATGAAGACGCTCCCGTTGTCTAACATCAAAAGGAGACTCTTTATCACCCGTACAAGCTATTAAAACAACATCAAATACAATTCCCTCAGGAGTAATAGAAGTAGCACCTTGAGGCAAAAAATAAATATCATGACCCAAACGCTGACACGCTTGCATCAATAAAACAGATGTATCCTTATCAGGCTTCACATAAGCTAATGGTTTCATTAAAAATAAAATTTTCATACGTAACTATTTTCTAATTGCTTAATCTCTTGTTGAGCAGCATACACCGACACTAATCCCAAGAATCGATAAAAATACAAATCATCAATAATTGGATACTCATGCATCATATCCAATCGATCACTAGGGTTTTCAGTATTATTATCCACACACATTTTTTGAAAACTCATACCTCGTGAATTTAAATTGTCACGATCTGATTTTTCAGAATTCAATCGAAAAAAACCACCTAAATAATGACGACTCGCAAAGTATATACAAAGTTCTGCAACCTGATTATTAATACGTAACGAAGAAGGAATACCTTCTTGTAAAATCAAATTATTAATAACTTGCCCCTGCTTTCCTTTCGTCAATTGATTACGCTGTTTTCGATTAAAATCTAAAATTGCTTGAGGTGAATCAATGGAAATTACACCCATCCCATAAGACCCACTATTAGCTTTGATAAACACATGAGGTTTTTGATCAATACCATAATAACGGTAAGACAGCTCAAGCTGAGAAAACAACTCTTTTGCTTTCTCATAAAGTTCTAACCGATCATCCTGATCATTAATATTACAATTTGAACATTCCACAAAAGACGTAGTTAAAAAAAAGGGATCAATATCAAACTTAGCAGAAATTTTTTCCATAATTCGATTAACTTCTTGAAAATGATGAGATTTATTACGAGAATGCCACCCTGCNGCTAAAGAAGGGTATATAGGAACATTAATTTCTTTTAGCATATCCGGAACACCCTGAATTAAATCATTATTTAATAACACAAAATCATAATAGGATGCTGATAACTTATCCTGTAAAAATTCAAGATTATAAACAAGCAACTGATTCCCCGCTGCTGTTTCTAATTCAGTGAAACCATCCTTACATTCAGCTACCATTGAATCATCAAACAAGCTAGCAACATCCACTTCATAAAAAGCATCTTCTAAATACGTTTTAAGAGCAAAAACATTTTCCAAATAAAATGTATTACGTGTATGATTTTCAGCTAAAATTAAAATTCGNTTACAATTAGGCAAAAAACTTGACACTGTTTTTTTAAATAACAATGGAATTTCATCATAACTTAAACGACATAAGTTATTAAATCCAGCAGGAAATAAATTCATATCAATCACAGCTGCTTTAACATCATTCATACGAATATCAGCTGATGAATATAAAGGTAATTGCAAATCAATACCGTTCATATCTAAAAAAGATACTAAATCATCATAATGGCGCGTTATCGTTTGCTTTACAGATCGTAGTGACATCATTAAATTCCTGCAAATTGCATATTAAATAAATTAGCATAAAAACCAGCTTGTTTTATCAAGGTTTTATGGTTACCACATTCTATTACTTTCCCCTCATTAAACGCAAGGATAATATCAGCATGTTGAACCGTTGATAATCGATGCGCTACAACAATAGCCGTCTTTTGTGCCAATAAAACATCCAATCCCTTTTGAATCGCTTCTTCAGCAACAGAATCCACAGAAGCAGTTGCTTCATCCAATAAAATAACAGGACTATCACTAGCTAAAGCTCTTGCAAAAGAAATAAGTTGAGCCTGACCAGCTGATAAAGATTGGTTTCCTTTTTCCAAACAATAATCATAACCACCTGGTAAACTCATAATAAACTCATGAATAGCTACTTGTTTAGCAGCCTCTACCATAGCATCCGAGCTAATAGCAGAATTTCCAAGCGTAATATTAAAGGCAATACTATTAGAAAATAATGTTGTTTCTTGATTTACAACAGCAATAGAACGTCTTGTATCAGCCAAATCTAATGTAGCTAAATCATAAGAATCTAACGTAATAGTACCAGTATACCCATCATAAAGTTTACTTAATAAGCGTAANACCGTCGTTTTACCAGAACCAGTTGGNCCAACAAGCGCTAACAAATCCCCCTTTTTTAGAGAAAATGAGACGTCAGATAACACAACTTTATCTTCAAAACCTTTATAAGCAAACGATACATTATCAAAAGTAACATTACCCTCAAAAGAAACTAACCGTTGTTTGCCTGAACGCACATAATCTTGAATATCAAACGTCGAAAATATTTTATCTAAAGAAGCTAANGCATGTTGTAAAATAGCAAATTTTGTAGAAATCTCTTTAAGAGGTGTAAAAAAACGATGAATATAATCAACAAAAGCAACTAAAACACCTAAGGTAACAAAATCAGCTTGGTATTGCCCCCATCCATACCAGATCACCACCGCAATCAAAATAGAATTTAATGAATCTATCAAAGAATATAACATAGCATCATAAGATACCGATGATAATGTGGATTGTTTATAAGTTTGATTNAANCGTTTAAAACGTTTAATACTATGTTGTTCTTGTTGAAATAACTGTAAAACTGAAACTCCTTGAAACTGTTCTTGAATATACCCATTCATTTTACCCAAAGTAGTACGAATCATCTCAAATGCAGCACGCAATTTAATACGAAAAAAATTTACGACTACAACCATAGGAGGTAAAATCAAAATTGTAATCAACGTTAATTTTGGACTTAGTAAAAACATAACAACAATAATACCTATTAAGGTCAACAAATCGGCTAATAAAGTAACCAAACCACTAGCAAAACTTTCATTAAGGGATTCAATATCCGATGTTAAACGAGATGTAACAACCCCTAAAGGGGTACGATCATAATAGCGAGCAGAAAGATTTAAAACATGCTGAAACAAATCAGCTCGAATATCCTGAACCGTTTTCTGACCAATATATTGAAACAAAAACACTTGTAATGTACGTGATAAAAAATCAAACAAAACACAACAACCAAACAACATTGTAATAATCTGTAATAATGGTAAATCACCCACTAAAATAGCATCATCAATCGCTTTTTTAACAAGATAAGGCTGAGCTAAATTAAAAAAAGAAAGTAAAGGAATTAAAGCAAGTGCAACACCTAATAAAAAGCGATGCCTTTTTAAATACTGCCAATAGTTTAATAGATATCGTTTATCATGTTTCATAATTGATCCACCAATTTCTGATAACGCCATGTATAAGCATAAAGCCCTTCTTTTTTAATTAACTCATCATGAGTTCCAGNATCAATAATAGAACCATTTTGAAACACATAAATACAATCACAAGCCAACAAAGCACTAACGCGATGCGATACCATCACCAAAGCCTGTTCCGGCAATTTAGCAGCCATAATATTAGCAATCATTTGCTGTTCTGTATCATGGTCAACCGCCGATACAATATCATCTAATAACAACAACGAAGAAGACTTATAAAAAGCACGAGCCAAAGCAACTCGAGACCGCTGTCCCCCTGACAACACAACGCCTTTTTCACCAATCAACGTATTAAACCCAGCTGGAAAACGAGTGATATCATCTGTAACACATGCTTGATCTGTTAATAAACGTAACGATTCATCATGATCCGAGAAAAAACTAATATTATCATGAATAGATGCAGAAAATAAAAAAGGGTTTTGAGAAACAGCACTAACATAAGCTTGATAGGCTGAAATAGACAAGGTATTTAAACAACGACCTCCAATCATAACCTGCTCATCAGCCACTTTTTTGCTACCTGATAAAATATTAATAAGTGTCGATTTACCAGAACCTGAAGGCCCAAAAAAACCAATAACCTGACCTTTCTGAATAGTAATATTAATATCCTTAAGGACAGGATCCATAGTATCATCATAAACATATGAAAGATGCTGACAAGTAATAGGAAATAAAGAATCTGATTCATCAATCGCAAGCTCACCCTTAAAATCATTTGTTTCATCTAAAATATCAGCAAGACGAGACCAGGCCGCTTTACCTCGTTGAATAATATTAATAATCCAAGCTAAAGAAGCTGTAGGCCAAGCTAACAAACCAATATAAGTACCCATTGCTACAAATTCACCCACTGTTAACGCTGAATTAATAATTAATTTTCCACCTAACAGTAATAAAACAAAACTACCAATAGAACCAATAATACCAATAAAGGGAAACATACCTGCACGAACTTTTGCTAACTGAATATTTTTAAACACATAATCATCATTTTTTTGATGAAATAATGTTAAAACAGCCTCTTCAGCAACCGATGTTTTAATAACTTTTATGTTACTAAACATTTCAACAAAAAAATTGGTAATATCACCCAAAGCTTGCTGACATTGATACGTATATAAATACATATATTTTACAAAAAAACCAACAAAACCCATTGCTAGTGGAATCGGTAAAACAACCCAAAACGTAAGCCCAGGATGAATATGCGTCATCTGCACAATCACAAAGCTATAAATCATAATCGTATTAATAATATGTAAAAACCCTAATGCAGCCGTTGCCCGTAAACTTTGAACATCATTAATCATCCGAGAAATAAGATCTCCNATNTTTTGCTTCTGATAAAATGTTTCAGATAAACCCAATAAATGAGAAAACAAGCTATCTCTTAAATCATATTCAACAAAACGACCTGGAAAAAAAATTAAAACACGAGATAACGTTCGAACAATAGCTAACAAACAAGCAAACCCGATAATCTTAAGTAAAAAAGGCTGAATATAGTCAAANTCACCTTTATCAGCTAATAGATCAACCGCTTCTTGTATATATAAGGGAATAACAGTAGCAACATAGTTAGTAGCAATAAGCGCAAAAAATCCAGCGCAGTAATAAGGCCAATAAACAAGAACATATCGTCGAATAAACTGTAACATTCACTATCCTTAACTTAAGTTGGTTAATGGTATCATAAAAAAGGGAATAATCATAAAGAAATGAAAACACTAATAACACTACTCCTACTAACCTGTTTTATAGCATCCACTGATGCT
This sequence comes from Actinomycetota bacterium, assembly GCA_002697535.1. Taxonomy (GTDB): domain Bacteria; phylum Margulisbacteria; class Marinamargulisbacteria. The sequence goes on along the minus strand of NZWE01000027.1, from coordinate 3,373 downwards.
AATACAAACTTAAAAAAAAACACTATTGAAATAGAATACATCCGTTATGATTATCTAGGCAGTTATCGCGCTATCGTAAGTAAACCCAAAGGAAAAGGCCCTTTTCCAGTCATTATATACAGTTACGATGAATTTTATGATTGGGCAGGTAAAACATTAGCTAATAAACAAGGATATAACTTAGAATATATTGCCGGTTATTTTGCTAAACTAGGCTATGTATGTCTTATCCCTATTGAACGATTCCGTAAAGTAAAATCAATTGTTGGTGTAAGTACCTATATCAAAAAAAAGTCTTATGTAGATCCAAACCAACTACATTTAGTAGGAATGTCAGAAGGTGCCTTTTTAACAATTGTTGCAGCCGAAACCATAAACCAATTTGCTAGTATGACCTTAATTGGCCCCATAGAAATTAATGACAAAGGCTACTTATCAAACCAGTTATTTAAATATAAACAAGCATTAAAACCCAATATCCCCATCTATTTAATGATGATCCATGATGTAGGNTGGCGAATTAACTATCAAAAAATACTATACAAAAAAATGAAATCCTTTTACAAAAATATAGAATATAGACAAATGTTTAAAGAAAAACGATGGTTTTGGAATATAGATCGTTATGGAAAAGACATTAACCTTTTTATCTTAAAACAGTATAATCGCAACCATGCGCGTAAGAACACATACAAACCCACTCAATATCATCCAGCGTTTTGATCACATTGAATTACCCGATTCAACTCAAGAACTTGATATAGAAATAGGTTTTGGAAAAGGAGTATTTTTACTAAATTGGGCAAAACAAAACCCAAACCATCACGTCATTGGAATAGAAGTCCGGAAACAAATGGTAGATCTATTAGCTAAAAAATTAAAACAAGAAAAGCTNCCTCACACAACAATCTTTCATGGAAATGGACAGTATTTTATTAATGATGCAGCAAAAGATAATAGCATTAACCGAATCTTTATTTTTCATCCAGACCCATGGTTTAAAAGCAAACATCATAAACGGCGTGTAGTGAGTAATACATTTCTAAAATTAGCCTTACAAAAATTAAAACCTAAAGGAAAAATATATATTAGTACCGATGTTGAACCCTTATTTGAAGATATGCAAACCCAATTTAAAGAATTTAAAACATTTCAAACAATAAACGATTCATTTTGGGAAACAGCATACCAAACACACTGGAGCCAATTTTCTAAAACAGATAAAAGAGATACCTTTATGCAAACCTATGAAAAAATCATTACGAAATAATAAATTCTCCATTTTCATAAATCAAAATATCATCAGCAAAAATCTGGCCATCTGTTTTCATATCTTTAATCATATCCCAGTGAACAGCTGATTCATTATTACCACCTGTTTCTGGGTACGAAGCACCAATAGCCATATGAATCGAACCACCAATTTTTTCATCAAACAAAATATTTTTAGTAGCCCGTTGTATCGAATAATTAGTTCCAATAGCAACTTCACCAAATTGTCTTGCTCCTTCAATAGAAAATACCCGATCTAACACATCCTGACCTTTATCTGCCTTCCAAGTTGATACAACGCCTTTATCAACTTCCAAAAAGACTCCTTCAACGTCAGCACCTTCATAAACAGTAGGGTAGGTAAAATAAACATGACCCTGAACACTATCTTCAACAGGTCCCGTAAACACTTCACCAGATGGCATATTATAATGACCATCAGAATTAATCCAAATACGATCTTTCGTACTAAAAGAAATATCCGTATTAAGCCCCACATACCGAATATGAGAAACTTTATTTAAATAATCTACAATATATTGTTGCTTATCACTTAAATGTTTCCAAGAAGCAATAGGATCCGCTGTATCTAACATACACGATTGATAAACGAAATTTTCATAATCAGCTAAAGACATCCCACATTCCTGAGCAGCCGCTTGTGTAGGATACACACACAACACCCATTGCAACTCTTTTTTTGCTGATCGTTGCATATATCGCTTACGTAAGGGGGCCATAGCCTCCTGTAACACACGTTTTTTGTCAGAAGAAACCTCAGCTGTAGATTTTAAATTAAAAGGCGCTATAACTCGAATTAAAACATCAAATTCTTCCACAGCTTTATGATAAAAAACAGGTAAAGTTGATAACTGATCATTAGAACTAAAATCATACATAATTTTATCTTGATCCTGAAACGATAAATCAAACTCTACAATACACCCTCGTTCAAGTAATAATTGATATAATTTTTGTAATAACGGTTCTGCCAAATAAGTAGATTTAATTAAAACACGTTGTTTAGGTTGTACCCCAACACAATAATCCACTAATAATTTTGCATATTTTTCTAACATAACATAACCTCCAATCAAAATACTCAGGTAGAATTAATTATTAATAGTGTAACCGAATCCCTTTTAATTCGCATCGTTTTTTTAGTTCAAAAAGTAACGGATCAAAAGGATCAAATTGGCCGGAAATATCCAAACGTTTTAAACAAGATTGTTGTTCAACAAAAGTCATCAAAATAGGTAAAGATTCAGATGATAACTGATTATTGGCTAAAAACAATGATTCAAGGGTAGGGTGATGATTAAGTCCCGTTAGTAAATCCGCTAACCCCGTATCTGTAATATAGTTATGAGATAATACAAGGTGTTTAACAGCTTGGTTTTGAGCTAACGCTAAACCTAAATGTTTAGCACCTAAATCATGAATTTCATTATGATTAAATACAAGCCAACCGATAAAACGATTAACCTTTAACAAATCCGCTAACCCAGCTTTCGCAAATTCATTAAAAGTAAGAGCATTATGAGACAAAATCAAATGTTTAATAGACGTATTATGTTTTAAAAATGAAACTAAATTCACAAAGCCTTTATCTGTAATATGATTATGAGCTAACAGTAGGGCTTGTTGAGGCTTTNATGGTAACAATTGTTTTATTAACTGAGGTATATCCTGATCAGAAATAGATGAATGTGCAAACTGAAACCCATAATCAGATAAAGGAGGTCGGTAAAATTCACGTGTATCCGATGATTCTTTTTGAAACANATCAGAAAACGAATGGTTAGCTAACTCAAGGTTAGAGTTATGGTCCAGTGATTGTTTACCCACTTGTTTATGAGTATCAAAATTCCAAATATTTTCGAGCATAATTAGAGATACCATCATAACATAGAAAATAAACATCCCAAGAAGGAATAATTGCCAAGAAAAAAAGGGTATGATACTATTCTTTTCACCTAACTGTGGCCCTATCGTCTAGGGGTTAGGACACCAGGTTTTCATCCTGGCAGCCGGGGTTCGAATCCCCGTAGGGCTACNAACAAAACCCATTCACAGTTAGTAAAAGTATCTGCGTTAATTA
>NZWE01000026.1 GCA_002697535.1 Actinomycetota bacterium | reverse complement strand
TCACAGCTCCTGTACATACTTTGTTTTTTCTTACGATTTGTGATTCATTAAATTCTTGTTTTGTTAACATAATCGTTTCTTCTTTATTATACCCTTTTTATGTAAAGGCTTTATCTAGTTATCGTGTTTTAGAGACAAAAAATTTCATTTAATTGGTTTTTAAGAAGAGGTGTCTCATAAACCATCGTTTATGAGACGGTTCAGTAAGATTTTTGGTTTAAATTATAATTTTCTAATTCAATAATTTCTTGTAATTCTCTAAAATATTTTAGCTTATCCTCATAGGATAAATTTAATCTAATTTGTTTAATATCTATAGCTATTATTAAGTAAAAAAGGGGGCAAGTTTTTATCGTACCGCTATAAATTGGATTGTAGCACCTTGATTATATGCGCGAGTAATGGTTTTTGATTTTGAGTTTTTATAGTCTCCTGCTTTTACTTTTGAATAACTTGTAAAGACTAGCCATTGAGGTTGATTGTTAAAGCGACATTTTTCTTCTAATGGAAAATTTTTGTTATATGAAAATGTTGGAGAGCCTAATAGTTTTTTAACATCATTAATTGGTTTTCCTGGAGAGATACCATCGATTGTTTGATAGTTTGGATTATTGGTAACGACGACATTAATGATGGAGTCAGCTGATATTGGTTTTTGTTGAGGAAAGATTAAATAGTATTGAACGGTATTATCTATAATGATGGCTAGTGCTTTAAGACCATTATTTAATTTTACTTCTTTTGATTTAAATGGTTTATTCAGTTTAAGTTTGTATTGGTTAAATGTCATGCCGATTTGGGCATGGCCAATGCCATGTTTTGAAATTCTATTGTTAATTATTGGTTTAGAAAACCAATTATTATATTGAAATCCATTTAAGGGTGAAACTGGTTTAAAGATTGTACTAATATTAGGTTTGTTTGCTAGTGGAGCATCTTCGTTTAATGTGTCATTTTGAAAGCCCGTATTATATGGGTTTGCTCTTAACTGTCCCCAAATGACGGGTCCTTTTGATGGTAGATCATATGCATATATATGTTGATCATTAAGGGCGATGACTAATTCTAGTAAACCGTCGTTATCAATATCAGCTACTAATGGTGTACATTCACTGCCTGTTAATAGTTTGTATTTTCCTTTGATATTGCCTGTTGATGCGATAATGTATAGCCAGCCGGATTCACTGATTATTAAAAATTCTGGTTTTTTTGAGGTATCTAGATTTGCTAAAATAGCGGTTGCAGATACATTTCCAATTGCATTATATTGTTGATTTTTTCTAGAAATTAAGGACCAAAATCCTGATTGTTTGTTTTGATTGGTTGATCCAATGATGATTGTATCTAGATGATTACTTATGGGAGATCCTGTTACATGAGGATATTGTATTTGATTAATGTTATAGGTGTTAATATGACGTCCTTTCGTTGATAGTTTATGGATGTAACCGTAACTTTCTGTGTAATAAATATGTTTATTTTTGATGAAAGGGGAAGATAGAATTCCAGATGGTTCTTTACTACGATGTTTCCAAAGGATACTGCCATCTTTTCCGTTAATGGTATATAACAATCCATTTCGATTGCCAATGATAATATCTTTAACAGAATCTTTGTTGATGGTTGCCAGAGAGGGAGATCCGATAAAGTATTTTGTTTTAGGTAAAAATAGGTTTGGGTTGATAGCTGGGCTAAATTTCCAAATTAGGTTTCCTGATAAGCCATCTAGTGCTAAGAGGGTGCCTTCTTCTGTTGCTGCAATAACATCTAATGTTGCATCTTGGTTAATATAGGTTAGTGTTGGAGCTCCTTCAAAATCTCCTTTTGCTTTATATTTCCATAATAGTTCTCCATTCCAGTCAAAAGCGGCTAGTATATGGCTATCATTGCCAAATACAATTTTTGTATTACTAAGGGCAACACCATTTACGTCTCTATCACCGTAAGTGTTAATTGTTAATTGATTTATTTTTTTTCCATTTTTTGCATTAATAATATGAACACCATCATAAGGGTCATTGAGTGTTTTTGTGTTTTTTCCATTGGAAGGTGCCAAAATATAGCCATTGGCATATTGTAATGTGGTTCGGTATGTTGTTAAGCCGATTCGTGTTTTCCATTTTAAGGGTATTTTTTTTAAGTACCCATTTTTAAGTGTGTTGGATAAGGGTTTGGCAGTTAGAGGTGTTGTTGTTATGTAGTAGCATAAAATGCTTAGTATAATAATTATTTTTTTCATGAGATTATGATATTAGTTTAATCTATTTTAGGTTAGTATTTATAGTTTTTTTATTAAGAGTTTAGTTTTATGTATTAGTAAATTTTTTTGTAACCTTTTTTTAATTTATGTAATACTAGTATTATGGCAACAATTTTAGATATAAAAAAGATTATGGATAAATGGGCGCCTCCTGATACGGCTGAAGAGTGGGATAATGTGGGACTTCAAATAGGAGATCCTTATCTTGAGTTAACAGAAATTATTATTGCTTTAGAAGTTGATGAGGCTGTTTTAGCATATTTAGAAGATAAGCAGTCATGTTGTGTTATTACGCATCATCCTTTGTTTTTTAAAGCGTTAAGACAGATTCGTTATGATCAAGATTTAGGACATATTATTCAGGTTTTTTCTAAAGGAAACCATCATTTATTTTCGGCACATACTAATTTAGATTATGCAAAAGATGGGGTTAATGACTGTTTAATTGAGAAGTATGGGTTGTTGCCAAAACAAGGACAACCTCTTTTACATGGTTTTGGAAAATTTTTTGATATGCCTGCGGTATCTTATGAAACATTATGTGCGGTACTACCTTGTGAAAAAAAGGGTGCTGTAGCTGTAGATCCTGTTAATCGCTTAGCCTTTTGTGCTGGAAGTGGGCATGGTTTTATTAAGCGGGTTATTGATTTAAGGGTGGATACATTTATTACTGGGGAAATTACATATCATGATCATGTTACTTGTCGTATGAATGGTGTTCGGGTATTGGTTTTGGGTCATAAAGAATCTGAAAATTTTATTTGTAATCGTATTCATGATGTTTTGGTAAAGCAAAAGATTGAGTTACCTATGATTGTATTAGATTAGAATTTTTTTATATAGTGATTAAGATATAGTATTGAAAGAATTGTTTTTGCATCAATAATTTCTTTTTTCTCTATTAATGTTAGTGCTTCTTGGATAGAATATTCAGCTAGTTCGATATATTCATCTTGGTCAAAGTTGGTTTTATCTTTAGTAAGATCAGTGGCTATAAATAAATACATATATTCATTACAAAATCCTGGGGCCATGTATGATTCACAGATAGGGGTGATGGTTTTTGCTTTAAAACCGGTTTCTTCTTGTAATTCTCGTGTAGCTGCTTTTAAGGGCGATTCATTTTTATCCATACAACCTGCAGGGACTTCAATTAATATTTGTTCGGTTGGTTTACGAAATTGTTTGATTAAATAAAGGGTATCAGGAGCTTTGAATGGTAAGATGCTAACGGCAGGAACATGTTCGATAATTTCTCGTGTTGTAATACCATTGGGCCCTTCAACTGTATCTACTCGTAATGAGACAATATTGCCTTTAAAGATGTGTTTTGATTTGATGGTTTTTTCATTCATATCCTATAAGGATAGTATATCAATTAAGATTTTTAAAAAATAGATAGGTTTTTTTAAAGGGTTTTAAACCCCTAGTCTTGATAATGTTCGTGCTAGGATATCAATACAACTTGTAATATGGGGATGATTAATTTCAAATTTTTCTAATTCTGATAATTTTTGATGAGTTTGTTTGATATTTTCTAACTGATTTTGGTTCATGGTGTGAATGGTACTTTTAATATCTTGGCATGATGCAATAAGTGGTTTTTTATCAGTTTCAGATAAGTTTGATGATGCTATTTTTTTTATTAATTCATTTAATTTATGATCAATCATATATACGTTATACACGTATTTATATGCTTTTAAACGGTGTTAGATGAAGGGACTTATTAGTTGGCTTAATAGGATTGTTATGGCTATTATAGATCCCATGGAAAGTAGGCTTGGCATAATCCATAGTAAGTTGGCTGTTATGCCACGGATGTTGTAAGTTACTTGGATGGTTTTACATTGGATATGACTGATGTAGCCAATACAACACAAATATAATAAGGTGATTATTCCTGAGGATAGGTAGATTTCTAGTAATTGGATTGGTTTTAGAAATAAAATAAATAATAATGATAGCGCTAACCCTTTAAATAAACCGATAGAATTTGTTTTTTGAGAGAGTAATTGAGCTACAAAATCGATGGTAATAGCATTTAATAGCATTAAGGTTAATAGGCATATAAATAAGGCTAATATAAAGATGACATTAATATTTCCAATCATTGAGCCAATGGCTATGCTTCCTAATAGAATAGCTAATAAACTATTCCATATTGAAATGCTTTTTAACTCTGTTGTAAGGATTATATAAGGGTTTTTGATATAGTGAAAAATAAAATCCATTTAATATAAGGTTGGCATATTTGTTAATTGATAAGGTAGTTTTAGTTGAAATGAACTATTTAATAAATTCATAATTCCTTTCCAACCATAGTTTGATTTTTTGATAATATGGGGATTTTTTCCTAGATTTGTTAGTTCTCCAATATAGCTTAAGGCATCGTGGTAGCCACCAATTTTATCGATCATTTGGTGATCAAGTGCTTGTAAGCCGGTATAAATTTGTCCTTGAGCTAATTTGCTAGCAGTTTCATTTGTAATTTTACGTGATTGAATAAAAGCTTTTTTAAATTGGTCGTATACGTTGTCGATAACATGTTGTAGCAGTTCATCTTCGTCTTCATTTGAAGGGCGCCACATGGATAATAAATCTTTGTAGGGGCCACTTTTATATACTTTATAATCAATGCCATGTTTTTCGGCTAATTTGTGAATGGATAGATTTCCGATGATTACACCAATGCTTCCTACTAAACTACCGGGATTAGCAAAGATGGTGTCAGCTCCTAATGCAGCATAATAGGCACCGGATGCGCCTACATCTCCGATTTGTGCTACAACAGGTATTTTTAATTCTTCTTTAATTCGTTTAATGGAATTATAGATTTCTTGTGATGCTGCGACGGTTCCTCCTGGACTATTGATACGAATTAATAATCCTTTTACATGGGAATCTTGGCGAATATTTTCAAGTTGTTCTAGTGTGAGGTTAGCTGCCATTGGCATATAATTATTACTGTATTGTGGAAATGCAATAGGTCCGTATAAATCTAGGATAGCAATGCCATCTTTTGGGAATAAGGAGGCTTGTGATGGAGTGGTTTCTTTTTGAATTGGTTTTGGTTGTTGATTTACAATAATGGCTAGTAAAAATAAGCTGATAATGAGGATACCTATAATTGAATCTTTTTTGATCATGTGTATTTTATCAAACCAGAAATTAGAGTATTCGTCAATTTTTTTTAAATGTAAGAGGGGCCAAATTGTCTAGCTGTTTTTTTATATTCAAACAGGTATCATATAGGTTATGACTCAATTTGTTCATTTGCATTGTCATTCAGAGTTTTCTATTTTAGAAAGTTCAAATCGTATTAAAGATTTGATTTCTAAGGCGTTAGAATATGATATGCCTGCATTAGCGTTAACAGATAATGCAACGATGTATGGTTCTATAGAATTTTATCAGAAAGCAAAGCAAGCTAATTTAAATCCTATTATGGGAGCCGATGTTTATGTGTCGTCTGATATGACACAAAAAGAGCGTTGGCAACATCGATTGGTGTTGTTAGCAAAGTCTTATAAGGGATATCAACATTTAATTAAACTTATTTCAAAAGCACATATAGAAGGGATGTATTATAAGCCACGTTTAGATTTGGCAACGATTGCTGAATTTTCAGATGATTTAATTGTGATTAGTCCTGGAGGACGTGGTCCTATAGCGAGTTATATTCAAGATCATCAGGAAGAGCGGGCTTTAGAGGTTGCGACTTATTTAAAAGATGTTTTTGGTAATAATGTTTATTTAGGTGTGCAACGGGTGGGAGGAGCACATGAAGATATGGTTGAGTTAGCATCTTTGGATATTGCGAAGCAGTTGGGTTTATCTATGGTTGCTATGAATAATGTGTATACGTTGTTGCGTGAGGATGCTGCATTACGTGATATTTTGTTTTCGATTCAAACTGGAAAAGTGATGGATGATATGAGTCGAGCAAAGTTTCAAAATAATGAGTTGTTTTTTAAATCTCCTCAAGATATGGCTGCATTGTTTTCTGATTATCCAGAATGGTTAGAAAATACATTGGTAATTGCAGATCAATGTCATGTTGAGATTGAAATGGAACAAGTTTTATTGCCTCATTTTGAATGTCCTAATAATCAATCTTCAGAAGAGTATCTAGAATCGTTGGTTTGGGAGGGGATTGATCGTTGTTATGATGAACGAACTCCAGAAATTATTGAACGTGTAAATTTTGAATTATCCATTATTTCTAAAATGAAATATCCTAATTACTTTTTAATTATTTTTGATTTTTTAGATTTTTGTTATCAGGAAGGAATTCCGGTTGGTCCTGGACGAGGTTCTGCGGCTGGTTCAATTGTTAGTTATGCGTTGGGGATTACAAAGTGTGATCCTATACGATACAAATTACTGTTTGAACGATTTTTAAATCCTGAACGGGTTTCGATGCCTGATATTGATATTGATTTTTGTATTAAGCGTCGTGGGGAAGTGATTGATTATATTTTGCAAACATATGGACAGGCTTATGTTTCGCAGATTATTACTTTTGGAACCATGCAGGCAAGGGCTGTTGTTAGAGATGTGGGGCGTGTGTTGGATGTTCCTTTAGCCGATGTGGATCGTATTGCCAAATTGATTCCATCTACTCCGGGAACGTATATGTCTATTCCTGATGCTTTAGAACAAGTATCGGAATTAAAGGATTTATATGAGTCATCAGATCAATTTCATGAATTCATTGATTTTGCGATTAAATTAGAAGGGATTACACGTCATACATCGACACATGCGGCTGGTGTTGTTATTTCACGAGATCCTTTAGATACAGTTGTTCCTCTTACTCAAAATGATGGGCAGGTCGCAACTCAATATGCTATGGCAGATATTGAAAGTATTGGGCTATTAAAACTGGATATTTTAGGTTTACGTAACTTAACGGTTATTGATGATACGGTATCCTTGATTAAAGCATCTTATGATCCTAAATTTGATATTGATTTGATTTCATATGAGGATCAAGCATCGTATGACATTTTGTTACAAGGGAAGGGGGTTGGGGTTTTTCAATGTGAAAGTAAGGGGATGCGTCAGTTAATGAAGGATATGAAGCCTGGGGTTTTTGAAGATCTTATTGCTTTGTTAGCGTTATATCGTCCAGGGCCGTTAGGATCAGGGATGGTAAATGATTTTATTTCTAATAAATTGGGGCAAACGGAGGTTCAATATCCGTTACCAGAATTAGAGCCTATTTTAAAAGAGACGTATGGGATGATTGTTTATCAAGAGCAAGTCATGCAAATAGCGTCTACTATTGCTGGTTTTTCATTAGGACAAGCGGATATGTTACGACGTGCTATGGGAAAAAAGAAAAAAGATGTTATGGATAAACTTCGAGTTGAGTTTATTGATGGTGCCAAAGAACGAAATGTTCCGGTTAATAAAGCGAATGATGTTTTTGATTTATGTTATAAGTTTGCTGAGTATGGATTTAATAAATCTCATAGTGCGGCGTATGCTATGATTTCGTTTCAAACGGCGTTTTTAAAGGCAAATTATACGGTTGAATATATGGCTAGTTTACTATCAAGTGTGGTTAGTAATAGTGATAAAACAGCTCTTTATATGCAAGAATGTAGTGATTTAGAGGTAAAGGTTTTACCGCCTGATGTTAATGAGTCAAAACATTTTTTTACTGTTGTGTCTGTAACTACAGAATCAGGAGATGTGGCTAAAGGGATTCGGTTTGGGTTAGGTGCTATTAAAAATGTTGGTGATGGGGCTATTGCAAGCATTATTGAAGATGCTCCGTTTAAAGATTTGTCTGATTTTTGTTTGAAGGTTGATTTAAAGCAGTGTAATAAACGTGTTATGGAAAGTTTGATAAAAAGTGGGGCTATGGATTCTTTTGGAGAACGGTCTTATTTATTAGCTATTTTTGAAACGGTTATGGAAAAAGCGCAGATTACGATTCGAGAGCGTAGTAATGGACAGGTATCGTTGTTTTCTGATAATCAAGTTGGTAGTGGTTTTAGTATTAATGAATTGAGTTTGGAAGATTATCGGGTTTTTAGTCCGGCAGAAAAATTGAAGTTTGAAAAGGAAATGTTGGGTTTATATATTTCAGGACATCCTTTAGATTTAATTAAAGATCGTTTGATGGCTATAAAGACTCCTATTACATCATTTCAAGCAGAAGATACGAATAAAATTGTATCTGTAACAGGGATTTTATCAGGGTGTAAACGGATTATTACTCGTAGTAAAAAAGAGATGATGGTAGGGGATTTAGAAGATTTAACAGGGACACTGACGGTATTGATTTTTCATGATGATAGTTTTGAGGAAAAAGTGGCTCAATTTCAAGATGATCATGTGGTGACAGTAAAGGGGAGGTTACGTGTAAATGCTGATGAGATGTCGGTTTCATGTATGGATTTAACGTTACATGAAAAATTAGATGGAGCAAAAAGTTTTTATATTGATGTTGATGGATTAAAGATGGAATTATTAACAAAAATTAAAAAATTAAATGGAGAGTTTAAAGGTACGTTTCCTGTATATTTGAAATTTGCTGATAAAACGATTGCGACGCATCAAAAGTTTTGGGTGGTAGAAGATGATTTATATCGTGTTCAATTAGAAAATTTAATTGGACGAGGACGTGTTTGGATTGCTTAGGTTTGATCTAGCCTAAAGATGATGTTTTAGGGTAAACTGATTTTATGGCATTATTTATAGAAACGTTAGAATCGTTGATCAAACAACGGTATGAGTCACCACAAGAAGGTTCTTATACTAGTAAGTTATTTTCTGATGGAACGGATCGTATTTTAAAAAAGGTTGGGGAAGAAGCTAGTGAAGTAATTATTGCTGCTAAAAATAATGATTCTGATGAATTAAAACAAGAAGCGGCTGATTTGATTTATCATTTATTAGTTAGTTTGAGGGATAAAGGGGTTAGTTTAGCTGATGTGGATGAGGTTTTAGCGAATCGTCATCAATGATTAATAAATAATGGTTAATCCTAGTGGGACAATGTTGATTGTGACGTGATGTTTGCCAATATATTCAGCGTCAACATGAGTATGGTGTTTTTCATTTTCTTTTAAACTTAGCTGGGATGTTTGTATGAGTTCTACTTCTTTACATTGATCAAGGGTTCCATTGATTAGATGTTTAAAAAACTTAAATAAGGCAATAAAATTTCCTTTTTTAAGTAGTGTTATATCTAGTTTTCCATCTGTAAGTGAGGATTGTGGTGAAACAATGAATTTACCTCCATAATATTTTGAGTTATTAATAATAATGAAATAGGCGGTTTGTATGGCTAGTTCATTGTTGATGGATAAACGAATGGGACGATATTTATAGGTAGATAATATTTTAAATGCGATATATGCAAAGCTTAGTAAACCATGTTTTTTTTTAAGTTGAAGAGGGGTATGCTTGATTACTTTTGCATCAAACCCAATGCCTGCCATTGAGCTAAAATAATGGGTGTTTGCTTGGCCAATATCAATTTTTTTTGGGGATCCGTTAATAATTTGGGTACATGCTGTTTTGATATCGTTTGAAATCTCAAGATCTAAGGCTAATACATTAACACTTCCTATGGGAATAATACCTAATGGTATTTTTGAGATCATCAGGCCATTGATTATTTTATTGATTGTACCATCTCCACCTGCAGCAATAACAAGATCGGTTTCTTTTGGTGATAAGCTTGATGTTATTTTTGTGGTATCGATTGATTTGTGAATAATGATCGTGGTTAATTCATAATTATTTTGACTAAAGGTTTCTTGAATGGTTTTTAAGAGAGTTTCATAATGTTTTTTGTGAGGTGGGTTTTTTTGAAAAATATTTTTTTTTCTTCCATATCCGGCTTCTGGGTTAAAAAATAAAGTTGCTTTTTTATGAGACATTTTTAATTCATTATGATAGTTCTTGCTTTATAAACTGTTGTGATAATTCTAGTTGTTTCATGTTGTTAATGGAGCCGATGCAGGTAATACCCGATAATGATTGAATAATGTTGGGATTATCTTGTTTTACTTGTTTAGGTGTTTTGGTGTTTATGTTATTTATTATAAAGCCGCTAATAGGGATTTGTCTGTTTGCAATTGCTTCGATGGTTAATAATGCGTGATTAATGGCGCCTATTTGGTTAGGGATTATAATGATGGTATGAATTTTTAGTTGTTCTAAGACATCTAGAGTTGTGAGTGTTTCGGTTAGGGGTACATGAATACCTCCTAGTCCTTCTATTAAGACAGTGTTAAATTTTTTTTCTAAATAGCGTAGGGATTGAATGATTTTATTTTGATCGATGATTTTATTTTCTTCTTTTGCTGCTAAATGAGCTGATGCTGGGAGTGTAAATGAATAAGGCATTCTACATTGTTGAATGGTATCGTTGTTTGCTTGAGCTGATTGGATTAGTTGATCATGGATAGTTATATCTAATGGGTGATCTTGATTCCCTGTTTGAACCCATTTTTGTGTTGTTACTGTTATATTTTTTTTATTTAGTAAGTTGCCAAAAAGGCCTGTAAATATGGTTTTTCCTACTTCGGTATCAGTTCCTGTAATAAACCAGGTTGGCATAATTTTTTATGTTAACGTAATGTGAATTAATTAATATCTCTTAAGAATGCAGGAACATCTAAATCAAATTCATTAGTTTCTTTTTTAGGTGTTTGAGTAATTAAATCTTCTTCGTTTTGAGATAGTGGGTTGCTTTGATTATCTGGGGAATTGACTGCTTGTTCAGTTGGTTTATAACTTTGTTGGTGTGTTTCATGTTGTTGGGTTTGTGAAAATGTGTTTTGTTGTGGTATGGAAGGTTCGGTTTTTTCGTATGCTGCTTGAGTATTATAGCTTTGTTGTGGTGTTGGTGTTTCAACTTTATCATAGTTTGATGGTTGTTCGGTAACGGAAGATTTTTCTAATGTTTCAGACATGGATGTTCGAATGGATGATAAGGATGGGTTTGTATCAAAACCTGTCGCGATGACTGTAATAGCAATTTCATCTGTTAATGAATCATTTACAACAGATCCAAATACGATGTTGGCATTTGGGTCTACTGTATTATAAATAACATCAGCTGCTTGATGAACTTCTTGTAAGGTTAGACTTTCTCCACCTGTAATATTTAATAGTACACCGGTTGCTCCATTAATGGTTTGTTCTAATAATGGGGAACTTACTGCTTGTGTTGCCGCTTCTATTGCTCTGCCTTCTCCACTTGCATTTCCAATTCCCATCATAGCAGATCCAGAATCTTTCATAATGGTTTTAACATCAGCAAAATCCAAGTTGATTAAACCAGGAACTGTAATTAAATCTGCAATGCCTTGTACTCCTTGTCGAAGCACATCATCAGCAATTTTAAAGGCATCTACCATACTTGTCATTTTTTCAATGACTTCTAATAACTTATCATTTGGAATTGTAATTAAGGCATCAACATGTTGTTTTAGATTTTCAATACCTTCTTCAGCTTGTCTTGTTCGGACAGGGCCTTCGAAACGAAACGGTTTTGTTACAACGGCTATGGTTAATGCTCCTAAATCTTTTGCTAATCGAGCAACAATTGGGGATGCGCCTGTTCCGGTTCCTCCTCCCATTCCAGCTGTCACAAATACCATGTCAGCACCTTCAAGTGAGGATTCTAAATCTTCGATACTTTCTTTTGCCGATTGTTCTCCGATGGATGGGATAGCACCGCCGCCAAGTCCTTTGGTTAGTTTGGCACCTAATTGAATTTTGTTATCAGCTAATGATACGCCGATAGCTTGTAAGTCTGTATTCGCTGCAATAAATTCAACGCCTTGGACACTTTCTGCAACCATTCGGTTAACAGCATTTCCTCCGCCACCGCCTATTCCTACAACCTTGATAGAAGCAAATTTTTTAACGGTGTCTGAACTCATTGTGTCTCCTTAATTAACTGATAATTTTTATAATTTTGAAGTGTAGGCAGTATATCATGATTAATGTATTGGGAACATAGCTTTTTTTAGAAATTTATTATTTTTTTGGTGTATTTGTATTGAATTTTTGTATTTTGTTTTTAGTATGTATTGTCAGTGGAGATGTTATTATTTATAGGTTTTAATGTTGGGGGGGAGGTGTAAATATGCTTGAGTTTTCTTAACATCTTTTCTGCTTTTTGTTACTCTTGGTTATATGAAACAATATTTAACTCTTTTAAAAACAATTTTAGATGAAGGAGAAATTAAAACAGATCGGACTGGGACAGGGACGCTTTCTATTTTTGGAGCTCAAACGCGCTATGATTTGCGGGATGGATTTCCTTTAGTAACAACTAAAAAAGTGTTATTTAATGCTGTTGTTCATGAATTATTATGGTTTATTAAAGGGGCTACTAATATTAATGAGGATCTTACACAGCATACCCCTATTTGGGATGCTTGGGCAGATGAAGCGGGAGAGTTAGGTCCTATTTATGGACATCAGTGGCGACATTGGAAACAGTATGATGTTGATGAGAATGGGCAATGTTGTGTCACTGGGATTGATCAGTTAAAGCAAGTGATGGCTAGTATTAAAACAAATCCAGATTCACGTCGACATATTGTTAGTGCATGGAATGTAGCTGATATTGATGCTATGGCATTGCCTCCTTGTCACACTTTTTTTCAGTTTTATGTATCGAATGGATATTTGGATTGTCAGTTATATCAGCGTTCAGCTGATTTTGCTTTAGGAGTTCCGTTTAATATTGCTAGTTATTCATTGTTGTTGATGATGGTTGCTCAAGAATGTTTGTTAATTCCTCGTTATTTTGTTCATACGTTTGGGGATGCTCATATTTATCAAAATCATATTGAAGGGGTTCGTGAACAGCTTCAACGAAAACCTGGCAGGTTGCCTACTGTAACTATTGCTAACAAACCTTTTTTTGATATTACTTTTGATGATATTCAACTTTTAAATTATGAGTATCAGCCTTTTATTAAGTTTCCTATCGCTGTTTAATTTATGACTAAGTTTAGTGTTAATGTTAATAAGATTGCTTTATTGCGTAATTCTCGTGAAGGGGATTTACCTAATGTCTTAGATTTTTCTCAACAGGCCTTGGATTTTGGAGCAGATGGGATTACGGTTCATCCTAGACCTGATGGGCGTCATATTCGGTATGATGATGTTGGTGATTTAAAGACTTTGTTAGCATGTTTTTCTGGTAAAGAATTGAATGTGGAAGGGTATCCTACTGATGACTTTTTAGATCTTGTTTGTGATATAAAACCGGATCAGGTAACGTTTGTTCCGGATCCTCCTGAAGCATTGACGTCATCTTTTGGATGGGATGTTAAGGAAAATCTTTCCTTTTTGCAAGCTGTTATTCATAAGACTCAATCGGTGGGTGTTCGTACTTCGTTATTTATTGATTCTTACTTTTCGGATATGGATGCTTTGGTTGCAACGAAAACAGATTGTGTTGAATTATATACAGGTCCTTATGCTCATGATTATGCTTTTGATTCTGAAAAAGCGGTTCAACCTTATGTAGCGCTTGCTAAAAAACTTCTTGATACATCTATTTTGATTCATGCAGGGCATGATCTTAATTTAGAAAATATTGCGTTTTTTCTTCATAAGGTTTTTCCAATTGCAGAAGTTTCTATTGGGCATGCCGTTATTTGCGATGCTTTGGTTTATGGTTGGGAATCTGTTATTAAGCAATATCGTGATAGTGTCATTAATGGGAATTAACTTTTGAAATACCTTGTTTTAAGTCGTTACTTAATGTGTTTGGCGGAATATTATAGTAATCGATAATAAATTTAGCACATTCTTTAAAAACGGGTCCGGCTACAGTAGATCCATAATATCCTTTTTTTGGAGAATCAATCGATACTAACATCACAATTTGGGGGTCTTCTACAGGAAAGAATCCTAGAAAGGAAGCTATGTATTTTCCTTTTTCGTATCCTAATCCATTTGTTTTTGCTTTTTGGGCAGTTCCTGTTTTTCCTGCCATTGTATATCCTTTTAGTTTTATATTTTTGGCCGTTCCTCTTTCAACAACATTAAATAATGTTTTTTTGACTTCATAGGCAGTTTGTTCGCTAATAATACGTTCTTTTTCTTCAATAGGGATTCCTTTTAACGTTGTTTGATCTTTGCTTTGCAAATATTTAATGATTCGTGGTTTTATGTAAACGCCATCGTTGGCAATGATGCTCATGGCTGTTGTTAATTGTAATCCGGTAGTGGCTATTCCTTGTCCAAATGATATGGTCCCGATATCAACCCCTGACCATTTTGGAGGAGCTTTTAACAGACCTTTAGTTTCACCTGGTAATTGGATAAATGTTTTTTTTCCAAATCCAAATTCTTGAATATATTTATATAATCGTTCTTTTCCAAGTTTTAAAGCAAGTAAGGTTGTCCCTACGTTAAGAGATTGTTCGATAATTTCTGAGACAGTTTTATTGCTAGATTCATTTTCTTTTCTTGTATGGGCTTCTTTGATGGTTTTGTTAAAGAGTTTGTAGGTTTCAGGAACATGAATGGTTGTTTTAGATGAGACAATATCTTCTTCTAGGACACTGGCTAANGTAATGATTTTAAAGATAGATCCTGGTTCAAAAACATCGGTGATGGGTCTTATACGTCGGTCGCTTGTTTTGCTAGCTTGCCATTCATTGGGATTAAATGTGGGGACTACTGCCATGGCTAGAATATCACCAGTTTTTGGATCCATGATAATGACTTGACCGGCTTCAGCTTCATGTTTTGTTACCGCTTTAGCCAGAAATTTTTCAGCTATAAATTGGATGGGTGTATCAATGGTTGTAATGATTGATTGTCCATCATTGGGAGGTATTTTAATTTTTTTTCCAGATACTAATTGTGTTCCTCTGGGATCTCCATCTAAAATTATTTTTCCGCTGGAGCCTTTTAATTGTTTGTCATAGCGATATTCTAATCCTGATAATCCTTGGTTATCAATGCCTACAAACCCCATGATGTGACTGGCTAATTGATTGTTTGGATATACACGTTTTTCTGTTTTAATAAACCCTAGTCCTGTTAAGTTTAAGGCTTTTAATTGTTGCATGGTTGATTCTGATACGTGTCTTTTTAACCATAAAAAGGGGGCTTTTGATGCATATAGTTTATCGGATAATTTTTTCCGGTTTTTGTTTAATAGTGGGGCAATTTTTTTAGCTAAAACCCATTTGTTTTCGATATCATTTGGAATCGCATAGATTTGATAGGATGGTTCAGTTAAGGCTAGGGGTTTTAGGTTTCTATCAAAAATGGATCCTCTATTAGGAAAAAGATTAATAATACGTTTTAGTTGGTTATTGGATTTGGTTTTGAAAAATTCATTTTTATAAAGTTGTAAATATCCTAATCGAATGATGATTGCGATTATGATAAGGAGGACTCCTAAAAAAAATAGTTTATGTCTATTTTTCATCAGCGGGTGTTTTTTTTGATAAATAAATATGTTTTATTTTTTTTGAAGGGAGATATACCATATTTAATGCTTGTGCTTTTTTTTCGATATTTTCGAATGTTGATTCTTTTTGAATTTTATAATGAAGGTGTTGATTTTTTTCTTTTAAAATTTGAATTTGTTTTGTAATTAGGTGTTGCTTTTTAATTAACGGAACGGTTTTGATATTTAAAATTAATGCAGTAATACTTAGTACGATAGATGCTGTGCATAAGATAAAATAAATATGGTTTTTTTGAATCATTAGTTACTAGTTTACCTTCTTTGAAAATGTTTAATCCAGTCTTTTCCAGGGAATAATTTTATTGGGGCGTTCATTAAGATTCATGTTTTCCTCAAACTATTAACACTATAATCATATGTTTGCACTGTTTTCTGTTGTAAACTGTGATCTTTTTCATATAACTATTGGGCGCCCCTTTTTTGTGCTTAATTTTTAGCTTTTAATAGAAGTGTGATGTGAGGTTTTGTATGAGGTGGTATTAGCTACCTAATTTTTTAATGATTTCAGATAAAATTTTAGTTACATCATCAATGACAGCTTGTACCGCTGCAAATCCTCTGTTTAGTAAATTCATATCAAGTGCTACTTTGGCTATATCTACATTTGATGACTCTAGTGACTTGGATAGGATATCGCCATAGACAGTTTGAGATGTGGCTGATAATGGATCGCCTGCTGTTCCTTCTGCAAATTGTTCGCCGGATGCAATGGATTTTTTGTAAGCTCCTCCTGTAGTGGGGATTAATCCTTCTTTATTTTGAAAGGATGTTAGTGCTAATTTGTATAATGGGGTTGGTGAGTCTGATGAGGGGTCTCCCATTAGGGTGCCTCCATCTTGAAACCCAACATTAGTNTGATTTTTTGTTTGAATAGGTTCTATAGTTGTTGATGTTATATTGCCATTGTTATCAACGGGATAGCCAAAGACTTTTCTGCCAAAATTATCTACTAAATAGGTGTTTGAGGAGTCGACTTGGAAACTTCCTGATCGTGTATAGAGTTGTGTAGAGCTGTTATCAAATTCTGAGCTTGATGATGATGTAATAAAAAAGCCTTCTCCTGCAATAGCAGTATCTAGCTCGGTTCCAATAGATATGTTTCCTTGAGAAAAATCGGTTGATGTTGATCCTAATGTCATGCCGCTTCCTGTTTCAACGGGGTTTGTTGTGGCTGTCCCTGTGGAAATGGCTTCTGTGTAGATGGTTGTAAAGGATGAAAACGTGTATTTATATCCAGGTGTATTAAAATTATTAGCGTTTGATATTGCAATTCGTAGTGCTGATTCAAGACCAATGATGGCGTTTTTATTTTGTATGTATAAATCTAACATGATTTCCCCTAACTTTTTTTCTGTATTGTGTTGCCACTTTTTTTCTTTCTATAAACATATACGATAATTCTATCTTAGAAATTGCATGTTAATTTTTTTGGGTGTGTTTAAGCCGCTTCGTTAATATTTACATCGGTTAGAAATTGTAAGTCTTCTAGCATTTTGGGAGACATATTTTCGCTAATTGGGGTTTCGGTTTTAATACGGTTTAAAATGTTTAAAAAATTCTTTTTTTGGCTTAATAGGGTTGTATTGTTTGGATTGCTTTCTAGAAATACTGTTGTTTTGATATAGTCTTCTTTAATGATACTAAATATAGCTTTGTTTGATTGATCTCGTATTAATCGAAGATCATGACTTGTGAATGGGTGCCCTAATTTTTTTAATGTTTTTAAAATTGGTTTTAGTTTTTTTTGAAATTCTTTATATAAAGGGCTGTTAAGTGAAGGGAGTGTTGCTCGAAATTCGAATAAACTTCTACATTCCATTTTGGCTCTTAATGTAGCAATGGCATGAGCTTGTTTTTGAATTGTTGTAATGTCGATATTATTTTTTTTGCAGGTTTGTTTTAGTTTTAGTAATTCTAATTTGTTTTTAAATGAATCTATTAATTTATGTGAAAGATGTGATTTGATTTCTAAGTTTAATAAATTTTCTTCTAATGTTTCAGTATCTTCTTGGGATTCTGTTGAGTTTTCGTCTTTATTTTGTTGATTTGATTGATTGTGTTCTTGGGTATCGATAGGTCCTAGTATATCAGGGGATATAAATCGAGTTAGTCCTTCATCTTCTAATTTTTTATTAAATGTTTTTAAGTAGTCTGTTGTATCAAATTTAATAAAATTTGTTAAGTTGTTGAATTGATCGAAGGCTTTTAATAATTCTTTAGGGTTATCTGATTTTAGTTTTGTTTCAACAATGGATCGGTCAATTTCACTTGTCATAAAATTGGAAATATCGCTTTTTACATTTTCTTTTAATTTATTTAATTCTTGGGGATTGGCATCAAAGATATGTGCTTGTTTGGCAAAGTCGATGACAGAGTAATATTTTGCAAAGTTATTTAATAGTTCACTTGTTGGCTTTTTTTCAAATGAAAATGCTAAGTCTGTAAATTTGTGTTTTAGTAGTCGTTTTAGATCTTTTTGAATTATGTTTTGAACGCCTTTTTCAATGCCTGATAATTGTCTTTGGGATACTCCTTTTTCTTGTAATGATTGTTTGATGTCTCTGAGTTTTTCTTTTTTTTCTGGGTTTTCTTTTAATTGGGTTTCTCCAAATAGAGCAATGTAATTTTTTAGTGGGGTGTGTAATTCAGGGTGTTTAAGAATCATGGCTTGTTTAGATGTTTCTTTTATTTTTTCTTTTTTAGCGATGGTATTGGTTAATAATGCATTTTCAGAATCGTGTATTAATGGATCGTTTATAGTTGAGGGGGTTGTTGTGTTTTTTTGTAATAGGGTTGCTGCTTTTGGTTGTTTGGATTCTGTTATAAAGGTGCTTAATTCCTTGTTAAATCCTTGTTTTATTTTNTCTTTTAATTGTTCTATATGTTTATGTTCTGCTTTGTCACTTGATTTACGTAACATGGTTGTTGGGTTGTGATTTTCGTAAAAGGCTGTTACGGATCGAGATTGTACGAATCGTCGTTTTTTCTTAGTTGTTGATTTGTTGTTATCTTGTTTATTTTTTTTTGATTCTAGTTCTTCTGATAATTCATCTTCTTCGATATTAATTTTTAGTTCATCTTCGATGGATTCTGTTGCTTGTATATTATGTTGGGGATTAATTTTTGAAATATCCATGATTATATCGTTTTACTATATTTTTTTGTTATGTTAAATAGAGATAAGCCTTTTTTTATTAATGACGTTTCGTTGTTTGGGATGTGGTTTATTATATATAGTTTTCGTTTATATAATATGGTTTTATATTTAGCTCGATTGATCATTCGTTTACATCGTTTAATATCATTTTTGATATCTTCAATGGTTAGTTGATTATTTTCTAACTCAGATTCTAGTAAGATGTTGTAAGTTTGCTTTGTTTTTTTGGTCATGAGGATTCCCTTTGTTCCAGATAATGTAGTAAATATTCAAGATGATTTTTTTCTGCTGTAAATTCTTCTTGAATTTTTTCGCATTGGTTAATTTTTTCTTCATATAGTTTTTGTTTAGACCAGAATCCAAGACGTCCAATATTATTCATTTGTGTTATAAGATGATTTTGTAAGGAAATAAATAAATCTATTTTCTTTTGATTCTTTTTTGTTTTTCCATGTAATATTTCGGTTAGTTCAGCATGGTAGATATTTTCTTGCATATCGGTATTGTTTTGTTCAAATAGATCGTTTATGGAGGTTTTTTTTAATTTTTTTAATGTTTCAATTGGGATTCCTATTGCAGTTAATATTTGTCCTACGATACCTACTTTAAATTTTGCAAATCGAGATGTGAAAATATTGTGAGATCGAGATTGTTGAAGATTGTATTTATACATTTCGATAAATTCTTCTTTTCGTTCGGAGAAATTAATTTTATGAGATAAATGTCTCATGATTTCATGGGCATTATATTTAAATTTTTCTGTTAGTTCTTCAATATTATTTTGTTTTAATTTTTTTGGGTCATTGATTATATTATTAAGTTCAGTGCTGCTTAATTTAACGTGATCTTGGAAATATTTTGTGTCTAATAATGATGTTTTGTTGCTGCTAGGTTTGGGTGAAGATTTTTCAGTTATCGTTGTAGTGGGTGGTTGTGATGTGTTTGTTTTGGTTTTATTGTTAATTTTTTTTGCNCGTAACTCTTTTTGTAACCGTTTATAATAATAGGAATCGGTTATTTCGTTACTATAGGCTTCTAAATTAATTTCTTGCATGATTACGCTCTTTTTTTATTAGTTTGTTTTTTTGATTTTTTTTGATTTGCTCTTTGCGATTCTTTTCTTCTTTTTGCTTTTATTTTAGCGCTTCTTTCTATTTCTTTTTTTAATTTTATTTTTCTTTTTATGTTTTTTGAATCATATCTTTTCAGTGTTTCTTTTCGTTCTTTTTTTCGTTTTGCTTCTTTTTTTCTTTCATCTATTTTTTCTTCGTATTTTTTTTCTTCCCATTTTGTTTTTCGTTCTTTATATTCTTTACTTTTTTGTTTATGACGTTTTTTGTTTAAGTTATTGATTTGCGATTTTGAGAAAATAGATGTTCCAATTTCTAGCATGATGGATGATTTAAGGAAGGTTGTAATTTGTTTCCAGTGGCTTGTTTGAAAAAATGATTTTTGAGCTAATATATCGGTATCGTAACGATGTGCGTTACTTTCTTTTGTTATAATTCCATTTTTATTGAATTCTCCTTCGTTATCTATTAATACTCTAATGGCTGTTTCGTGTATTTCACTATCTTTGTAGTGGGATCCTTTGTTTGAAAGGTCTGTCGTATTTTGAGCTGAAAATGAGGATACCAGTGGTTCTAATTGTAAGATGGTTGTTTTTATCGTTTCAAATAATTCTTGTGCTTTTTCTTTTGATG
Organism: Actinomycetota bacterium; assembly: GCA_002697535.1. GTDB lineage: Bacteria > Margulisbacteria > Marinamargulisbacteria. The sequence continues at coordinate 18,130 of NZWE01000026.1, read as the reverse complement.
TAAAGGTTATTGTTAAAGGAAGGTCTTCCACTTTTTCCCATCCTGCTATTGTTTCAATGGTGTTTGTATCGTCATTGGTTATTGATATTTCGGGATTATATTCAATCCATTCAGCTTTAGGATAAATGGGGATGGTTATTGGTTGATTATTTTCTGGGATTTTTGTTTCTAATTTTCCTTCTTTTTTTAAATTATCTCCGGCCATAGTTTCGAGTATGTCAAATAAGATGTTATAGACTTCTCTAGTTTTTTTATAAGTTTCTTTTGCTGATTGGTTGCTAGGGATGGATTCTATTAATGTTGTTAAATCCCATTTATTACCATTGGGATCTATTAGTTTGATATCTTCTCTATTGTGATGGTTAATTATGGAGTTGTCGTAGTTGTTTAAACTTGATTTTCCTTGGATTTCTTTTTTTAAAATTTTTCGAATTCTATTATTTTCATTTTCTGAATTTAGTTGAAAGTTTTGAAACATATTGTTTGGATCAAAATCTATTATTTCTCCATTTTGATTAATAATTTTTTGATTTTTTAAGATGTTAAATATTTTTTGTCCGTAATTTATATTATCAATCATTAATTTTTCAGCTGTTATTTTTGGGGTTGGTTTATATTTTTGAAATTCGTTTTTTATTAGATGATTGGCGGTATCGACAATAAGTTTTTCATTTAATTTTTCTGCTGGTTTTTCGGAGTTGCTGTTAAGATCTAGGTGGCTTAATTTAAATACTTGTTCTGCTGATTCTGCCATTAACCCAAATGGCATTAGCATTCCTGATTGATTCAAACTTTTTCCGATGGTATTCCACCAACTTTTTGTCTTTTGTAGAGTTTTGTTTTCAAGGTAATTTGCTAAATCTTCTTTTTGTGATTTTGTAGAATCGATTAGTTGATCCAGTTGTGTTTTATAAAAAATGAATTGTTCTTGGTTTTCAGCTGATAGTGATATATCGCTATTTTCTATTAATTTTGTTATTTCGTTAGTGTCTTCTATTTGTGTTTTTAATGTTTCAATGACAGTAGGGTCGTTCATGATATTTGGATTTTCATTAATTTCAGTTAGTATTGTTTTTAAGATTTTATTTATTTTTTCAGTCATTTTATCTAGTTTTAATTGGCTTTCGTTTATTGATGTTTGGTTTTTATTAATACGATTGATATGACGTTCTTGATCTGAAATTTTTCCTGAGAATTGTCGTATTACCTTGGTGTATTGTTTGGTGTCAGCGTATCGTTTTAATAAGTAGTGAGCTGTGGTTTCTTCATCCCAACTTTCCCATTGTGGTGCTGTGTTTTCTGTATTTTTTTCGATAGAATTATAATTTGCGTTTATTTCGAATGTTTCAATATTGTTGTCTGTATAAATATCAGGAGCATTATCTAACTTTGGAGCTTTTTTATTTATTTTTTTTATAATTTCTTTTGTTTTTGCAAATAATTCTTCTCCTAATAAGCTTAATGGAGACATAAAGTTGTTGTTTAATAATTCATACATTTGGCTTTCTTGAAAAATTTTATAGTTTGCTTTGTCTAATTTTTTAAATGGATTAATATCATCTAGTTTTTTAAAAAGATTTAAATTATGTGCGTATGTTAAATCACTTGAGAATGGTTCTGTGTCATCTTCATTTTCTGATTCTGATTTTGTTGGATCTTGAAGTTCTTTTTTCTTTTTCTTAATATCGTTAATGCTGTTTGCATTAAATCCTGCTTGAAATGCTGCTGCGTAATTAATGTAAGAGGGATTATTTATTCCTTCAAAATTTTGTTTTTGACCTATAAATTCTGTGTTAGCAAGCATGTTATGAGGGAGTTGTTTAACTCCTTGTTGAATCATGCTCATTTGTAATAATGAATGAGCGGTTTTTAATGTTTGGTTTTGTTGTTTGTTTGTTTGTTGTGAATCTTTGTTGTGTGATTGTTCGTTTTGATTTGATTTTTGATCTAAAATATCATTAAATTTCGTATTAAGTGTTTTGATATTAACATTTTTGGAGGGTCTAAGATCAATAAATAATGGGAATCGAGGTGGTTTTGGTTCTTGTAACTCTCCGTATTTCATTTAAATGTTTTTCCATAATTGTTTTTCAACATTGAGTCCTAATTTTGATAGTCCGATATGTGCTTGTCTTGCTGATTCAATTGCTTCCATGTAAAACTGTATGGCTAATAATCCGCCAGGACTATCAGCGGAGGCTTCTTGTCCTGATGCTAAGGTTACTTTGCCAGTTTCTAAGAGGTTTGTTTGAACGTCTGATAGCAAGTCAAAGAAGTTTTTGGTTGCTATATATTCTCCGTAAGCAAAGTCATACATTACATTAACTTTGCTGTTATTTATTGATTCAACAAACACTCTTGAGAAATCTGCCATAATTAAATCACCCTTTATTATAAAAAAAACTGCGAGGATTATCCTGCAGCTTTTTTCACTTCTTGCGCGGCTTGCATGTTTGCCGACGATGCTTTTTTTGGTATCCCTGATCGAACCATGTATTGTGTTTCGATTTCGGTCATTTTTAGCTGGGCTCCTACCATTACACCTAAACTTGCACCCTCTCCATCAGCGGTGCTTAGTTCGTTACGGATGCTTTCAAGATTATCGATATAATCATTACCAGCCGTCACTCCTTCATTGATCCTTTGGTTAGCGGTTTCTAACTCAACTCCTCCTGCCATTTTTTTCTCCTTTTTATATTTATTTGTTATTAAAAACGTAATTTATCAGAAAAAAATGTATCGAAATATTGTGTTTTTTTTATTTTTTATCTTTTTTTTTCTTTTTTTAGTATGGTAGATTTTTGTGTTAATTGTTTGTTTTTGGAGTGGGGATGGTTTTTGTTAGTATTGTGTTTTTTTGTGGTATACTTTTTTTATGATTTTTTCTAAGAAAATAGGTAAAATTAAAACGATTCAGCTTAAAAATTTTGATAGTACGCCTTTATCTGAAGATGATTTTTCCTTTTTATTATCTTGTGTTAAAAAAGAACATTCAGATGGTGTGTATACTGCGGCTTTGATTGCTTTGGTTGAATCGGATAACACGTCTTTGGATGTTTTGATTGATCAGTTTGAATCTATGATGGGGCAGGCTCAGATGTTGGCGATTCCTATGTTGGCTTGTACCGATTATGTGATGTGTTACTCTTTTTTGTTGAAGCGTTTGAAAAAAACGGATAGTTTGGATGAGGTTGCTATGATTTCGTTAGCATTAACGTCGACGCATTATCTTATTGTGCCTTTATTGGTACATGAGTTGATTTCGGATAATTCAGTGTATTTGAAGCGACTTGGTTATATTTTAAAGCAAATTGGGTTTAAGCGTGTTATGCCTTATTTGATTTTGCATCCACAGATTCCTTTTGAGACTTTTTTTCGTGACTTATTTGGGGATGATAAGATTGATTTGATTAAACAGAAAACATGAATGCATATTTTCTTTGTTTTGTGTCGTATATAGTATTGTAGGAAGGTGACTATATATATGTTTACGCCCGCGCGCGAGACGAGTTCTTTTGTTAATAATTTTAATTCTGTATTAGATGCTCATGGTGTTGATTCTTTTTTAGATCAATATGCTGTTTTTGCTAAAGGTGTTGATTTAGTTTCGAATGATTTTTTAGGGACTAATTCTGTTGGTGGTGTGCGTAATGTTGAGTTGCAGTTAAAATGTTTAAGATTTGCATCGTTTCTTTATTCTGAGCATATTGATGTTGATTCTATTAGACAGCAAAATCAATATTATTTGGATGTTGTTTCAGATTATTTGAATACAGGAAAATTAGATTCACATTCTTCGGCTGTTGTTGTTTCATTTTTTCGTCAATGTGTTGCATCTGCTTCAGATCCTTTGTTGCAGTTAAATAGTGATGATCTTGATTTAATACAACAACGGTTAGATTTTTTACTTAAAGATGATGTTGAGGATATTTCTCAGTATCAGCAAGATAGGGATCAGGTAATGGATTCTTTAGGTATTAATAAACAAGAACTTTTTTATCGTAATCAAGCGTATAAGTTAGATTATCATAGTGATGTTGTTTCTGATTTTGTTGAAGCTTTGTATTCTCAGCATGTTATTTCTATTTCGGATTCAGTAGATGATGTTTTAAGTAAAGTTTTAGCGTACGTTCGTAAGGAATTTAAGTATGTTTCTGATGAGGGTAAGATTGATGATTGGCAACATATTACGGATACTTTAAGTAAAAAGCAAGGTGATTGTGAGGATATTGCTATTGTCTTAACGGGTATTTTATCTAATGTTTTTCATTATCGTTTTGGATATTCAAAACAAGATGTTTCATCTATGGTTCGGTTGGTTGCTGGCACGTTTGATTTGCCAAATGGTGCTCAGGTTCATCATGCTTTAACCAAGGTTGTTTTAAACCCTCAAGATCCGTATGAGGATGTAAATTATTTAGATGGTGTTGGTGTTAATACGTTATTATCGGCTGATGAAAGTTTGTTTCGGACTGTTTTTGAAATTAATGATTTACAGTTTAATTTAGTTCAAACTATTGACGATTCTTTTCAGACAGCTGCGGGGGTTAAAGATTTATGGTTGGATTTTGGTACAGGGGGCGCGATTGGTACTCAATCAATTATGGAGCAATTTAATAGTCTTCTTGATCAAATTAAGAGGCGTTGTGAGCGAGATATTGTTGTTCCTCGGCAATATCAGGGAGGTCTGTATCGTGAAGTTTCTGATGCTGCTGAACTTGATCAGTGGTTAGGAAACACTTTGGGGCAGGAGTTAGAAGCTGAGGTAATTGATGAGAAAGCTTTGAAGATTGCTGAGAATAGAAGTGAAGAACAACTAGCTTTTTTTGATACTTTAGATGAAAAGAAAAGTCAATTAGAAAATAGTGTTTTTTATTCTGTTTTGAAAGCTAATTTAAGTACGGTAGAGTCTGACTATAGCCTCATAAAAAATATTTTGGAAAATCATTTATCATCTTTAATGGCTTTTGAAGACTGTACAATTGCTATTAATAATGAAACTAAATCTTTTTTATCTTTAACTGATATAAAAAATAAGATTGCTATGAAAGACTCTATTGATCCTAATGATTATGCTGATTTGCAAGCAATTTATGATGATTGGAAAGGTAAAGGGATAACCCCTGCTGAAGGTCAGACTGTTGAGGAGGCTTTAGCAAATGGAAATTTTAATTCTACAGGGGTATGGCATGGGGATGATGGTGATAACGTACATGAAGAAGGTGAACGAAAGCAGTATTTTAATCTAGTTCATGGGTTGGTTGATAAATATAAAGTAAGGGGTCCGGGAGGGCTTATAAATTTAGATTATAAACAAATGGAAATGTTGGGAGAGATTTTAGATATTTTAAAAGATACAACAGTAGATGGGTATGAATCTTTATTAGATAAGTATTTAAATGCAAAAATTGCATGTGTTCCTTACGAATTATTGTTACAGGGTCAGGGAGGGCTGATGACAAAGGATGCTATTAAAGCGGCACTTTTTGGCGGTGAAATTTTTAATAAAGATAAATCTTCTTTAGCTAATGCTGATTTAAGTGGCAGTGCTGGTCTTGCTGATGTTATTTGGCAAATGTTAATTGATAATGGCATTCTTGTGCAAGAGTATCAAAATATTGATTTTACGGATGTGAGGTATAGTAATGTTCAGATAGGGGACAAGGCGTTTGATTTTAGTAATGTTGCACGAATTAATTTTGACACTTCAACAGGTGGTTTGGATATCAATGATCGTCTTGTTCATGAGGGTAATGACAAATATATTTATGATAGGCCGGATTTTTTTGGTAAAGATTGGGATTTTTTATTAAAAGATTGTTCCTCTCAGCAAAAAGATAGGATTAAACGATTATTTGGTTTTGAGTATGATAATGGGGCTAATGAATTTTCTCCTGATAAAGATGATTTTCCGGGGGGTTTTTATAATACCTTAAAGAACGAGGCTGATCAAAACTGGGATTTTATTGGAGATAACACATATGGTTCTTTTGTTTATGGGTTAAGTATTGATACTCAAAAGCAAGGAGTTTTGGCTATTGAGGCCGTTGAAGAATATCCTTCAGCGATGGAGGGTGCTACTTATTGGGCTATTGATGTAGGGGGGCAGTTACAGGGACTGGATACAAGCCAGTTTAAATCTAAATTAAGGAAGTATAGAAAGACTCAAGCAGCGATAGATGATGTTGATCGTAAAATTGCTCGATATTTAGAAAGTGGTGTTTCGGGAATACGATTGGATGTTTTATATGATGAAAGAGATAGGTATGTGTCACAATTACAGAAAGTTTATCACTTTATTGATCATAGTATGATTTTAAAGAAGGCTGATCCTTCCGCCGCGGGTTATAATCCAGCTGATTATAATGATGATGGGTTTAGATATGATTCTATAAAATTTAATGCTGATGGATCTTCAGTTTCTTATAAAGGCTCTATTCCTCAATTTGATTTTGTTGATGTTCATGTTTATCAAATGGAGGTTACAAATGCTGAATTAGATAATGATTTAAGTAACAATGCTGTGGATGGTAATACTGTTCAAGGGATTACGATTAATGAAGAAGCTTTGTTTAAGTATGCTTATACATTAAGAAGATTGTTTAATACATTGTTGTTGTTATTTCATATTGTGAATGGGGTTCAAGAAACAAAGCTTAATCAAGCACGTAATGTTCATGATTCTCATATGGATTCAGATACAAAGGCGGGTGTAGATAAGGCTCGACAATCTTCTGATAAACAGCTTTCAAAATTTTCTAGAGTTTTGGGATCATTTCAAAGTATTGCTAATAGTGGTGTTGATCAAATTTGTGATCAATTAATGAGTTATTCTACATCTATTAATGATGCTATTAAGGCTAAAAAAGAATTGGATATTGAAAATTGGGGTCGGGTTGTGATGGATATTAATCCAGATGATCCAGGAGCAGCTTTTGGTTCTTTTATGGTTAATTTTTTTGTTGGGGGTGCTACTGATTTTATTGATGAAATGACAGGAGCTTTTACATATATGCGATCTCAGTTCAAACTAAAGTTGCATGGGTTTTTTACAAAAATAGATGGGATTAATGCGTATCGAGCGAGTCGTTTTTTAGATTTAAATTTGCAAGCTTTGAGTATTATTAAGGATACAGCTACAGACTATTCTGGTTCTATTCCTGCATCATCTAAGGCTACGGATTCTTATATGAAAGAATTATTTGAACAACGTTATGGTAGTATTGCTTATCAATTATTTAGTCATGATGATCCTACGGCTGAACCTAGTTCAATTTGGGCAACTCAATCTACTACTTCTACCAGTTCTGATGATGGAAGTATTACTCCATTTGTTTGGAATAAACCTGATGATAAAAACGAGGCTGCTTTAAAAAAGGTTGTTCAACAAAATTCTTTAGATCAATTAAGACAATTTTCTTTGAAAAAAGCGAGTGGTTATTTAGATTTAGGTACAGAACGTGCAAAATTTCCTGAGGAGGGTAGTGGAAGTCTTCATAAAATATTACGTAAAGTTCAGGATGGTGACTTTGCTGAAGAGGTATCAAATTTTAATCATAATGAAATTACTTCTATTATAGAAAAATCTGTCGCAAAAGAAACTATCAAATTTGAGTATAATCAGCTTGCTGAAGGAAAGTCTCTTGGAGCTACTAGTGAAGATTATGATTTTCGGGCTCGTTGGGATAATACCGTTAAAACTTCTGATGATGGAAGTATTAATCCATTTCAAGCGTTTATGTTTCTTCTTAAGCCTTTACAGTTGACAGTGCAGACATTAGTTGAGGGGCCTATGGAGGGGCTTAAAGACTCTGGTGGGGGTGGGTTAACTGAGCAACCGTATGCTCAATTTAATACTGAATTATTTGCAGCGTATCGTGACCGTATGTATTTTTTTCAAACCTATGTTTCTATTGCTGTGAGTGTGTATCAGGCTATTGCTAAAGCAAGGTTAGAAGAGGCTAAATATTGGTCTAAGGACTTGGGGATTAAGGGAACAGGGGCTACTACAGGAGTTTTAAGTTTAATACAGCAATCTTTCGTTGCTGAGTTTAATCAAGTTAATAAGTCTATCTCGTTAATGAAACAACATAATCAAAAATTGGTTCAATCATATAATTCATTAACAAGATCTCGTATTGAGACGTTTGAAAGTTTTTTTCAAACTGTTTTGAAAACTACTCGGACTGCAGTGCTTATTACAACGGCAGCTTTATCTGCGGGTTATTATGTTCCTCTTGTTTCTTCTATTGTTGCGGGTGCTATTAATGTTGCGACAACGAGTATTTATGCGCCTATGGTGGCTCAGGGTTTAGCGGATCCTTTTTATTATAGGATGGCAATGGGGACGCTAGCGGCGGTCCTTATTGAAGGTATTGTTGATTCTACTACATATATGCAAAAAACTGCTTTAAAAAAGTATAGAAACCCAACGGTTTTAGTTGAATCAGATAAGGCTATTGGGAGAACTTGGTATCGTGAAAGTGAGAAGAAAAGTTGGTTTTCTGAAGCTAATGGACAGGTTTCTACATTTGCTAATCGATATAATTCAACCTATAGCTTAAAGTATCCAATCAAACAGGTAACGCTCGAGAATAATGAGACTGTTGATCGAGCTGAAATACCTTTATTTAAATATTATGGAGGGTATGCGAATAATCTTAGTTCTTTATTATTTAAGGTACGTAGTCAGTATACCAATAGTACAGAAACGAGTTTTAAATGGAATAATATGGGAAGTCCACAGTCTGATAATTCTTATTATATTAGTGAAGACAAAGACCATAAGGTGGCTCGTGTTGCTGGTTTAGGAAATAAAATTGAGGCTTCTTTTATTCGTAATCGAGGCGATGGGTTTGTTGTTCAAAATGGGTTAGCTTTGGCTGCTGCAACACAAAATTCACAATATGTTTTGATGATTCTTCGTATTCATTTATTAATTATTCGTGCGATCCTTGATGTGATGGAGCAAGTAATTGCTGATTTGGTTGGAGTTAATAAGCAAGATGCTTATGGTAGATTAGATGGAAATGGATTTTCAGTTGTTGAAAATTTATTAGCTTTAGAAGGAGAATTATTAAATGATTATAAAACGGATATTGGTAATCTAGAACAAGATTGGAATGCTAATTCGACCATGGATAAAGAGTTATTACATGCTCAATATACTAATATTAAGGGTGGGTATGATCTTGCTATAGCGTATCAGACATGGCTTGGAGGTTGGGGAGTAGGGAGTGCTATTGCTGGAGCTCTTGATACAGCGAATGAACAGGTTTTTACGAATATAAAAAATCTTGAGGCATATAGTGGGATTCATGCAGATTATCATATGGATAAAAATGAGTTTCTTAAAGGGGCTTTAACAGATTCTGACATGAGAAAGTCAGATGTTACTCCTATATATAGTAAAAGGAATCGTTTTGGTAAAACGGTTAAGGATCTTAAGTTAAGGACTGATCTTGATGAGAGTCTTAGGTATGATGATTTGAATCCTGAAACAACAGGTGCTGATCCAGATATAAATATAGATAGTTTAGTGCAGGAAGAAGGGCGCTTACTTACTAATTTTCTTATTAATAAAAATCCTAAAAATATAGAAAAATCTAGTGTTCTTAATATTGCTGAGCCAATGGAGTATAAAATGTTAAATCCTGTTTCGGTTGCGACATTACATAAAGAACTATCGTCTAAGGCTGTTATGAAAATTTTAATTATGATGTTGGAGTCGTCTCGTTATAGTTTTTATCAGCAAGAAGTGCAACAAGTTACAGGGGTGACTTCTGGAACTAATATGTTACAAGCTGTTTTTCAGACGATTGAAACTCATAATTCTATGCAATCAAGTTTACTTCAAGATATATCAACGGAATGGCTTAGTTATTCTGATTCAATAAATACTTTGGAAGAACAAAAAATTGTGATGGTTTTAGAATCGGTTATATTGGCTTTATTTGGAGTGACGTTTTTATGGAATCAGTATGTTGCGGGTGCTAATCCTGATCCAACAGCTCCTGGTCAGCCAATGAGGAAAAAGGCAATTAAAAAGTTTATCTTAAATTCAGCTAGGTATCAAACGTTAAAATCTATTGGAAAATTGATTTCGGATATTATGTTATTACTAGGTTCATTAGATACACTAGGTGATATTGATGCAAAATTTGCTCAACAGAAGCAAGATGCAAAAGAAGATGCTGATTCTGAAAATGATGAAGAGAGGGATCATGAAGAAGATGCAAAAAAAATAGATAAGAAAAATGCAGAGTCTCAGCCTGATATGAAAAGTACGATGTCTGTTACTCCACGTGGACGATTAGTTGTTAATAAAGCAAATCTTGCTCGTGCAAAATCGGCTATCAAAAAACGTATGCGGATGATGAAATTATTACAAAAAATGAAAGATAAAGAAAATGAACAAAAATTAGATGTTATGTCAGAAATTTCAGGGATACAATCAACGGGTGCTGCTAAAAATTTAGAAAGAGCTTTAGGTGCTTTAGAGCAAGGCGAATTAGGTAAGTTAGAAGCTGTTTTTGCGGGTGCAGAGGCTATTTCTAAAAATATTAATAAAGCATTAGATGGGGTTAAAGGGGCTCTTATTAAAATAGCGATTTCTCATGCTAAGAAGTTTATGGAGGGTAGGAAAGTAACCAGAGATACGGGGGTTAAAAAAATAAATCGAATTGCAAGTAAAATTGGAAATACTGTAAAAAATGCGGCAAAGAAAGTTGGAAGCTTTTTAAAAAATCATACTCCTCAGTCTCTTAAAAATCTGGCAAAGAAGCTTGGAAGCGCTTTTAAAAAAGGAATTCCTACTTTTAATGATCGGGTAGGAAAACTGGGCAAGTCTACAGATAAGTCAAGGGAAGCTACCCCTTCAAAAAGATTTGAATCGGGGGTTGATAAAGTGATGAATTTTTCAGGTTTAAAATTTGCTTTAGCAACGATGATGGTTGATCGGTTAATGGCAAATTCTGTTGATAGTCATGCTGATGGTTCAGAATCAGCTTCTGTGGATGGTGAGGCTGATGGAGAAGGTGGTGGTGATTCTGGGTTAGTTAGTGATGATGGTGGGGGTGGTTTTTCTGCTACGGCTGAGTTAGAAAATGAAATTACTTTAGCTGAAATTTTGAAAGCTAGAACGGCAGTTGAACAAGCGATGTTAGATGAACTTAAGGGTGCTACCCAAATATTTAAAGATGATTTAAAAAAACGATGGGATGCTGAGTATGGTAAAGATTCTTTGATGAGTCATGAACAGGCAGTTCACACTGTGAAGCTTATTAATCAGGTAAAAACAGCTGGATCTAAAAAAGATATAGCAATTGCTTTAAAGACACTTTCAGATTCAAAAATTCCTAATAATGAATTTCTTCGCATTAAAAATATAGTAGAGGATGCACAAGAAAAACGTGATGGTATTAGACATGCTATTAAAGCAACTTTTAAGGAGGATTCAGAAGAATTTATCCAGTTTTTTCAGGATACATTAAAAAATAATCCTGACAGTAACCCAGCTGATATTCTTATACTGCTAAAAAAGAATGGAAAATTTAAGGATATGAATGAAAAGATGGATGCTTTTACAACTACGCTTCAATCAACAAAATTGACAGATCGTAATTATAGAGATCGGTTAAAGGTACGGCGGCCTAAGGATGATGATTTAAAATTAAAATTTTCAGATGTTATTGATACGTTAACTGGAAAAGATCATGAAATAAAACATGTTAATCATGATCGTGCTAGATTGTCGAATAAGAAAACGAAAATGGCGATTGCAGCGGGACTGGTTGGAGGGCCTGCTGTACCTTTCGCTTTGGGTACGCTTGCTTTCACTGGGAGAGCTGCTCGAGTCATGGCATCTTCTGCTAGATCTCGTCTTAGAAAACGTTTTAAAAATATGGGTAAAGATCATTTAAACGATAAAATGGATCGTGTTGAAAAATTTGTGACTGATTCTGCTGCTACAGTTGGGAATCTTCCAGGGTCTGTTAAGAAAGGGGCTGGTACTGCTGCTATTTTAACTGGGAGAGCTGCACTAGGTAAGGAAAAAATGGATCGTGTTGAAAAATTTGTGACTGATTCTGCTGCTACAGTTGGGAATGTTCCAGGGTCTGTTAAGAAATGGGCTGGGGATGCTATGAATACGGCTGGGGCTGCTGCAGGGTCTGCTATGAATAAGGCTGGGGATGCTGCAGGGTATGCTATGAATAAGTCTGGGGCGGCTGGAAGGGCTGCTAAGTTTGCTGGAAATGCACTGGGAACGGTTGCTGGAGTGGCTGGTACTATGTTTGGTGAATCTGTTCTTGGGTTGCTTTTTTCTCTAGCTGATTTATATGAAGGCAAGTATGCAGAATCTATCGGGGCGTCTTTTGGTGAGGGGAGTTTGGGTCAAATAGGTGAAGACTTTGGAAAATTGTTATCTGGCATACAACATTCTTATACCGGTGGTATTTTAGAAGAGCTTCAACAAAAACGAGATGGAGCTGAAGATAAAAAGGTAAATGCTGGACAAAGGGGTACAAAAACAGATGCTAGTACGCAAGAAACCCAATCAGAAAGTGATTCAGAAAAAGATGCTAGTACGCAAGAAAAACAATCAAAAAGTGATTCAAAATTTTCTTTACAGGCACTTAAAACAAAGCGAATAGATATTATTGATGCTCAATTTAAATTATTGATGGAAGAGGATGAGGCTGGAATGGATAGTTCTGATATTTCATTTAAACAATTTAAAGATTTGAAAAGTTTAAAAGATTCTTTTGGTGGTGGTGATGGTGGTGATGGTGGTGATGGTGGTGGTGATGATGGCGTTATGTCAAAATCAGAATATGATGATTTATTAGATAGGTTTGATAAAGACGCAGCACAACAACAACAACAACAACAACAAGCAGCAACAAAAATTCAAGCACAATTTCGAGGTAGGCAAGCAAGAAAAACAGCACAACAACAACAACAAGCAGCAACAAAAATTCAAGCACAATTTCGAGGTAGGCAAGCAAGAAACAAAGCAAAAGAAGCTAAAGACGCTAAAGAAGCAAAAGAAGCCGCAGAAAAAGGAGTCGCAGCAACAAAAATTCAAGCACAATTTCGAGGTATGCAAGTAAGAAAAATAGCAAAAGAAGCTAAAGAAGCTAAAAAAAAGGAAGAACTTGAGTCAAGAGCTCAGCAGTTAGGGCTAGATATCTCACAAGGAATAACAGTTGAAGACGTTGAGAAAGCAATTGAAAAACAGAAAGAGGGAGCCTTAGCAACAAAAATTCAAGCACGATTTCGAGGTAACCAAGTAAGAGATCTTAGTGGTCTAGAAAAACAACTAAGTGAACTTGAAAGTCAAAAACAAAAGAATATCGAGTCCCATGCTCAAAATACTAGAGTATATAAGGAAGACATAATGAATAGGGCTTCCACAACTATTGTAAAACTTTTCAGGGGTGACTTTGCTCAACACAAAACTTCTCTGATGGAAGCAAATAATCAATTTCATACAAGTAGAACAGAGAAAGAGGCGGCTGAAGAAAAAGTAAATATCCTTAAGGACAAATTATCTATATTAGAATCTGTTTCTAATATAACAAAAACAGAAATACGTAAAAAATTCAAGAAAGAAAATCCAGAAACCAACAAAAAATGGACATTTGACGATTTGGCAAAGAAGGGAGATACAAAAGACAGGTCAAAGAATTCTGGACGGGGACAAGATTTAGCTCAAGCAACTATAAGAATAGTTGAAAAAAATAGCATAACAAAAAAAGACAAATACGGTGGAGAGGAGATTAAAGAAAAAACTGCTGGAGCGATTAAACAGGTGGATGATATGAGCTTAATTACCTATCTAACGCGAAGTGGCGCAGATCAGAATGAAAAAAGTTTTGGTATTTTAACAACAAAGGATGGTAATAAATTAAAAAAGCTTGAACAGTTCCAAGGCATCATGTTGTCAAATTTTGCTGATATGTCAGAAGAAGATGTAAAGACGTTACTTGCATCCATACAGGATCCTTCATTAAATGATGCAAAAAAGAAAATCACAGAGTTGAACAAATTTTCATTAACAGGAAAAATGAAACTCATAGAGAAGGGTCTGGGTGATGAAAAGGCGCGAAATAGGGTTCAGAGTTATGGCTTTGTAAGACAAAGCAAGGGTCAAGAAAAACAACAAGTAAGTATTTTTATGCATAATAGTGATGCTGATGATAATCGTACCGGCAAAAATACTGAAGAAAAAGTAGCGGAATTTTTTATGGGGCAATTTGGTAACAAAGGAAAATATATTTTCTCAGAAGGTGGCAAAACCTCCACCTCTGATACCTCGAATTTATCGGCTCTTACAGAACAAACACGAGATGAATTGAAACAAGCTCGTCAGGATGCAGAAAGTAAGCTTATGGCATTCGAGGATAAAGACCGAATTAGGACAGCTGAATTAGAATTAAGAAAAACCGCTTTGCAAGTTAAACCCTCAGCAGGTGTGGTGAACAAAGTTACTGATGCTGCTATTGATGCTATTACTCCGTTTTTTGAAAAAACCAGTCTTTCAATGGCCGAGCAACCAGAAAACACAGAACTGGAAAAAGAAATAGATAAGATAAAAAAAGCAATAGCAACAAAAAAAGAGATTTTCGATAAAAACAATGAACAGAGCGAGGGTTTAAAAAAAATAGAAGATTTATCTTCAGGTACAACATTAAGTTTAGAAGCTTTAGACGCTTTGAGCAAAGGCTTGGATGCTCTTGCTCCTGCTGCTGCTGCTGCTCCTGCTTCTGCTGCTAAAGCTGCTGCTGCTGCTGCTGCTCCTGCTGCTCCTGCTGCTGCTTCTGATGATGGTAAGCCTGATTCTGCTGCTGGTGATGATCCTGATCCTGCTGATGCTGCTTCTGTTGCTGATTCTGATGCTGCTGCTCCTGCTGTTTCTGATGATGGTAAGCCTGATTCTGTTGCTGGTGATGATCCTGATCCTGCTGATGCTGCTTCTGTTGCTGATTCTGATGATACTGGTTCTACTAAGTCTGTTGTTGATCCTGATCCTGCTGCTACTGCTACTGCTCCTGCTCCTAAAGCTGCTCATACTATGCGGGAACTTGAAAATATTAGAGAGCAGATTAAAGATGCCAGACAACGGTCAAATAGTGGTCCTAGAGAAAATCGAGGTATTCTTAATGCTGATAATATTAGAGTAGATAGGAATGCTTCTATTTTTTCTTCTGGTAAAACGCATAAGGATACACTTTCGGGGTTTCTTTTAAAACCATTAATGGGGGCTGTGAGTACGGCTCAAGATCTTTTAGCTCCAATTATTAATACGGGAAGTTCAGATCGTCGAAATGATCCTAATTCATGGTTCACAAATAAAGGGAAATTAACTAGAACTCAATTGGAACGTCAAGGAATTACTGAGGCTGAAATCGCTAGAGAAGAACGTGGCGGAAATAAAATAGACGACAATACTACTTTAAGGATGTTTACAGGCCGCTCATTAGCTAATCAGGTTCGTAATACTATGAAAGATGGCAAGACTACTCCATCTTTGCGTGGCCATGTGGAAGGTATTAAAGATTTTATTACATCAGTAAATAAAGATATGAATGACCTACTTCAAGATACTTCTGGTATAAATCGACATCGTAGGGATTTAGATGATCATGTCTCAAGAAAAGAACGAGTACTCAACAAAGCGGTTTCGGATGTGAGTAAGTTACTTGATGGTCGTATAACAGGAGAAAGCGAAGACAATGTTGGGACATTGGCGGCAGAATATTTACTTCAGTATGCTAAGGGGGGTGGTAAAGAAGAAGGTTTACAGGTTATTCACGAAATATTGGGTTTCATTCGTGATAAAGATCCAGAGTTGTTTGAAATTCTTCAAAACAAGATGCAACAACAGACTGCTCCTCGCAATCCAGAATTAATGCGAAATATTGATGACAGGGTATCTAAGATTAGATTAGGTGATAATGGTAATTCTTTAGCATTCCTTGATAATACATCTTTAAGTAGAGGAATGCGTAATGCAGGTAGTCATTATCGGGCTCCAACGGGTCCTGGGCTTAGTGAAGAATTTGAAAAAATAGCTAAATTTAACTCGGAGCGTTTGGATCTTTTTAAATTTTTTGAAAATGATCCAAAAGGAGTGGGAGATAGGGGTAATAATGTTGATATTAATAAATTAAAATCAAATTCTGGTATTACTGTATTAGAAATTAGGACATTATTGAGTGAGCTTAATGAAGATGATCTTAAGACAAATCCTGAGTTACATAAAATGTATTTAAAAGCAAAACATAAGATTAATCAGTTAAAATATTTGCATAATCAATCTTCTGATTTAGCTGAAGGGGGTCATGCTAAATTGATTGATAAGCGTATTACTGAAATTATTACTGAGCATCCGGGTTCTTTTAACGATCCTAGTTATGATGATAATCGTAAAACAGCAGGTCCAGTTGAATTATATGGATTGCTTAAAAAAGTTCAAGAAAAAAATGAAAATAAGGCTGTAAATAAGTTAGCAGAACAAGAGATAAAGGATTTGAAAAGAGCAGTGTTAGATTCAATAAATTTAAACAAGTCTTTTAAAGCTATTATTTCTGGGTTTCTTCAAGACACGACTGGGGCAAGTGATCTTTTATTTGCAGATAATAGGAAACAAGAAAAGGAGAATGCTAAAGAATTAAATGAAGAAATTTTTACAACTATTGCACCTTTACTTAATGAAAATGAGAAAGTTTTAGTTTCGGCTGCATTATTAAATGACTCTACATCATCTGTATCTTCACAAAGTGGTCAGAATCCAGGGGTTTTAAATATTAACAAAAAAGTGGATTTTAACAAGTTTAATCTTAGTTTACGGGAAATTGCTGTTATGGTTGGAACGCTTGATAATGAAGTTATTAAAAAGTTAGGTTCAGAGTTTACAATGCTATCTGATAACACTGCATTAGATGTTATTTTAGACGACTTAGCAGCGGCTAGTTTTGTAAAAAATAATGAAACAGAGTCTTTGGTAGCGTCAATTATGTTGGATCTTGCTAATAGATTTGCTGAACAAGAAAATGATGATGCCCAAAAAGAAATTGTTGTAAATAGTCTTAAGGCTCGTTTTATGGATAAATTGATTGAACAAAAAGATGATTTAAATCAAAGCATTGAAACATTAGCAGATGATGTTTTAGTTCGGTTGGATAATCGAATAAACGAATTAAAAGAAGAAAGAAAAGAAGAAATTTTAGATAAGGTTAGGGAAGGATTTACCTTTGGTTCTGTGGGTATACCGAATGCTCAGAGCCATGCTCAACGTATTGCAGCTAAAAATTTAGATTCAAATTGGGATCAACGTGTGAGTGGTATTGAGAAGGGGCAAGCTTTTACTACTGCTTTGACTCAAGGCGATACGGATGCTGCAAGACAAAATTTAGCCGCGGTTGCTTTAGAGCATATCGAACAAACAACAGCGCCTGAATCATCTGCTAGTTCTAATCGTATTGATCATTTTGTGGATACGTTTACGTCGATTATGGAACGTTCTAAAGCGGAGGGTTCAGATGTTCCTAATTATCAAACGATGTTAACTATGATTCAAGAATTGATTCAAGATTCCAATAAGGATTTAGAAGGTCAGTTAACAGAGCTTTTAAGCGAGCTTAATCTTAAGATAGAAACCTTCTTTGGTAATATAGATGCTATACAAGCTACGGTTAATACCTTGGATAACCAAATTCAACATACTATACAAAATTTACCCAAATCACTTTCCCCTGAAGAAATAAAAAAATTAAATACAAAACAAGCCTTAAGGGGGTTACTACAGTTATATCAACAAGCACAAGATTTAGTGTTGTTGACAAAGGTAACAACAGTAGCTGACGATAAATTAGAGAAAACAGATAAGAACTTAGAATTAGAAGAGGCTGTTAACAAGTTTAAGGATGAAGGTTCAGAGGCGTTTGATCGTTATTTAAGGGCTGGTGATGATAATAATTCAAATTTAAATAAGGTACGTCAGGCAATACAAGATGCTGGACAAAATGCTGGACAAACAACCCTACCATTTCATAAAAAGAAGGAATTTTTAAGTAACATTAATAAGGTATTGTTAGAAACGACTCTGGCAAAACAAAATCATGTT
>NZWE01000025.1 GCA_002697535.1 Actinomycetota bacterium | reverse complement strand
AATTATAATTATCAACGCATAATTTTGGAGGCAACATATGAAACCCNTTATGATTTTTTTTATTATTGTTATGACAACGATTACTTATGCCTACGAACAACATGTTCANGTGCATGGNAATGCTCAAGGGTCGGTTATTCTTAATCAAACTGANGCTGTTATTGAATTNCGAATNCCNGCTATGTCNGTACTTGGATTTGAGCGTCATCCAAAATCTCAACAAGAACNTGATCAATTACATCAAGCGATTCAATCTTTAAAAAAACCTGATTTATTTATGTTTTCTCAAAAGAAAGGATGGTTTAAACCAACACAATTAGTAGCGACTACCCTTTTAGAAAATTCTGTTAAACTTGCTGTTATAGAGCAAGATCAAAATCAAGAAAACCATGAAACTCATGATGATCATGATCATCACCAGTCTCATTCTGAGCATCATAGCTCTCAGCATGATAATCACGTCGTAACGCATGCTGAAATAGTGATTANGCGTCATTATCAGTTTTTANCTAATACGGTTATTGATTCGTTATCCACCCATCTTTTTTCAGAGGTTCCCCATGTTCATGAACTTGATTTAGCACTCATTATAGGTGAAAAACAAGTGATGCTAGAATTGAATCATGAGCATCATCAAATCAGTCTAACTAACTATCAATAACGTATTTATATACTCATATTAATGGTTAATGTATGTAATTTTTATCACAAAACGTGATCCCATAATAATTTCACAGCATTATTTTATATTCATATTGACTTATTTGGTTATTAAGTCATATATTTACATTTTTGTCATTTCAGGTAATACTATGCTTACTTTAAGTAATAGTATAAGGTAATTTATGATAAAAACTATACAATCTAAATCCGTCTACATAGCTTCTATAGCTTGTGTTATTCACTGTTTNNTTACTCCCTTTTTAGTTGTTATAGCACCTTTTATTGGTAGCTTTTTTCAAAACCCTGTTATCGAACTTACATTATTACTTGCCTCTATTGTNTGTGGTAGCTTAATTATTTATCAAGGNTANTGNACACATAANAAAACGCATTCATTTTTATTGTATTTAATGGGGGCTATCTTNTGGGTTGTTCATACATTATTTGAATATAANGATATTGCGGGTGCAAAAATTTATTTTACCNTNGGAACATTGCTTGTACTTGGGTCCTATTATATTAGTCATCGTATGTTAAAGTGTTGTCCTTCTAAATGCTGTAATGGCTAATGCCCTTGTTCAGTTAGATAATTTTTTTTTAACCTATCAATCAGATAATAGCTTTTCTCTTAATATTAATCATTTTTCTATTGCACCAGATAGTTGGGTGTTTATCGAAGGGCCTAGTGGTTGTGGTAAAACAACCTTCTTAAATGCCATTACAGGTCTTATCAAACCTAATCGTGGTCATATTCATATTCTAGGAACTGATATTACCAAACTTAACCCTGTTGCTTGTGATCAATTTAGAGCTGATCATTTTGGTATTATTTTTCAACTATTTAATTTAATTCCTTATCTTAGTGTTATCGAGAATATTATCTTACCCTGCACATTTTCTAAGATCAAAAAAAAGAAAGCACTCTTAAATTCTCAAACATTAGTAGATGAAGCTAGGCGTCTATGTTTTGAACTTAATATTGATGATCATCTTCTTCATAAACCGGTGAACCAACTAAGTATTGGTCAACAACAACGGGTTTCTATTGCGAGAGCTATCATTGGCCAACCTGATATTATCATCGCGGATGAAGCAACATCGGCACTTGATCAAGAAAGAACAGATCAATTTATGACATTATTATTAAATGAATGCCAGACCTATAATCTTAGCTTAATCTTTGTATCTCATAATAAATCTCTTCAATCATCATTTCAGCAGGTATATAGTCTTAATCATATTAATGAAACCAAGCTTGAAACTAGACATGTCCTTGTTTAATCTCACGTTAAAACGACTTTTTAGTAAGAAGTTAACCTCTATTCTGTTAATTCTTTCTATTGGCTTAAGTTCTATGTTGCTTATGGGGGTTCAAAAAATTAAAGACAGTGCAAAAACTAGTTTCAGTCAGAGTATCTCAGGAACCGATCTTATTGTGGGGGCACGCTCTGGAGATACACAGTTATTACTTTATACTGTATTTCGCCAAGGTCATCCCGTTGCTAATATGTCTTGGGATAGTGTCCGTTCGATACAAGCTTTTTCAGAAGTAGCCTGGGTTGTTCCCATTTCATTAGGGGATTCTCATCATGGCTACCCTGTCTTAGGTACAACGGCTGATTATTTCCAGCATTATCGCTATGCTAAAAAACAAACGCTTCGCTTTCATAAAGGTAACTATTTTCGAGATACCTTTGAGGTTGTGCTGGGCTCAGAGATAGCTAAAACATTAAACTATCAACTTAATGATCGTTTGTTTCTTGCTCATGGCATTGCTAAAAGCAACCTTAGGTTACATAAAGACCAATCTTTTCGTGTTGTTGGTATTCTTAAACCAACAGGTACTCCTGTTGATAAAACCTTACATATTCCTCTTGAAGGCTTTACGGCACTTCATACCAAGGGTGGCTATTCATCGAATAAACCTTCACTGCACTCTCACAATTTAACGCCACAATCTGTGACCAGCTGCTTGGTTGGTCTTAAGTCAAAATTTTCTATTTTTTCAGTTCAAAANCGTATTACTAGCTGGAAAAGTGAACCATTAATGGCTATTATTCCTGGTGTCAGCTTATCTCGTTTGTGGAACAGTATTCGAACGGTTGATACAGCTTTTTTAGTGATTACCATCCTTGTCACACTTATTACATTTATTGGACTCTTGTTAGTATTACTAATATCGCTTCANCAAAGTAAACGCGAATTAGCTATTTTAAGAACGATGGGTGCTCATCCTTTGCAATTATCGTGGTTATTAATGCTTGAATCTATCTTTATTACGGTTAGTGGTGTGATCGTTGGGATATGGCTGGTTAATGTTCTTGGGTATATCCTAAAGCCTATATTGGAAGTGAAAATGGGACTTATTTTATCCTTTAGCATGATCTCTTTAACAGAGTTATATTTGGCATTAGGNATTATCTTTTTTGGAATTATCACTAGTTTTATCCCTGCATTACTGGCTTATCGCAAAAGTTTATCCGAAGGTTTTGTTTCGATATGAAACAATTTCTGTGTATTACTATCCTAATATTTTGTTTTACTTACTGTAATTTTGCTAACCAAGCACCTATGGTATCGTGGGATATGATGAGTGCTATGAACTATGAAACAGGAGACATGCCTGATTCTTTAGAAGCACTTAATTATCAACTAGTAGAAGTTGCTGGATTTATTGTTCCATTAGATGATTTTGATTTTGATTATGTCAAAGAATTTTTATTAGTACCGGANCCGATGTCCTGTATTCACTTCCCACCACCGCCTCCTAATCAAATGATTCATGTAAAAATGAAACGAAAAATCCCTTTAGATATGGATTATCGTGGGGTTGCTATTCAGGGCACTTTAATTGTTACTGAACCCGAAAAAGGGCTTTTTAGTTACGAACTTGCGGGTATTTCAGCCGAAGAAGCAGAAATTGACTACGAGGACCCTTTTATCGAGTTTGATGAGTATAAACTAGACGAAAGTGATTTAGAGGGTTCATTTTTAGAAGATTCGTTTTCCGAGTTATAACGTCATTATTTCTTTATGTTATTAAAACATCACTACTCTATCTCAACATTAACTTTAGACTCAAAATTCTTATCTCATACTATATAAAAAAATTGAAATTTTTTGTCTTTAAAATACGATAATAAAGTATAAGCCTAACAAAAAGGAAAAAAATAAATTATTTTTCTCTGTGGGGAGGGGAATGTTAAGGAGTAAATAAAATGCCAACATCTGGAATATATGGAAGTGTAGCAAGGACAGCAAACCCATTAGATGGCAATTTTAGCAACAAACGACAAAAACCCAACTCAGCTAGTCAATCCCCAGTACAACAAGTACCTCAAGCAGCTCAAGCACATATGGATCTGTTTAAAAAGTTCATTATGGGTATCCCGGGTATAGATCCTCTACCTGATGACTTCCCGCTTCTTCATTATGCTTTACTTCATATAAAAGATAAAGATATTGAAAATATAAAGAACTTACTTAATTTTAATATTGGCATAAATGTTACTGATAGCTCGGGTCAAACCGTCCTTCATTTGGCAGCTAATAGGGGAAAAATACAGACTATGGCATTATTACTTGAGAAAGGGGTGGATATAAATGCTNAAGATAATGATAAGGAAACTCCTCTACATATAGCAGNTAAGCAAAATAACGTTAATGCTGTCGAACTGTTAATTGAGGCTGGAGCAAAACTCGATGTTAAAAATGATTCTCACTGTTTACCTCGTGATTTAATAATAAGTCTTACCCCTATTTATAATATATTAGAAAAAGCAGAAAAAGCAGAAGGAGCACAACAACTAATAGTAGCAGCAGAAATAAAACATGCAGGACAAATACTAAGAGAAATGGCACACAAACAACCAGTATCACCAGCACCAGCACCAGCACAACTACCAGTTGCACACAAACTAGCAGAAGGACAAGTACTTTATGTTCGCTATTCTGACAATTATTATTATCCTGCTAAGATTGTAAAAATAGCACCAGAGTTACAGAGGCGGAAAAATGTTCCAAAAATTACATATCAATTTTTTGATGACGGCCAAAATAGGATTACAAATCAAGAACGTTTCGATTATCGATTAAGCTATCATCCTGACCCGAAGGCCCAAGCCCTGCAAATTAATCGTTCTAACTTAGAAAAAATCAAAAAAGCTTATGAAGGTATATTGTTAGATATTGAAGCTCAAAATCTGTTAAATGAAGCTTTGGAGAGACATCTCAAATGATATTACCCTATTTTTACCTTATATAACTGATAGTAATGCGTTACTTGCTACTATGTCTTAAGTATTTTTGGAATAACAAATGGATTCATCACTAATGCGGTTGCCATGCCTACCAAGGATGCTCCCTCTGTCAAACAGGCTCTGACACTAGCTTCTGAATGGATTCCTCCGGTAGCCATAATAGGACACTTAAATTCTTTTAAAAGTCGTATTAATTCTAAGGTTCTTGGTAATAAACTAGGCCCACTTAACCCTCCGCCTCCCCTACTAATAGCCTTATTACTTAATCCTAACTCGCTACAGGATCGATAGGTGGTATTGCCAGCATTAATTATTAACCTATCATACTGACAAACCATGTCGGCTAATGCTGTTATTTCATGATTGGCTTGATCCGGTGATATTTTTACGCTTATAACTCGATTTGTGTGTGTTCTTAACTCTTTAAGTAAGCCTGATAACTCATCATGATTATCTGCCAAACATTGACCTGAGTCCGTATTGGGGCAACTAATATTTAATTCATAATAAAAGGGATAATTCATATCCTTTATATGATTTTCATAGGTCATAAAGGTCTGGCGATAATCATCACTATTATCACCTCCAATACTTAAACCTAAGGGTCTTCGATAGGTTAATAACGAGCTTGAAAGGACTTGTTTAATCGTCTCCTTAGCACCTTTTCCAGGCAACCCCAATGCATTGATTAAACTCGGTTGATTATCAATCATAACTTCTTGTAAGCGTGGCCTAGGATTTCCGGATCGTGGTTGAGTCATCATGGTTTTATAACACCCACCACCAATACCTAACTCTAAGAAAAAAGATAATAAATCTATATTTGATTCATAAGCAGCGAATGTTAAGGGATTTTCAAATTTCAAATCATATATTTCTACTTGATTATCAGCTTTCTTTGAACGTGTTAATTGCTTAATTATAGGCCATGTAGGCTTGCTTAATTTAAGTAATATATGCCCACTTTTAACGACCCCTTCTAAATCATTTGGCTTAAATNCTAATTTTCTGGCAGTAAAAATAATGATTTTAATACAGCAACGAATGTTTTTGTAGCAATATCCAAATAGATTTATCCACATTAAGAAGTAGTGTACCATATTCTCAGATACAAAATGAAACAAAAATGTGATGTACTTATTATTGGTCAAGGAATTGCGGGTTCTTGCTTAGCTTATTTTTTATTACAACAAGGTATTGATGTCCAGA
This sequence comes from Actinomycetota bacterium, assembly GCA_002697535.1. Taxonomy (GTDB): domain Bacteria; phylum Margulisbacteria; class Marinamargulisbacteria. The sequence continues at coordinate 26,383 of NZWE01000025.1, read as the reverse complement.
TTATAGCATCTCCAACAAAACCTAATGCTTCAAAAATAGCAGGAGGCTTAATGCAACGAGTTTCAGGTCAATATTTAGCGTTACCTAAACTTGTTCAAGATCATTTTGATGAGGCTGTTTCATTTTATGAATCTCTTAATCTAGATTTTAATTGCTCTATTATTAAACCTCATATTACACATCGTATTTTAGATGACTCTCAGGTTAAAATCTGGGAAAAGAAACGACAGTTAGAAAACTATGCAGGCCTACTAGGCCAACACTTACAACCCATTACGATAGAGAATACTACCACACATCATGGTATAGATATGTATGATACATACTCTGTTAATACATCCCTACTGTTAACAACATTAGAAGATTATTTTTGTCAAAAAACTATTTTACATTATGATTGTGTGGCTGAAACAGATCTTAAACTAGCCAATGATTGTGTCCAAATTAAAGATTTTGAAGCTAATTATGTAATTTTCTGTCTTGGTTCTAGCTTAACTGAATGGTCTCTGTTTAATGAATTTCCTATCATTAACTCTAAAGGTAATATTATTTCTATCGAATTAGATCATCCTGAAAATCGTATTCTTCAATATGATAAATGGCTTATTCCTATCACCAACAATTGCTATAAATTTGGATCTACTTATACCATTGATCCTTGTATAACTCCTACTCAATCTGGCTATCAGGATTTAATATCATCACTTCACTTTTTTGGTTATCAATCATTTAGGCCTATCTCTATTGATTCTGGCCATCGATGTACCTTTTCTGACTATAAACCCAGTATGGGTTTTCTTTATAATAACCCTCGTATCGGTATTTTTAGTGGTTTTAGTTCAAAAGGCTTTATTACGGCACCTTCTTTAGCCAAGCAATGGAGCTTATCATTTCCTAACTTGCCTGATCCTAAAATGAGCATTAATCGTTTTATTAATCATTAACCCACTTAACTTTGCTTAAATAAAATATAAAAAATGTTTAATTTTTATATAATTTGGGTATAACTATATAAAGATTATAAAAATTTGATTACTAAATTTATAAATTAGTTCTTTACAAGGGGGTCAGTAATGAACGGTTTTATTAGTCATGTAGTGTATGTAGTTATTTATATACTTTTTTTTAATATGATTCTAATTAGCTCTATTTATGCTAGCGCAAATCAATTATCGTTTGATAATCCTTCCGATAATCCTGACAATAATCAGCCCATTATTGATCCCAATATTAATTACAATTCTTTTATTAATACAAATATTGATTTGTCACAACCTGTTTCAGTTACATATTTATCTTGGGGGAACCCTCAATTAGACCCGTTTTCTCCAATGGCTCTTGTTAATCAATATACGAATTCAGCAAGTGTGGTTCTTGAATTTTTAACAGATGTTTTGTTTCACCCTAATCCGTTTCGCTTATTGGATCATAATGCTCAAATTGGTTTTAAAACATCCAAAGATGTGCCTGAAGATAGTATGGAAATTCAAATCTATGATATGCGTGGATTAGAAGTATTTAAGGCTACTATCAAAGACAACATACAAGGAAACGAATATACAAAACTTGATTTTTCTGAATCAACGTTTGGTAAACCCATTCCTGATATGTCATCTGGAGTTTATATCTTTTTACTACTTTCTGAGGGTGAGGTCCTTGGAAAAGGAAAATTTGTTATTAAACCATAAAAAATAAGGAGAAACTATGTATTTAATTAATATTATTATCATAACAATTTTAATGCTCTTTAATACGGTATATGGTAGTAACTTTTCTTTAATTTCAGATATAGGTGCTTCAGCTCAATCTATTGCGCTTGGTAACATTGAAGGTTCTAGTAGAACTGCTGATGCTATTTTTTCTAACCCAGCTGGTTTATATCAAATTAAAAATTATTCTGTCTCTTTGTTTCAAGCTACCGTTATGAATGATATTAATTATATTAATGCTTCTTTATGTAAACATACTCGATACGGTAATTTTGGAATCGGCTATTATTCATCTAGTGTTGAAAATATTCCTTTTACTTTTGTAGATCCTACAAATAATAATGAATTTATGGTTAAGAATATGTACTCTTATAAAAATCAAATTGCTAAATTAGCTTATCAAATGAAAGTTACTCGACGTTTTCATGTTGGATTAAACTACACTAAATACAAAGTTGATTTTCATGATATTTATGCTTCTGGATATGGCTTTGATTTAGGTATATTAAAAATTTTTAAATATTTTACACTTTCAACTTTTATTCAAAATATTAATCAAGGGAATGTTACTTATAAGAGCACTAGCGATGCTAATTATACTGCGACAGAAAAAGTTCCTCTTTCTGTAAGTTCTTCATTACGTATTGCTATATGGGATTTTATTTTATATCCTCAACTAAAGGTTCATAATAATTATTTTTTGCCTTCAGTAGGGATTCAATATCGTCCTAGTTTTTTACCTTTTTTAAAACTTAATTCTGGATTTAGACAATTGTTAGATTATGCTAATCAAAAACATGCTAAAGCATCTTTTGGTGTTGATCTTAAATTATCTTCGCTTAATTTTCATTATGCTTATGAACGTAGTGAATATATTTTACAAGATCATACCTCTTATTTTTCTTTTACCTACAATTTTAAAGTTGGAAACTCTAAGAAACCAGGTATAGCTGGCAAATCATCATCCGCACTCTTTTTACTTCCACTAGCTTACGTGTTATCTCTATAAACTAGCCTAAGTNTTAAATTCTTTTTATAATGTGTTATATGAGCTTAGCACAACCTCTTAGTGATGTCGGTAAAACCATGCTGACCTATATTAATACATTACAAATGGATATTTGTGATTCTTTTTTAAGCTTTGAAAATAAGGATTCTTTTTATAAAGATATCTGGGAACGACCTCATCATACAGGGGGCGGTATTTCTTGTATTTTTGAAGATGGTTCTATCTTCGAAAAAGCCGGTATTAATATTTCTTCTATCTCAGGGTCCTTTTCTTGCGATAATGAAAAAACTATGTTTTTAAAATTGTTGTCTCAGCTTAACCAAGACACGATCAATTTAAACGACGCGACTTACTTTGCTACAGGTATTAGTTTAGTATGTCATCCTATCAATCCATTTATTCCTACAACTCATATGAATTATCGCTACTTTGAAATTCAAGATAAAGATACCCTGCTATGGTGGTTTGGAGGAGGCGCTGATCTTACTCCTTATTTTTTAGATGAAGACTTAATTTCTAATTTTCATACTTGTTTAAAATTACCCTGTGATAAGCTTGATTTGTCTTACTACCCACAGTTTAAAGAGGCTTGCGATACTTACTTTTATCTTCCTCATCGTAATGAACATCGTGGCGTTGGTGGTATTTTTTTTGATTACCTCCATTCTAATACGCAGGATCACTATCTAGATTTAGTTAAATCCTGTGGGAATAGCTTTTTAGACTCATACCTTCCATTTATTGAAGCTCATAAAAATACAGCTTTTACACACGATGATATACAATGGCTACAATATCGTCGTGGTCGTTATGTTGAATTTAATTTATTACATGACCGAGGAACTAAATTTGGTCTTCAAACCAATGGTCGTGTTGAAAGCATTTTCATGTCACTGCCTAAGCGCGTTATTTGGACTTATAATGAAAAATTACTCACAAATCAACACGCCAACCTTTTAAAGGTTATTACATCGCCTCAGAGCTGGGTATAAACTCTTGTTTCTTAAAAATTTCGCTTACGATCACTTTCAGATAAGATAATTTTTCGTATTCGAATTGATTTAGGCGTACATTCTACTAGCTCTGTATCATCAATAAAACTTAAATATTGTTCTAAGCTCATTTTTACAGGGGGTGTTAACATAACACTATCATCGGACCCTGAAGCACGCATATTGGTTAATTTTTTAGATTTAGCTGGATTTACGACCATATCTTCTTCACGGCTATTTTCTCCAATAATTTGTCCTTCATAAATATCAATTCCCGGCCCTATAAATAAATTTCCTCTCTCTTGTAAATTATCTAAGGCATAGGCGATACTTTTACAGGTTTCTTTTGAGATTAAAACACCACATTTTCTAATCTTTAAATCTCCTACATGTTTTCGATACTCTAAAAACTTACTAAATAATAGACCTAGCCCTTTTGTTTGAGTCATAAACTCTGATTGGTATCCTAATAAACCTCTTGTAGGAACTTCGAACTTTAATGTTACCATCCCGTCATGCTGCTCCATATGTTGCATATGCCCTTTTCTATTTCCCATACTTTCAATCACAGAGCCCATCGTTTCCTCAGTTACTTGTATAGTTACTTCTTCAAATGGTTCAGATAACGTCCCTTCGATTTTTTTTAAGATAACTTTTGGCCTTGCAACTTGAAACTCATATCCTTCTCGTCTCATTTTTTCAATTAAAATTGATAAATGTAACTCACCTCTTCCCGCTACAGAAAAGCCAGACTCTTCAACTAAACTTTCTACTTGTAGAGCCACGTCCGTTAATGTTTCTTTAAATAAGCGCTCTTTTAATTGATTGGATGTTACAAACTCACCTTCTAAACCACAAAAAGGAGAATTATTAGCCATAAACTGCATTGAAATCGTAGGTGGATCAATATTAATTCCTTTAATAGGAGTTGTATCTTCTGGATCCGTTATAGTTTCATTAACACGAATCGATTCTAATCCGGCAATTGCTACAATGTTACCCGCTTCTGCCTTGGAGATTTCCTCATAATTATCTGATTTAAACCCATATAGTTTTGTTACTCTCATTTTTTCTGATAGTGACTCTTCTGAACTAATTACTACTTCTTGATTTATGGCAAGTGATCCTTGAGCTACCTTACCAATTGCTAAACGTCCCATAAAAGGAGAATATGATATGGTACTGACTAATAACTTAAAGGGTAATGATTCATCACATGATGGGGCTGGTATACTCTCAATAACGGATTTAAATATACAGTCCATAGACTCTTCAAGCGTATCTACTGATAAACCTGATAAACCATTTTTAGCTGATGCATACACAATAGGAAAATCTAACATATCATCTGTAGCATTTAAATGAACCATCAGATCAAATACTTGATCAACAGCCCAATCACAACGCGCATACTGTTTATCAACTTTATTAACAACAACAATAATAGGCAAATTAAGTGCAATCGCTTTTTTTAATACAAAATGAGATTGTGGCATAGGCCCTTCTTGGGCATCCACTAAAAATAATACGCCATCTGCCATTTTTAAAACACGTTCTACTTCACCACCAAAATCAGCATGACCCGGGGTATCAATAATATTAATTAAATAGTCATTATAGTGACATGCTCCATTTTTTGATTGAATCGTAATACCACGTTCTCGCTCTAAATCCATCGAATCCATTAATCGCTCTTGCACTTCTTGATTATCACGATACATACCAGATGACTTAAATAATTGATCTACTAATGTTGTTTTTCCATGATCAACATGAGCAATAATTGCAATNTTTCTAATTAATTTTTGATCCATAACCGCCTACTTTTATTACTTAAGCACGAAATTCTAACATAAAACATTCTATATTACTAAAATAATGTGTTTACTTTTTATTTGTAAGGGGTAGTCCATTTAATATGGCACAAAAAAAAACAACATACTTTATTTAATTTATCTGATAAATTAATACTTCTTTATGGAAGCCCTTTACTCCTATGGCCAATATCTTTATTAAGCACATTTAATATAGCTGAAAAAGTATGTATGACGCTTCTTTTTATTGTCATGTTAGTCGGATTTGAACTTATATTTAGAACTCACAAAACAACTGTTAAAAAGATTTATAAGCGAAAATTTCAGGCCATTGACGATCTTAATATTTCTTTTTCACTCTTTTTAACGCCGCAAGTATTTATAACAAGCATACTGGCAACAAGTTTTGGCGGTATTATTGGTTTTTATTATATTAATAATGACTTCTTTTCCTTTATTAGCATCGCTTTTATGTTTTTTATTATTATTTTAGGACTTGAATTTATGTTTCAAGATTTAATACTTAAACCATTTATGAAAAATAATAAAATAGAAACTAAAACTAATCTGGTTTTTGCTGCTGACTTTATTGACTACGTGATCCGTTCTTTTACTATATTTAATTATCTTTTGAATAATCCAGCTATTATCTTCTATGGTCTTTTTGGATTTATCATAACGTATCATTTTTATTTTATAGATGCTTTCTCACTATTATTCGGCACAGCTATTTTTATTATAATAGGCTTAGGTATTTCAACCTTTAAAAAACCTAAGTAAAATAATTTTTTACTTTTGATCCAATTAATTTCAATCTAAATTTTAACCGCTTATTTTCTAACATAATAATTTTATCATTAGTCATAACGATTATCTTTCTACCTTGAATAATAGGTCTTGATATCCCTTTTCCTACATCTACGGCATCTATAATCTCTCCATTATCAATATCTAAAAACAAGATATTGCCTTCTAAATCAGAGGATACGATATATTTATCAAAATGAATAATCCCAAAATTATTAAATGGCAAATCTTCTGAAATCCATGATGACAACCCTGATTTTCTTTTTAAAGCAATAATTCTTCCTATATTTGATTTATTCACATCGCCGTCTTTGCTTGCGTATGATACTAAATAAAACAAATTTTTACCCTTAACATAAGGTCCTTGAATTTTGGTATCTTTACCAAAATATTTCTTTTCCCATATAATTTTTCTTTTTGATATATCAAGTAATCCAATTAAGCCACTTTTTCTATGAAAATATAATGTTTCAGAATCAATATTATCTGCAAGAACATCATCATCTATAGTTAGAATCGTATTAAATGATAGAATATCGTTTTGCTTAGATCGTTTTGACATAATTAAACTAGCACCAAAATTTGGAATTTCTATATCAATAACTTCATTATTCTTAGATTGAAATACGTATCTATTATAATCCTGTGTATAAATTGATTTTAAAATACTAAATGTTGTTTTTTGTCGGTAGACCCCTCTTCCTTCTTTGGGATTAAAAATTATAAAACTATTATTTTTTTCAAATAACGCAAATTCACCAAAAGACAATAAAGCATCTTTATGAGCAATAACTCCTTTAATTCGTTTATTCTTAATATCAATTGAACAATAATAATGTTTTCCATTTGATAAATGTGTCCCTGAAAAAACAACAAAGTCTTTTAAGATTTCACTTTTAAATTCTATCGACTTATCTACAGCAATCGGTAATTTTATGATCGTTTCTACTTTTTTTGTTTTAATATTTAATGCTTTCACTTCACCTTTAGTATCCCCAAAAACTAATAAATCTCCATTTAATACAGGTGAAAAATTACTAGATATTATAGACTTCTTATATATGTCTTTAATATCAAAATCCCATACCTTTACTATAGAGCTTTTAGCTAACGAATAACTTGATATTAAGCAAAGNATTACTAAGCTTGTAAATAAAATTTTAATTTGTTTTTTTGTCATCTTATTTTATTATAGTCATAAATTATGTTCAAAACAAATAGAAAATTTTATTTACTTGATAAATCAAATGTAATCTTCTTTATTATCCTGATTTTTTTGTTTATTGGAATTTTTCAATTTCAGTCATTTAAAGAATTTATTGCTAAATATGAAAATGTACTTATAGACTTTCGCTTCAAATTTTCTAAGAGTTCTATTCAATCTGAGGATATTATTATTGTTGATATTGATGCTTCTTCAATTAACAAATTATCATTATGGCCTTGGCCTCGTAGTTACTGGGGGACGGCTATTGAAAATTTAAATAAATATGGCGCTTCTATCATTGGTATCGATGTACTGTTTGATACAAATAGTTTAAATAATGAAGAAGATGCTTCTTTTTCAAAAACCTTAAGCCAACATAAAAACATTGTACTTGCAAGCAGGAAATATATTGAAAAAAACAAACATTATGAACTTGAATTATGGTCCAAGCCTATTAAACTATTTTCTGAATATAGCTCATTTGGGTTTGTAAATTTCCCTTTTGATTCTGATGGTATTATTCGTCAATCTTATACGCAACTCTCCTCTAATCAAACTCCACTTCCAGTATCATTTGATTCACTTATTGTCTCTATTTTTAAAAATACCTACCCAAAAATAATACACCCCTCTCATATAGAATCATTTGATACCTATTATATTAATTTTTCGTTATCAAAAGGATTCCAACATATTCCTTTCTTCTTAATATTTGAAGATCGTCCCCCACACCCTGATATTTTTAAAGATAAAATAGTTCTTATTGGAGCATCTGATCCTAGTTTAAATGATCTTTATTTTACGCCTCAGGGGATTTTACCAGGTGTTGATATCCATGCTTATAATATTCTCAATTTACTAAAAGAGGATTATATTACTAAAACGCCTTCTTACATTAATTACATATTATTATTTGTCTTATCTTTTTTAATCGTCACGATCGTTATTAATTTTAGTGGACTTTTTGGTTTTTTAATAACNTCTGGAATCATATTAGCCTATTCTGTCTTTTCCATCGTTTTATTTAATTATACCTTTATCTTAATACCTTGGGCTATTGTACTTATTCTTGTATTACTTTCCTTTACACTTTCCATGATCTTTAAATTAATTTTTGAAGAAAAAGAAAAAACATATATACGTAATATCTTTTCGCAATATGTCTCACCTGAAATTGTTAATAAGCTAATTCAATCGCCTAAAGCATTATCACTGGGCGGTGAAAAAAAAGAAATCTCTATCTTTTTTTCTGATATACGTTCTTTTACGTCCATCTCTGAAAAACACCCTCCTGAATTTATAGTCTCTCAACTCAATGAATACCTAGATGCTATGACACTCTGCATATTTAAATGGAAAGGAACATTAGATAAATATGTTGGAGATGAAATTATGGCTATCTGGGGAGCTCCATTAGATCAATCCAATCATGCTAAGCTAGCTGTTCAGTGTGCCTGGGAACAATTATCTATATTAAAAGAGCTTCAAGCAAAATGGAAAGAAGAAGGAAACCCTATTTTTGATATAGGTATAGGCATTAATACCGGAAATGTTATTGTTGGTAACATAGGCTCTAGTAAGCATAAAGATTTTACGGTTATTGGAGATTCAGTAAACTATGCTGCTCGACTCGAATCTACAACTCGTCAATTTTCTGATGATAAGCATATCTGCCGCTTTATTATTTCTGAATCAACCTACCAACAAGTTACTGATATATGTGACGTTAAATCATTAGGATCCGTATCAGTTAAAGGTAAAGAAAACGTGGGCACTATCTACGAAGTAATCAATGTAAAACTAGACGCACAGCCTTAATCCCTTAGGTATCCTGTTAATTTATTTCTAAAAACTATTGGTCATAGAAAATGTGGTATACCCTTCAATAAAATTTGATGTTTCTTCTGATGGGTTATCATCATCTTTCATATAAATCAAATCTACTGCCAATCTAATGTCACTTGATTTAAAATATTTTAATTTTTTTCTACTATAATTCAATACCCAATTATTTGAAATTTTTCGTGAATTCATTTTATTATTAATATCCGTATTTTTTCCAAGCGTTAATTTTAGTTTTGTTGAAATTTTTAATTGCTTTGAAATCTTTCGAGATATCTTTGTATACACTCCTAAATATCGTGATGTTCCTGATAAATTACTACTTGTTTTTGACTGAGTCATACCTAATGTAGCACTATAGTGCTGATATTTAGAATTAAGATTAATACCAATCGTATTACTTTTTGAATTATTATCTGATTCCATATAATCTAAATAGTCGCTTACTGAATAGTTAATATTAGTTTTTACGTTTCCTATTTTTGATTTTAATGGAATTCCAGAAACCCCTACTGTCACATAATTTAATTGATTATCTAAATCTTCATTCCCACTGGTTACAACCTCTGTTTTTCGTGTTAACATTCCTGATGCGTTAAAATTACCCATTCGATTTGTCCTATACATCGTATTTAGTCTATATGTATTCATATGTGAAGTATCAAAAGAAGCTCCTGATATATTATCTTTTTCATTTTCAACATGTGTATTGATTATTAATTTTCTATTTAATAATTTCTGTGTTAGTGATACGGACACTTCCTCTTTATCAGACTCAAAGAATGTATTTAATTCGTTATAATAACCTGGCTGAACTAAATCATAGCCAAACTTGATAATATTATATCTACTTAACAAAGGTAATTGCATGGTCAATCGATTACTATAACCAGCTACTAAACTAGATTTCATAGGTAAATATTGATTTATAATATTCCTTAAATAATCTGGAATATCTAAGTCATCTATATTCATTGCACTGGCTTCACTATTAGCATAATAAGCGGATCCCACAAACTCATACTCAATGTAAGATAATGGACTTGGCCTAAGCTGGAGAAATAAACCTAGGATATGGTTCTCTACTGGACTTACTATCTCTTTTGATTCTGAACTTAATGACCCTGGTTTATCGTAGACCTTAAAATACTGTAAAGAACTTTTAAATTTCATGGTAGAGAGTCTAACCTGCCCCCCCTTTACCTCTTGTGTATATGTAGGCATTGTTACATTTCCAGAACTTATCTCAATGGCCTTATTAGAATAGCCCATGATATATCGAATTGAAAAATCTGATTTCTTTTTAAAAAACTTCAGTAAATTCACATCTGTATAAAGCCCTCTAATTCTTCTTCCATTAACTGATAATGGTGAAAAATTTTCTTGAATGTCTCCCCCTTTTACTTTCCATCTAAATTTTTTATCCATAATATTAAGCCGTAATCTAGAATAAGGCTGGGCATATTCAGATCCTCGGTCATCATAAAGTCCATATGTTTCTAATAACAATAAATCTGTTTCTATATTTTGTTTAACTGAATAGATTATTTCAGCTTCATTTTGAGTAAATTCATTTTTATTTGTTTTGTAAAAATTATTCACTAATTTTACTTCATTTGATTTTTTTACTGATCTCTTTTTCTTTAATCGCTTGGTTTTAAACTCAAAATATTGATTCATCACTGTCCCATCGGCTAATTTTGATTTTATCTGCAATCTATTCTTACCCTGCCTGATTGGAAATGTTGACTTCATATTAATAAGAACTCTCTTTTTAGAGATAACTTTTAAGGGTTCATCATCATTCAAAACCGCAGATTCAAATGTTACAGCATTAGGAAAATTATTTCTTAAAATAAACATTAACTCTTTTTTATAATCCATTCTCTCTTCTGTTATTACAGGTGACAAAATAGTAAAGTAATCCAAATCTTCTTGAGTATTTAAGACTGAAAATGGTATAGAAACAGGATTACTTTCTGGCAATGTTTTAAAAAACTGATTATTTTTATAAATCCAAAAATAATACTTAATATTATTAGAATTATCTTCTGGATAAATATCAGCTCGAAACATCCTCCTACCAATCTTGTCTAACTCTATAACCGAAAACTCTTCTGCATCATTAAATTTATAAAAACATTTCACTTCATAATCAGCTAAATCAAAAATTTTCACTCTTAATATAAGAGGCTCTGAATTAATAAAATCTCTTGGTGGATTATGATCGATTTCTTGAGCAAATCCTATAACTGGAAATATACTTATTAAGAAAATTACTTTAAAAAAAAAAAAAAATTATATTTCATTTTTTATAATCACTGCTTTTCAAAAGTTGCTTTTATACGTCTCATCTCACCATCTTTTCCCCAAAATTCAACCAAAACATCTTTTTTAGTTACCGCTTCGTTAGCGGTTACATAGTAAGTCTTAGAAGTTGTTTTGCTAGAACTTAATGTAAAATTTTCATTACCTTCTTTTGTTAGTACAAAAAACTCAAACTTTCCATTTTTTGGTTCTATCAATAAGGTTTTACGTGTTTTCTTCTTTTTCTTTTTAGTTTTTAAATATAAACTATCTGAAGCTGTCACTGTAATCTCTATCGGCTCTAAATATAAGGAACTCTCATTTTTCTTTCTGATAATACCCGTTACCTTTTGCCAATCCTCTTTAAATATCTGCGTTGGAATATTCATCTCAATTTCAACATCAGATTCAAATGTTACTTCTTCTGGAAACTCCGACTCTTTAACATCTTCTTTTATTGGGGCTACAGTTTCACTTACTTTTACATATGTATTTTCTTTAGCTTCCACTTTTCCATACTGATTCTCAACATCCACCTGCCCCTCTTTTACCCATACCTCCATAACGTCTTTTACAGATACATTAAAATAGGTACCTCTTACAGTTGCTAAGGCGTGTACACTTTCAATATCATAGTTAGACCCCTCTGTAACTTTATTCCAAACAGATCCAAAAAATAAAAATAATGAATTTGTATCACCATCTTTCTCTTCTTCATTTAAAAACTCCATCTCTGTATCATTTCCTAAAAATACGATTGATCCATTCAAAAACATTACTTCAACTTTTCCTGTATCTTTTGTTCTCATTTTATCGCCTTCATAAACATACATTCCTACCTTAGTTATCTCCCAATCTTTTTTATCAATACTTTTAATATAAACTTCTCCAAAGGACATTGTAACTGAGGCAATAGGCTCCTTTTTTTCTTGAGCCATAATCCCGCCTGCTAACACCCCTAATGTTAAACAAATAATAATTATTTTTTTCATTACTCTACAATCCTTATTAATTGTGATTTATTATCTAGTAAATACTGAATATCATCTTCAGTCACCTTTGCTCTACCTACAGTATTTACCTCTGTTAATCGCCATTCTTCTACCTTAATTTTGCTATCATTATCCAAATTTTGTTTGATAAAATATTCTAAATTTTTTCTTGTATCATTACTTATAATGCTACTTGGCTTACTATAATTTATATATCCGATATCTGACTCTTGAATAAGATTACCATTGCTATTTAGTTGCTGAACTTTCCAAAATATTTCTCCATATTCTTTTAAGAGATATTTAACCATCAATGATTCTGTTTTCACTGTATCAATAATAGCCTTAAATTGTTTATCTTTTGATAATAATACCTTATATGTCATATCGGCATTAGCTATCCACTGAAATATCACATCATTTAACTCAGTTTTTACATTTAATGGCTGTACTAACATTATTTCGCTAGGAACTATTTTAAAATTATAAATCATATCACTTGCGTGATTTTCTTTCTCTAATTTCCAAAAATAATTTACACCTACTTTAAAATCATATTTTATATCTTCAAAATTGACAGTTTCTCCCGATATCATAAACTCAACTTTATCCTTAAAGTTTTTATCGGTCGCTATGCTTAATGTAACGTCTTTTAATTCTGGCAACCAGCTAAATTTCCATTTCATATCTTGAATTACATTATTTTGAGGCTCGACCAAAATAATAGGTTCATGTAATACATCTACATCTGAAATACTAATTTTGAATACCTTCGATTTAGTTATTAAATTTTTGTCTTCATTAAATACAAATATTATATAAAATATATCTTTTTCAAATTTATCAACACTTTTAAATTCATAGCTTGATTCTGCCATTGAAATAATCTTAGGATTCTTAAAACTCGGTCCTTCACTAATATGAATTTCATAAAAAACACCATCTTCTTCTACAGGGGTCCAAGATATCACGGTTGTAGGTGTTAAAAATTCAGGTTGCTTAATCAACTCAATACGCCTTGTTTCTTCTGAAACTTCACTATTAACTTTAGATTCATATTTAAATTTTCCATAGTTTGAAACATGTGATTCATTCCATTCATCAGAAATAGCCGTTACAGTCCAAGCATACTTTCTACCAGAAACCATATCTGCAATTTCTGCTAAATTTACTTTCAAATGGCCAGCAGTAACTTCTTCACTAAATATTCTTTCGTCTTCTTTAGAAAAAATATCTATTCGATAATAATCAGCCCAATTTAGAAGATTAAATGAAAAAATAACTTTATCACTCACAATCTCATTTTTTTTAGGTGATATGATTTTGGGTTGATCTAGTTCTGGTAATTTAAAGGTTCCAGGCTGCGGTTCAATTCCCCACTCATTTCCAAAATCATCTATTTCTCTAACTGTCCAATAATGGACCATATCACGCTCTAATTGGAGATCTTTCAACATTATATCTTGCTTTGTTCCATCTACAATGTACCGCTTAAAAGTTTCCATTGCTTCAGAAAAAGAAATTTTTAATACATACTGACTATTTGTACTACCATCCCAATAAAAGGTTATCATATTTGGATCTTGAATTAGCTCATTGCCATTTGGTGAAATTAGCTCTAGCCTTTGATTTAATATAAATGATCCTAACTCGGCACTTCTTATTTTACTGTCCAAACCATCTAATATTAACTCAACAAACCAATAATATGTTTTTCCTGGATTAATTAGCTGAGAATCATCTATCACATATGATGTTGTATTTGATACAGTTGTATCCAAAACAACCATCTGTCCCTCTTGATCTTCAGTAACGACAACTCTAAATGAGCTATCAAGATCCATTGTAGTCCATGCTAGCGTGATGGGAAGAGTATCCACCTCTTGATCATCATTAATAATGTTTGGCGGATCTGCAAATCCATATCTAAATATTTTTTCAGCACCGGCTAAATATCCTCCCGGCTCATCATAAGCTTCAATCGATACCTTATAGTATTGTCCATTTACCAATTCTCTTGATCCTGAATATTGCACCTGTGTACTATCGGTTCTAGATGTAAATTCAAGATTTGATTCATTGGTATCATATTCAGATTCTACTTTAAATAAGTTTAATTTATATTTTACTTCGGCTCCATCTCTTGCTACCAAAGGATACCAGCTAAAGATAGGTATCTGCATTGTCATTTCATTACTAGCAGGCTCCCTAATTGTTAATGAATTACTATGCATTGGAATAAACATTGTCTCTGAAGTATAACCTAGTTTATCATTCTCAAATTGCTCATTATCATCTTTATTAAATGCTATAATGACATATTTATATGTATCTTCAGGAATCCAGCCTGAGTAATCTAAAGGATTAGCACCATAAGCAGCCTCTACTTTTGATCTAACTTCGGAATAACTACTTCTTAATGTACCTCCTGTCGCCATACCTTCATTCCTAGTATCAATCGTTAAAGATGAGTTTGCGGGGATATCAATAGGATAATTACTGTAACTGGTTGTGTAATCTACTAAAGGTGTATTTATTCCAATTTTATTGGAATATAATTTTATCCTTAATTTTAACTTTTGATTCTTATCTGTTGTATTGGTTAATGTCATAGTTCCTATTTGCTTAAGGGCTCTACCTCCTGTTACAACCTGTGCTAGTTCACTCATCGGCCATGTGGCAGCTGGTGCAATTGAAACATTTATTACAACATCATCTGTCGCTATAGCACTGCTTGCTAACAAAGTAATTGTTAAAGCAATCATAAACCAATATTTTAAGATATTTTTTTTCCTCATTAATCTATATATTCTCCTAAATTAAATTTCTTAAACCTTTTTTTTTGCTTTTTTTTTAATCCCGTAAAATTATATTTAATATAGTATATTTTTAGCCAACAAGAAGTCCTTATATAACCTACTATATAGATTCATTAAAACAGCCATCATAACAACTAGAAAAAATAAGCTTTACCCCCATCTAATTCATAATCTTAACAATAGATTTGTATATCTTTTATATTAAAATATACGACAAAATTTATCTAAAACTTGTGATGATATATTAAATCAAGTACCATTAATAACTTTCTATATACTCAATTCTTACACTTATACTCTTAGCTAAGTAACTTAGATCTAATTACATCATAAATATTGATTTATATTTAATTTTGCATTAATTTTTATATTAGTTTTATAAAAAACAATAGTTATGCAAAAAAAACCTACCATTATCATCTTTGATCAACAATCACTATTTCTTGATAATGTTGATGTTATCCAAGAATCTTATTCAACACTACACTGTTCTTCGCCAGTACAGTTATTTTCTAATCTAAAAAAATATTCAGACTCTATTAAAATCATTATTTATTGTGCTAATTTTTCCCTTTCTGATTACAAANCCATTCAAGCCATTAAAATGGATTATGTACTACCTGAGTTCATATTGCTATCTCAAGATTATGCCATTGATATTTTTACAGAAATTGCTAAATTAGGTATCTTCTCTATTCATAACATATCGATTCATCATGCTATTTTAGAATTAGATATTCATGATATTCTTTCTGAAAATCTTTCTTACAAAGCATTACTAAAAAAACGACTTAATCACGTATTAGATATTGACCTTTATATTACCTACAAAAATTTATTGGAAAATACACAGGTATGTTCTAAATTACTTAATAATCACTTACACAAAATATCCTCCCCCACTATCTTCGCCCAAGATCAGCTACATATACTGCTAATTGAAGATAACCAGCCTTTAAGTAAGAGGTTATGTAACTGGCTTTCAAAACACTCCATCACGATATGCCCTGCCTATACCTACCAAGATGCTCTTTATTTACTTAAGCGGCACTCTTTTGATCTTATTATTTTAGATCTTGGCTTACCTGATAATTATGGGTCTTCTCTTCTTCAAGATATACATTCTTTCAAGCTACCACCACCTATCATACTACTTACAGCCTACAAGGATTATGATTCGCTACTTAGCTGCATGAAAGAAGGTGCTTTTGAATATATAACGAAACCATTCAATCCTGATATTTTCATTAAAAAAGTTAGGGATACACTTCATTTTTCTCAACTGCGATCAATCCCCTTTAAAACCATAACCTAGTTTTACACAGGCATTACCATCAAGGGTAACTTGATTGAAACAAGTGTACCTTGCTCTCTTTTTTCCCATTTAATGCTACCATTTAGTTGATTTACTAATGATTTTATAATCGCTATACCGAGTCCAACTCTTTGATCGGGATCCCTCATCATCTTAGATAAATCTAAATCACTAAAACCAGAACCCGTATCTAAAATTGTTACTAGACAGGTTGTTGCTTTTTTTTCTACCTTAACACTAAGCTTGTGCTTTATATTATCACGCATTGATTCTAAACTATTTTTTACTATATTAATGATTATTTGTACCAATGTTACTTTTTTAGCATGTACATAACAACTAGACTTGCTACAACTCACCAACAACTCTACGGCCTCTAATTGACACCTATGTTTAAATATCGCCATACTTTCTTTGACGACTTTATTCATATCCAGATTATTATATTGATCCCCTTCATATAATGTCTCTTCAATTACTTTTGATACCATAGCTGATATCTGCTTAATTGCAATCTTATTACTGTTATTTACATGATGATACTGTTTATTCTTTAGTATCATTCCTACATAATGAGATAACATTGGATACTTTTTTATATAGTCAGAACTACTCTGCTCAAATTCACTTATTGTTTTAATATTTATTAAATCATTACTGACTTTTTCTTCTATTTTATAATGCGTTGCTAACAACTCTAATACTCCAGAATCTATTTTAGATTGTTGACACTCTCCCTCTAAACTCATGACATCAAACTGTATCAAACTCAATGGATTATTAATCTCATGGCATAATTGCTTAGTTTTTTGACTTATAAATTCTTTCTTAATGATACTTCTTGAAACATCATAATTTTCATATTGGTTAATCATTTCGTTTTTTAATTTTCTCTTTAGTAGCTTATTTATTTTTTTTAAATTAGAATTTATCATCTCTAACTCATTATTTTTTTTATATAACTGCTCAATATACTGAATTCGATCTATAAATATGGCTATAAAAAATCTCAACTCTTCGAGTTCTTGCTTTATAGCTCCCTCAGAAACACCCTCTTCTAATTGTATTTCAACCACCATCTTTACTGCATTATCATTGCTATTAATATCCAACATGATTTTATTTGATTCTTTGGCTAACATTGCTAAAGAGGAGTCTTGTTTATCTGTATACTTTACAAACCTTATCTCTTTAAATTCTTTAATCTGAGCTGCATAGGACTCAAGTAACTCTATAACGATACAATCATCTTGAAATGGAAGTAAATTTAGTAATTCTGTTTTTAAAAACGAGGATAAACTAACTGATTTTTTCTTTTGTAAATATGCTTGCATCACTATGTCTAAACACTAATTTATACAAATCTTTTTCTACTAGCTTAGTATCATTATACATAGCTGGATAACTCACTAAAACAACCTCTTCACCACACTGTTTTCCAATATAAAGGAAAACATCCGACTTGATCCCCCTTCCTATGTATATGTCATTTTCAATATAACCTTTGACCTTTTTTAATCCTAAAAAATCACCTTTTTTTGCCATTGGCATTAAGTTATCTGTATCACACTGAACAATCTCATCTACAGACTCTTTAATAATACACTCGACACTACCTATTATCTTATTTTTTTTACTGATAAAATCAGATAATGTCATGACTTTTTTTTGTTGTTTCTGAACCTTTTGTTTTTTCTGAATACCAGGTGTTATATAATCATATTTTAATAATAGCTTTTCGTAATCAATACTTAAGGCATCTGCTACTTTCTTTAATAAATGGGGTTTTGGTTGCTTAATACTTCCCTCTTCTAACCGATATAACATCCCATATGAAATTGATGCTTTTTTTGCAACCTGTACTAAGGTTAACTTTTTCTTTTTTCTCTCATATTTTAAATAATCACTTAATTTCATTTTGCTATTATACCAAAATCACCCCATTTTTAAATTATAATTTTAGATATTTAAATTTATATATTATTTTAATATAATATCTATANATGAAAAACATTCTTATCATTAGCAAAGATTCTTGTAACCTCTGTTTCCTCAAAGAAACCCTACCTCATACCCGCTGGATTCATCATCAACATTGTGAAGAAGGCATTGCATCTATTAGCCTGTTTGGCCAACAATTACAGGCTGTATTTATTTCTGAAAATATCTCTTTTTTAGACCCCCTTCAAATTCATAAATTAATCAAAACACAGTTTCTATCCTTACCTGTCATCTTAATTCGTTCTTTTACTGATATTTTAGATTGCATCAAAGGTCATTATACAAATCGTTGTTTAGCTAGCCTTACAGATTTTCAAGCTATTCAACCTCTCTTAAAACCTTCCATTTCTAATTAAAAGAACAAAACAATATTTATCGATGTTTTAGAATATTTTTTCTTTGGTACTAGTAGATATTCCACAAAAATAATTCATAAAAAAGGGAGCACAATCATGAATTCAAATCCATCACTCATCGAGTCTTATATGGTAGATAGGGATATCCTTAGCTATGTACAAGCAACCGAACAAGATCAATGGGATAACTTCGTTTTATATGATAACTATTAATGGCTATATTATTAATATAAAACTATATCTTGAAACAATTTACGTTATTGTTATCTTAGGATTGTTTTATTCTTTTTTAAAGACACATACTCTTAATAAGGGATCTAAAATTTATTCAAAATAATATTGTTATAAATTACTGCGAAGTATCATTAGCTCTTTTTGACGCTTCCAATTCCAAGATCTCTTCATATTCTTTAAAATACCCATTATACACCTCATAGGTTTCAGCATAATCGTTATTTTCATCTATCTTTCGTTCATTTTCTTTGACCTTATTTGTTAACCATTCTTTATAACTTCTCTCTAAACAACCTCTCTCTAAAGTTGGGTCTACTGCTACCATTTCTCTCACTGGCTTTTTTAAATGAAATAGCATTTCATAACTCAAGTTATTCGATGCAAAATATTCAGGGTTAGTTGCTGATACGTTTTTAATTGCACCAAATGTCGAACTGAAAATTTTATTTAATTGATCTGAATCATTTATATTTATATTCGTATAATTCATCATTTTAAATTGGCCTATTAACTGATTTGTTATTGCTTTTTTATTTCCATAATCATCATTTCCGTTAACCATTCCTAATTTTTCTAGTAGATTTTGGACTTCAAATTTTTCTGCATTGCTCAACCCAAAGCGTGCAACGGCATTTTTTCTTATAGCTATAGCTCCCTGTATAGGTACAAATGCCGTTCCTACTAATGCTGCTCCTGCTAATAATACTGACTTTAGTGCCATAAAAACCTTCTCCTAAAAATAATAATAAAATATGCAAAAATATTACATTAAAATCGTTTTATACNACAGGATTATTATTATTACTCAATTTGCTTAGTATCTTATATAATATAGTGTAATCTTCACTATTAAGGAGCCTGGGATATAGCATGACACTTAAAAATACCTACATTTATAATGCGTTTGTTCATAAAGTTGTTGATGGGGATACGTTTGATGTAACCATTGATCTAGGATTCTCTGTTACTAGCTTTCAACGAATCCGTTTATATGGCATTGATGCTTACGAAACATCGCTTAGACGCGGTACAACGCCAGAAGAAAAAGAAAAAGGATTAGCGGCCAAACATCTTTTACAAGAACGCTTAGAAGGTAAAAACGTTGTCTTAGAAACCATTCAAGATAAACAAGGTAAATATGGTCGGTATCTTGCAAACGTTTATATCGACGGGGAATCTGTTGCTGATATCTTAACAAAACATGCGTTTGTTAAACAGTAATCTATTATTAATCTCGAAATAAAATATTACTTATTTTTTCCATCAGACGTGCACTAGCACGAAACACTTNGATTTCTTCATCAAAGTTTTCAAGTGTTAAATTATATAAATGATCAACTGCTTCCTCAAAGTTTTCTATCGCAGGTTTAATTGTCTTTAACAACTCTCTATCTTCGGCATCAAGTTCTGAATCATCTCTATCAGCATACGCTTTTAATCCGATAAAAGTCCCTGATACATCCAAGACATTGGTTCTATTACAAATCGTTCNTAAGGCTNTCTTTACTCTTACTGATACATCGGACACTTCATCCGGCAATATCTCCCACCCTTTTCCTAGCGTCTGATTAGCCTGCGTCTTTAAATAGGCTTCCTTGATATCTACCATAACCTGCTTCTTTGCAGCCATAGAATCTTCTGACCTAAATTCAACAGATGTATTAACACTTGCACTCATAATTATCCTCCCATATGTTCTTCTTCTTTTTCTTCCCTTTTTTAAATAACTTAAAACATTAATAAAACAATTTCTTTATTTTTATTTATTCCTACTACATCATCTTTGAAATCTTCCAAAAACATAGCTATCATGATACCGTTAAGCCTNCTTTAAAGGATAGAAACTATGACCACTAATCAAGATAAAAAATTAAATTTACAAAAAACCGTAAATCTACCCAAAACATCATTTCCTATGAGAGCTAATTTAGCTCAAAATGAACCGCAGTCTATTAAACGTTGGAAAAAAAATAATCTTTATCACCAACTTCTTGAAAAATTAAGCAATAACCCTTCATTTATCTTTCATGACGGCCCNCCTTATGCTAATGGCAATATCCATCTTGGCCATCTACTTAATAAAGTGCTAAAAGATTTTGTGGTTCGAAGTCAACATACGCTTGGTAACTTGTGCTCTTATACTCCAGGCTGGGATTGTCATGGNCTTCCTATCGAACACAAGGTTATGGAATCGCTTACTGAATCAGGAAAAATTCAACGTATTATCGATTTACCGCTTGATCACCAAAAAATGGCTATTCGTAATGAATGTTGCACATTTGCTAAAAAGCATATCAAATTACAATCCAATCAAATGCAATCTTTACTTACACTTGCTGATTATGACAAACCATACTTAACGATGAGCAAGTCATTTGAATCAGCCACTATGACTGTCTTTGCTAAACTGATTGCTGAAGGGATTGTTTATCGTCAACTTAAGCCCGTTCANTGGTCTATTGCNAATCAAACTGCCTTAGCTGATGCTGAACTTGAATATTATGACAAAACTGACACGTCCATCTANACNTCGTTTCCTGTCACCAANAACAAAACTAATCAAGAAGCCTTAGGAATNGACTGTAGCTCTNTTTCTTTTTTAATCTGGACCACAACNCCTTGGACATTGCCCGCTAACCGCGCTATCGCCATCCATGATCGACTAGAATACTCTCTTGTTTTAATTGAGGATCATCATTATATCATTGCTACTAATTGTCTTCCTTTAATCCAAGAAAAACATTCCTTTACTTACACAACCAAACAAACGCTTACTGCTAACCAATTAGTTAATTTAACTTACGATCATCCTTTTATGAATCTCACGAACCCCATTATTACAGGTGACTTTGTAACCGATGATGATGGAACTGGGCTTGTGCATATCGCTCCCGGCCATGGAACCGATGATTATTTAGCAGGCCTTCAAGCTGGTATTGATGTCTATTGTCCGGTTCAAGCTGATGGCACCTATGATGATAGCGTTCCTGACTGGATCAAAGGTCAATCTATCTGGGACGCTAACTCCATTATTATTGATAAACTTAAATCAACTCACAACCTCTTTTATGCCTATGAATTTAATCATTCCTACCCTCATGATTGGCGCTCCAAAACGCCCGTTATCTTTCGAGCAACTGAACAATGGTTTATTTCGGTTGATAAACCTTTGCAATCATCTCAAAAGTCATTACGAGATTTGGCCTTAGCTGCCATTGATCATGACATTGAGTTTGTGCCTAGCTGGGGTCAAAATCGTTTACGTGGCATGCTAGAATCTCGCCCTGACTGGTGTATTTCTCGACAACGATCATGGGGATTACCTATCCCTGCATTTAAGTCAGGTGATACTATCTTACTAACGCAACACTCTACCCAACATATTGCTGCTATTTTTGAAGCAGAAGGTTCTGATGCTTGGTTTAAACAATCGGCTCAGGATTTATTAGCAAATTATGATCCAACTCAAGATCCTGACTGCCCAGAATCCTTTGATAAAAATAAGGCTGAAAAGTTATATGATATTTTTGATGTTTGGTTTGAATCAGGTTCATCATGGCAAGCTGTCATGCAACCACACCATGGTAATCAACCCGTTGATCTTTACCTAGAAGGATCAGATCAACATCGTGGTTGGTTTCATTTATCACTACTTACTTGCCTTGGTGTTCATCAACGTGCTCCTTATAAACACTTATTAACCCATGGCTTTATCGTTGATAAAGAAGGTCGAAAAATGAGTAAATCGATGGGTAATACTCTTGATGTTAGTGATATTTTGCAACAATATGGCGCTGAAGTAACTCGCTGGTGGGTTAGTTCGTTAAACTATGAAAATGATATTAAAGTAGACGTGTCATTTTTTGATACAGCCTCTGAAACCTATCGAAAAATTCGTAATACAATTCGTTTCCTACTAAGCAACTTATCTGACTATACCCTCTTATCTAAAGATGCTATTCAAACTGACTTTCAAAACTTGTTCCCTAAGCACTCTATCGAATCGTATGTACTTGGAAAATTAGTTGAGTATGAACAAGCTATTCACAATGCGTATCGAAGCTTTCAATTTAAACAAGCCAATCAACTTATTTATGAATGCTGTACTGATTTATTATCTTCCTTTTACTGCGCCATTACTAAAGACACCTTATATTGTGATGCACCACAATCACCTAAACGATATCGTATTCAAGTTGCTTACCAACTTATTATCGAAAAACTATTACGACTTATTTATCCGATCCTGCCTCATACCAGCGACGAAGCCTATCAATCGCTTTATCAAGATCCTAGCTTATGTATTGCTTTAGCTGATTCCTTTGATATTACGCTTGATGTTTCCTTACAGGATTGGCATGATTTATTTACAGCACGACACGATGCCCAAAAACGATTGGAAGATTACAAAGAAAAAGGAATTGATAATAGCTTAGATGCTGGCTTAAAACTTCCTCAGACTTTAGAAAAATTTCAGTCTGATACTTGCCAGCTAGCTGATATTTTTGGAGTTTCTCGAATTCAATTTCAAAATAATAATACGATTGACGTTATAGATCTTCGAGAAGAACCTCGCTGTGAACGATCGTGGAAACGTGATGAAACCGTTTCATTACGATCTAATGGCATGTATCTTTCTGATAGAGATTTTCATGTTATCAAGGAACTCTTGTGACAAAAACCTATGACATTTGTGGTATTGGTAATGCCTTAGTTGACCAGCAATATAAAATCCCGTTTGAAATATTAGAAACATTAGGTTTAACGCATGGCCAAATGACATTAGCAACGCTTGATGAACAAAATACCTTACTTGATTTTTTAGCAGACAAACAATTCCCCTTTATTTCAAGCTGTGGCGGCTCTGCAACCAATAGTTTGGTAGCTTCTTCTAGCTTTGGTTCATCATGTATTCAATTATATCGTGTTGCTAGTGATAATACAGGCTCCACCTATCGAAATAATTTAACTGAATTTGGTGTTGATTCTCATCACTCAGCCCCCCATAATCACGATGACTTACCGACAGGTAGCTGCGTTGTGTTAGTTACGCCTGATTCTCAGCGCACCATGAGTACTTATCTTGGTATTAGCGCTCACATGACCGAACCCTTTATTTCTAAATCTGTTATAGCAAATTCTAAAATCATGTATTTAGAAGGCTATATGGTTACTAATCCTGATAATTTAAAAACAACTTTATTAGCCTCTCACTATGCTAAACAAGAGCAAACTAAACGTGCTTTATCATTATCTGATCCTGGCATCGTTACTCATTTCTATGATGCCTTTGTTCAACTTTGCTCTCCTAAAATGGATCTTATCTTTTGCAATGAAGCCGAAGCTTTGGCTTTTACTAAAACACATTCTCTAGTAGAAGCTGAAACATCTTTGCTAACTTATACAGATGCATTTGTGATTACACGTGGCGAACATGGAGCCGTGATCTATGATGGATCTCAAAAACATGTTGTTACAGGAAAATCGGTTAAAGCCATTGATACCAATGGTGCTGGTGATATTTTTTCCGGCGCTTTTTTATCAGCTTTATTACAACAGGATTCTTACTATGACGCAGGTATATTTGCTAATGAAGCGGCAGCTTTACTTGTGCAGCAGTTTGGTCCTCGGCTATCAAAAGATCATTATCAAAACTTGATCTCTTTTATGCCCGGGTAACCAACTCTAATAACAGGTATAAACTACCTCAACATTATCATTAAAATCTTTTTTCAATTTTTATCTGGGTTGATATACTCCCTGATGATATTTACTAGATGATCATTAATACCACCACTTTTTTTATAACTATCTCGTCTTTCATACCTTTCGCTCATCTTATCTACCTTCATAATACCTACGATATCTATGATATTATAAAGTAGTCTTCCATGCGCATTCTCAATCGGTACTACCTGACTGTCTTCTCTGTCATAAGGATTTAAATTAATGTTTAAATTTCCTAACCTTGCTATCGCCACATTAACATCTTCTAATTCTTTTTTAGGTATCAAGCCGTTCTTCAAGCTGACATCGCTGGGGTAATCACCCCAATATCCCAACCCCACCCTCTCAGTATTTCCACATATTTTCTTCCATTTTTCACATTGCTTCCTGTCTATTACAACCGTATTTCCTGTTAATCGCCTTAAAACTTCTTTTTTTACCAAATACTGCTTCTTAGTAATTTTTGATTCATTTACTGCAATGTCGGCTTGATGCTTTGCTTCTGCTTCTTCTCTTTGTGCTACAGATACGCGCTCTTGTCTTATCGTTTCTATAAATCTGGCGGCTGATGCCGCCACTGAAGCAGCTAATGATATTTCGCGTTTTTCTAGTTTTTCTGATTCGGCCATTGCTAACAATGGGGCCATATCTTTAACTTTTTCATCTTCGTCTTTCATTGCTGATACTTTCGACTTTATTTTTTCTAAAAGCCTTTCAGCTTTCTTCACTAACAATGACGCGTCAGCAGCTGCTGCTAATGATGCTGCCGCTTGTGCCTCTGCTAATTTAAATGCTAATTCTTCAGATCTTGCTGTTACGCTTACTTGCTCTAATCCCCTTACTTTTTCGTGCGCAGTTTTTACAGCAGTTATTGATACGTCTAATGCATTTTTCGTATCTTCTATTATGAGTGATTTCATTCTATTCTCTTCCTTCTCAGCAATAGTTATTATCTCTCTTATAGTCCTATATAATCTCCTTACTGGCTGCTGATTATATACACTCTTTTCTATTTTGGTTACTTCGTCATATTCAATTGGAACATCACTTAATTTTCCTAGGCCCATCTTGCTAGAATCATTTTCTCTCCCCCCCTTTAAATCTGATACATCCCTATCTAAACTACTCAAACGTCTTTCTAACTTTCTTACATCATCGCGTACGTCGTTCACCTCTCCACTTAAACCCATATGCTCTCTAGCAAATTCATCCAACTTATCATTTACTGCTTTAGTGCCTGCTTTATTTTCTT
>NZWE01000024.1 GCA_002697535.1 Actinomycetota bacterium | reverse complement strand
GTTTTTTGCTTTGTCACATCAAAAAAATAATAAAAATAAAAATTAATTTATCTCTTTGGGGGGATAAATAGGAAAAGGAGAAAAGAAAATGAGCTTATCAAGTATATGTGGTTATTGTAGTCCGGAAAAAGCAGCAGTAACTATTCAAAGATCAGCAGCAATAAAAATTCAGGCAATGTTTAGAGGTCAACAATCAAGAAATAAACAATTAAGAAATAAACAATTATTAGAAGCTGCTGAAAGTGGGGATATTAATCAAACTAAACATTTAATTACACATGGAGCCGATGTAAATGCTACAGATAAACATGGAAGGACAGCACTTCATGAGGCAGCATACTATGGTAATCTAGAGATTGTTAAAGCATTAGTTATAGCTGGAGCTGATATAAATGCTAAAGATAATGTTGGATTAACACCACTTATTAACGCAACATACAAAGGTAATCTAGAGATTGTTGAAGCATTAGTTAACGCGGGAGCTGATATAAATGCTAAAGGTAGATATGGAATGACAGCACTTCATTGGGCAGCAGACAATGGTTCTGAAGATATTGTTAAAGCATTAGTTAGAGCTGGAGCCGATGTAAATGTTACAGATAGATTTGGATTTACAGCACTTCATTGGGCAGCAGACAAAGGTTGTGAAGATATTGTTAAAGCATTAGTTATAGCTGGAGCTGATTTAACAGATAATGTTGGATGGAGGATAGCAATTAAGTGGGCAAAAAAATATGGTCATTATGATAAAGTTAAAAACGCTATAAAGGAAGGAAAACAGAAACTCATAAGTTTATACGAAAATCAACAATGCCAGCTTAAAACAGTGGTAAATTCTCCCATATACTTACAATTGGAAGATCTGGAAGAACCCTTACTTAAAAACGAGCCAGAAAAATTAAATGAAACGCAAAGAGAACAAGCAAGAAAGTACATTGAAAAAGAAGAACAATCATTCCCGAAAAAATTTAAAAGGTTAGGAAATATAAAATCTTTAATAAAAAATACTTTTGGAAGTGAAAAATTTTGTAAAATAAATCCTTAGATCAAAAATCCAAACGAGGATAGTTGTTGTGTCATAAACGATCGTTTATGACACACATTTTTTAGTGGATAGGTTTACCACATACCCACAGAAACGAAGACTTATATTTTTAGTTATTTTTTTTTAATTAAATATAAAATAAATGAAATTTTTGTCTCTGAAACACGATAACTATATAAAGCCTTTACATAAAAAGGTAAAATAAAGAAGGAACGATTATGTTAAGAATATCTNCAGTAANANCAGCAGNAATAAAAATTCANGCAAGNGTTCGAGGTCAACAATTAAGAAATAAACAATTAAGAAATAAACAATTATTAGAAGCTGCTAAGATTGGAGATATTGAGCGAACTGAAAATTTAATTAAACATGGAGCCGATGTAGATGCTAAAGGTAGATATGGATGGACAGCACTTTATTTAGCAACAAAGTATAATCATGTAAAAACTGTTCAATTATTACTTAATAGCGAAGCTGATGTAAATGCTAGAAATAATAATGGATCTACAGCACTTCACCGAGCAGTATATGAAAATAATGTAAAAATTGTTCAATTATTACTTGATAACGAAGCTGATGTAAATGCTAGAAATAAATATGGATCTACAGCACTTTTTCGAGCAGCTTTACGTGATGTAAAAATTGTTAAAGCATTAGTTCAGGCGGGAGCTGATATAAAAGCAAAAATAACTTTAAAAATAACTTCAAATGAAATTACAGCACTTGCGTTGGCATGGGGCGAAAATCGTGATGTACTAATAAACGCTATGAAAAGAAACTCATAAGTTTATACAACAATCAAAAACGGCAGGTTAAAAAAGCTGTAACGTCTCCCATACAGGAATAAGAATCATTAATAGAACCCTTACTTCAAAAAGAGCCAGAAAATTTAAATGAAACACAAATAGCACAAGTACCAAAGTACATTAAACAAGAACAATCATTCATGATAAAATTTAAAAGTTTAGGAAATACAAACTCTTTTAATAAAAAATACTTTTGGAAGTAAAAAATTTTGTAAAATAAATCCTTAAATCAAAAATCCAAATGAGGATAAACTTATAGACAAATTAGTAACACTAATTTTGGATATTAATTAAGCGAAAAAACAACTTTAATATCTTTTTCAGAAAAACTCATAACAAATGTTGTTTTAGCAATAAAGCTTTCACCGTTATGATCTTTTTTATTAAAAATGATACGATTTTCTTCTGATTTCATGTTTTGCTCCTGCTTTAATATAGACAGGTTTAGCAAAGCTTAAACATCTAAAATTTTAACTATATTNGCGATACCAATAATTAAGATACTAAATCTTTCCATCCATGAAACCTAGCTACATCTTCAGAATCAATATTTAACTCAAATTGAAATAAATTCTTTAAAACAGATTTAGATACCTCATCTTGCAAGGCCATAATACCAAATCCTAAATCAACAAAAGCACAAGCATTATAATATTGATGGTTATCAACAGCATGTGGATAAGGAATAAGTAAAGCAGGTTTACGATATACCATTAATTCTGAAACCGACGTTGCCCCCGCTCTAGAAACAACATAATCAGCCCATTCATACAGTCGTTTCATATCATCAATATAAGGTACAATCACACGTTTTACACCACTAGCTGAGTCACAAATAATCTGAGGCTGATCAGCATAAACATCACGATAGGATGCTTCGCCCATAATATGAATTAAACTAACCCCTTGCGATTCAAACCATTCATAATGTGATTCAATAAAACTATTTAATGAACTTGCCCCTTGGCTGCCTCCAAATACTAAACAACGCTTACCAAGCTTCCAAGATAGCGATAACAAAGAATCAACAACAGAATCTGACAAGTATACACTTCTGATAGGGTTACCTCCCACAATAGCCTTCTTATTAAAATATTTTTCAGATTCTTGAAATGATAAACAAATCTTTGAGACGCATCGTGATAGCAATCGATTNGCCCTACCAGGAATCGTATTTTGTTCAAACAACATAACCGGGATCCGACAAAAACAGGCAGCCAAAACAATAGGAATGGTAACATAGCCCCCAAAACTATATACATATTGAACATTATGATTTCTAAAATAAAAAAAAGCCTTAAAAAAACCAACAAAATAACTCCACAGTTTTTTCCTAAAAATAGGGAATGCCTCATAATCATACTGATGTCGATCTAAAATCGACTGAGACACTCGCCCTTGTTCAATCAAAAAAGAAAATTCTTTTTCTTTCAGATACTGGGCAACTGCAATAGCTGGATAAACATGTCCCCCTGTACCACTTGCTGTTAACACTATCATGATCGAATCGAATAATGTTTTAATTCATAATCATTAGAAATATTAAGAATAACCCCCACATAAAACAACGATGTAATCAAAGATGTCCCTCCAAAAGAAATAAACGTTAATGGCAAGCCTGTAACAGGTAACAAACCAATCACAACAGCAATATTAATAACAGCCTGAACACATATTAATAAACCACATCCCATCCCTAAAAAAAAGCTAAACTCTGAATCTGATTTTTTAACAATGAAAAACGTTTTTAATAATATCNTAAAAAAAAGAATTAAAACAAAAGTAGCAAAGAAAAAACCGCCTTCTTCACAAATNATAGAATATATAAAATCAGAATATTGTAATGGTAAATAAAAATACTTTAATTTACTTTCACCAAGCCCAAGACCAAATAATCCGCCAGATCCTATCGCAATTAAAGACTGAATCATATGATAATTTTTTCCTAAAGGATCATCCCAAGGATTTAAAAAAGAAATAATTCGCTGCATTTGATAACTGTGAGACATAATAATCACACAAACACCGGACAATGATAATCCGCCTAACATAAAAATATGCTTTAACGGCATTTTTGATAAAAAAAACAAACATCCCACAACCATTAAAATAATCGCAGTATTACCTAAATCTGGTTGCAAAACAACCAATCCTAACGGAATAGAAATAACCAACAGTAACGGCAAACATCCTTTTACAAAATTATTTAAATAAGCTTGTGATCGGTCTAATCCAACTGCAATAAAAACAACCACAACAAACTTAAGCATTTCAACAGGTTGAAACCGAAATAACCCAATATCCAACCAACGCTGAGCACCACCGACTGTAACACCCAACGGTGTTAACGTTAAAATAAGAGCTATAATAACAAAAACAAATAACACACCCAAAAAACGCTTATATAAAACATGAGGGGTCACAATACCAACAAAACAAGCACAAAACCCAATTACTAAATAAATCAAATGCCGTTTAACAAAAAAATAAGCATCATTATAATTAGAAAAGCCTATAATCGAACTAGTAGAAATAAGCATAATAATACCTATAATTAATAACAAAAAAACAGGGATCATTAATGACCAATCAACTTTATACCAATGCTGTTTCAACATAAGTGTTAACTCCATCAATAAATTGATTCCCCCGATCTTCAAACCCATTAAAATGATCAAAACTCGATGACGAAGGAGAAAATAATAAAACATCCTGCTCCTTAGCAGAGTGGATACCCTTCCCAATAGCATCCTTTAAATCATCGGCATAAATAAGCTGACAATTTGGACACTGCTCACTAATCATAGCCCCTAACCGAGCTGAAATACCCCCAAACAAAACAACCCCTAAAACACGTTTACGAATACAATCCACTAACGTATCAAAATTAAGCCCTTTATCATCGCCACAACATAATAACCAAACTGGATCATCAAAGGCATTAATCCCAATAATGGTAGATTCTGGATTCGTCGCTTTTGAATCATTATAAATACGAATACCTTGATACTCACACACATACTCCAAACGATGCTTAAGAGACTTAAAAGAATGTAAACTACGAAATGACACATCTGCCTCTAAATTTAAACAAGACGCAACTTTTAAAGCAATCGCCGCATTAAGATAATTATGCCTTCCAACTAAAGACTTAACCAAGTTAAAAGTGTCCGTAATATCTTGATATGAAAATGATACTTTACGTCCTTTACCATCCTGAACCATAGCAACAACAGCATCATCTTCTGCATTAAAAATCAAAACATCATCACTCGTTTGATTGATAAAACATTTTTTCTTTTCATTAATATAAGCATCCATCGTTTTATGACGACCCAAATGATCTGGAGAAATATTTAAAATCACCGCAATATCAGCACGAAAATCAAAACATGTCTCTAATTGATAACTACTAAGTTCTACTACAATACAAGGAAATTCCTCTTCTAAACCAACATAATTCATTAAAGGAACTCCAATATTACCAGCATAAGGAATATCGCAAACATGAGAAATTAAAGCCGTTACAGTAGATTTCCCATTTGTACCTGTCACACCAATTAACTTAGGAGGATTATTAGACAATTGAAATAACCGATAAGCCCATTCAATATCTGAAATAATCGGTGTCTTTGTTTTTGGATACAAGGCAGGGTCAATTCCAGGAGAAGCAATAATTAAAGTAGCATCTTCAACATCAACAACCTTAATCTGATGCTTATGAGCAAACGCCAAAACACTTTTAGCGGTAATTCCCGTACCCAAAACTGCAATTTTGTCATCAACCATACTACAATCTAGTATAAGTTAGATTAGATAGCAAATTAAGTGTAAATAATAATAACCTACACAAACAAGCTTCAAACCAGTATCATCATAAAGTGATTTATTATGAACCCACCATCGTACTTTCTCAACTTACACATGCACATTTATCACGTATCATTGTTGAAACNCTCATTCTTGATACAATTCCTAAAAACCTAATACTACCCTTAGCAATAGCCTGNCATTATCATGATCATGGATGGCAAGAATGGGAAAAAAAACCTTTATTAAATAAAAAAACAAACTACCCGCTTGATTTTCAACAAATAGACACTTTATCTCACATAAATATATGGACTCACTCACGTGAAATTGGAACCATACAAGATCCNTTGGTTGGTTATTTNGTAAGCAAACATAATAGCTACCTCAGCACGATTAGACTCACTAACACAACCAANCAAAANGAACAAAAAGCCTTAGCCTCATTTCAAGAAACCGAAAAAACCCATCAAAAAAATCTATTAGCAACCATCGATCCTTCTCCATCAGCAGCAGAATTAGCAACATTACAAACCTATCTAGGCATAGCTGATTATATTTCATTAATGATATGTCTCAACAAAACCAATACCAACGANCTTATTTACAATAAAAGCATATCAATCAAAAAAGTTAAAAATATAATAACCCTATCTCACCCTCTAAAAAATACTATCCACTACACTCTTCATGGAACAAAAATTTCAACTAATTCAGCATTCAAACAAGAAATAATAATTAAATCAACTACTGAATAATAACAACATCCTTAATAATAATAGGCTCTTTAGGAACATTTTCATAAGGCGCTTTAAATTGAGTTGGTGTAACTTTAATAGCATCAACAACATCCATTCCTTCAATAACATTTCCAAAAACAGCATAACCATATTCCTGTGGATTAATACTTTTATGATCCAAAAAATAATTATCATTAACATTGATAAAAAATTGTGAGGTTGCACTATCTACTATATTTGTTCGTGCCATAGCAAGCTTTCCCCTCTTATTACTTAACCCGTTAATAGCCTCATTCTTAATAGAAGCATTAACCTCTTTTTGAACCATATCAGCTGTAAAACCGCCCCCCTGAACCATAAAACCGTCAATCACTCGATGAAAAATTGTACCATCATAAAAANCTTGTTTAACATAAGTCAAAAAATTCTCTACTGAAATAGGAGCATCTTGGTTATACAGCTCAATAAAAATATTTCCCTTAGTAGTAACTAACTTAACAACAGAATTGCTTTGATTTTCTAAAATTGATGAATCAATTTCTTTATTCTTACATGATTGACTAAGCACCGTAAGACATAACAAACATAAAACAACAGATTTACGTGAAAATAACATTACAATACAGTTTAACCAAAAAAAAATAACTTGTGTAGTCTAAACCACACTCCAAACCAATATACACATAAATGAAAACCCAACAAACAAAGTCACAATACGAGGTTCTGATAACCCAAGTAACTCAAAGTGATGATGAAGAGGCGCCATTAAAAAAATACGTTTCCGTGTCCGTTTAAAATATAGAACTTGAATTATCACCGAAATCGTTTCCAAAATATACACAGCTCCCAAAGGAATTAAAATCCATACATTTCCCATAGTAATAGCCATAGCAGCAAACAAAGCGCCTAAACCCAAAGATCCCGTATCTCCCATAAAAACCTTAGCAGGGTGTTTATTAAACACAAAAAAGCCAGCTAAAACACTAATTAGAAAAATTGAAAAAACCTGAATCTCTACGCCCCCTAACAAAAAAAAGCCTAATAACGTTACTATGCTACAACTCACTAACAATCCATCTAATCCATCTGTAAGATTTGTAGCATTAGAAGAACCAACCATAACAAACGCATATAAAATGAGAATAGGAATTGATAAAGAAACAAAAAAATAAGAATAACCAAAAATCAGGGTAACCGCCAAAATAAGTTGACATAAAAATTTTTGCTTAGTTGTAAGCCCTTGATTGTTTTTCTTAAGTAACGATCGACTATCATCAATAAACCCTAAAACAGAAAAAGAAGTAAAGACAATCAAAACCCACAACAAACTTTCTGACAACAAAACCATCCCATATAAAAACCAAACAATCCACAATGACACTAAAATACCAATCCCTCCTAGCGAAGGTGTAAATTGTTTTAGCTGATGCCGTTGAGGACTTAAAGCATAAATAGGCTGAAACAATTTTCGAGACTTAAACAGTAATAACAAACTAAACTGCAAGCCAACCGAAACACAAAAAACAAAAAAAACGTTAAGATATAACATGATCTAACTGATGTACAACCTCCTCCATTTCTAAAGACCGAGACCCCTTCAACAATACCGTATCGCCCATT
Source organism: Actinomycetota bacterium (assembly GCA_002697535.1). GTDB lineage: Bacteria > Margulisbacteria > Marinamargulisbacteria. The sequence continues at coordinate 133,211 of NZWE01000024.1, read as the reverse complement.
TTTATCTCATCTTTTAAATACGATACCAACAATTCTTTATCATTAAAATGATAAACAGGAATATCCGTTACTGATACAGCTTCCATCTCACTACCATACAAAAACAACATATCAATACCATAATCAACAGCTAACTGCCCAACAGCTTTATGTTCTTTTAAAGAATGAGAACCCAACTCTAGCATATCACCTAAAACCGCTATTTTCCGTCCATCATAACGTGCTAAATATTGAAAAGCATATAACACTCCACTAGGATTAGAATTATACGTATCATCAATTAACAAAATCTTATTTTTTTGTATATGATTCATTCGATGTACAGAACGAGAACTCGTTGAAATACCACGTTCAATACAAGCTGAAGAAATATCATAATAAGATCCTAACTGATAACACAAATTAATATTTTCAGAAACCTTATCATCTCCCGTATACGTTACCAGATGATAACCAACAGAATCTGCTTTTGATACAACAAGATCATAATAATCACTAGACCCGCTAAAAAAACACACTCGCTTACCTAATTGCCACTTTAGCTGTGAACGAAATACTTCTGTCTTTGCTAACGCAAGATGATATTGAGATTTAAAAAACTCAATATGAGTCTTCCCTACACCCGTAAATATAATACAATCCGGCTGAACAATCTGTGTTAAATATTTTAAGTCATTTTTTTTTCGCATTCCCATTTCAACTAATAGAAAATCCGTATCTGCATCAGCCGCCAACACCGTTAATGGAACACCGAATTCATTATTATTATTTTCCTCTGTCTTAACAACAGTAAAGCGTTGAACTAACACACCCGCAATCATATCTTTTACCGTCGTCTTTCCAGCTGATCCAACAATCGCAATCACTTTACATGTTAATTTTTTTCGATATGATTTAGCATATGTTTCCAAATCTACATCCAAAACATGCCCCCCCTTAGAAATAACCTCTGATACAAAATCACGACCATTAAAATGAGTACCTTGTACTGGAATAAAATACTCACCAGGCTTTATTTTTCTCGAATCAATTGAAACTTTCAAATTAATATCCCAGCTTTGATAAAATATCCTGCGAAACGGCTACGTCACTAAATGGAATAGTTCTATCTCCAATAATTTGATACGATTCATGCCCTTTTCCTATAATAAGAACCATATCATCTTTTTCGGCTCTTAAACAAACATGTTCAATTGCTTTTTTCCTATCTAATTTAACCTCAAAAGAATGCCCCTGCTGAATTCCCTTTTTAATATCAAAAACAATTTGATTAGGATCTTCTGTTCGTGGATTATCATTAGTAATAACACTATAATCCGACAACTCACTAACCACACGAGCCATAAGAGGCCTTTTTAAACGATCCCGATCACCTCCACAACCATAACATACCAACAACCTTCCTTTAGACAAGGCAAGTTGTTCTTTAGCTGCCTTTAAAACTACTTCAACACCATGAGGAGAATGAGCATAATCAACAATCACATGAAAAGGCGCTTTAGAAAAAACTGACTCAAATCTTCCTTTTGGAGGCATAACCTTCATTAACGCCACCAAAGCCTTGTCCCGATCCAAACCACAAGCCAGCAAAATAGCTAAAGCTGCTTTTTTATTTAAAGTTTGAAACGATGTGTAATGACTAGCCTCATCATTCAAGCAAACAGACTGAAAATCATCCGGATAAATTTTAATTCCACCAGAACCTTCCATAAAACCTAGTTTAACCTGCTGATAAACCTCAAAAGAGCCATGAAAATCTAAATGATCCTGACTAATATTAGTCAAACACGTTACATCAAAATCAATCCCAACAACACGATCTTGAGCAATCCCATGCGACGATACTTCCATTACAAAATGTGTTCCACCATCTTTAAGATGACTATCCATTGCCTGAAACGTATCTAAAGATTCTGGTGTAGTTAAACGATGAGTAAGAGTCCCCTGAGTAAAAGGATGATACCCCAATGTTTTTAACACCTCAGCAACAAAATGACAAACAGATGTTTTTCCGTTCGTACCGGTTACCCCAATAACCTTTAAGTGTTTAGAAGGATATGAAAAAAAAGAATTAACTAAACGAGCCATCTCTTTTCTTGTAACCTTCAAAATCTCTTTTGCACCCTTAGCTAAAGCCTCATCACAGTAAGGATCTCCCCCAGGAAGACACAAAAAAGTATCTCCAAATTTCACCTTTCGCGAATCATATATGTACATCCTGTTTGAAATTATAACAATGACTATGATATTATTCTAACTAAAATACCCTTAAAAAAAGAGCATTATCAGGTGAATCCAAAATTAGATCCATTAGTAAAAGAATATTGTGATACCAAAAACGATGCTCTAAAAGAGAAAATCCTTAAAAACTACCAACCTTTAATAGAATATATTGCCAGAAAATTAGCATTTAACAAAAATGACGTTGATGACTTAATTCAAGTAGGATCAATCGCACTTATCAAAGCCTTAGATCGCTTTAAACTAGAAAAAAACACAGAATTTTCAACCTTTGCAACGCCCAACATAATTGGTGAAATAAAACATTATTTTAGAGACAAAAGTAAACTTGTAAAAGTACCAAGAAAAATACAAGAATTATATTCACGTGTTAAAACAGAAATCTACGAAGCACAAATAGAAGGGATTCAATTAACAATAAAAGATATTGCATTAAAACTTGACGTTGAAGAAGAAAAGGTAATTGAAGCAATGGAAGCAGGCCAAAATGTTAAAGTAATTTCCCTAGACTCTCCATCTTATAAATCTGATTCATATGGATCCGGAGGACAAAACGAACCAACCTTAATAGATCAAATCCCATCAAGCAACAAAGAAGATAGTATGTTAAACAAAGAAACATTAAAACAAGCTATCTTAAAATTATCAACACGTGAACGCAGAATTATTTATTTGCGATTTTATGGAGGCTTATCTCAAGCAGAAATTGCCGAGAGATTAGAACTATCCCAAATGCACATATCACGCTTACTATCAAAGTCCATCAAACACTTACAAGAGGAGCTTCAACGAAATTGACAAAAGAACTAACACAAGAAAATATTAAAGACCATATCATTCATAGATATGAAAACTTACTTATAGACTCCATATCTATGCAAGACTCTAAAACAGTATCCGGAAATCTAACTCTCAACATACTTAAAAATGATCCTCTAAATCGCTCTATCTTTTTAAAAGAACACCATAGCGGAAAACTTGTCTTACAAACACCTATATTCATGGAAGTTTTAGCTTTAGCATCCATCGTAGTAAGCGGGAAACTAAAAGAAAATGAAATGGTTATGTTTGCAGCCATATCAAACTTTCAGTCAAAAAAACACTACAAAGCTAACGAACCACTAACAGGTCATGTTAAACGAATTAACGCCAAAAATAACTTCTTAAAATATAGTGGATCATTATACCAAGACAACACAGAAATTGCTTCTGGTGAAATGACAGCAATTTTTACCACAAGTAACCATACTACAACCCCAGAGCAAACATCATTCACAAAACCAACAAAGGAAGGGCTCCCTATTAACAAAGAAAAACGACACAAAGCTAAAGAAATGATACTTGCTGACACCCTATACATCACTGAAAATGAAATCATATCAAAATACACGTACCCAAAGTCTCATCCATTAACAAAAGGACATTTCCCAAACAACCCTATTATGATGGGAGTGATGCAATGGATGAGTATAGAGGATGCCTTATGCGCTTATTTAGAAAAAATCAATAAAAACGGAAATCACACATGGAGTTGTAACGCTAGTTTATACAATCAACATAATCACAAAATAGCAGACATCAAAAACATAACCTTAGAAAGTTGGATTGACGAACCTAAAACCCCAAACCAAACTGAAATTCAATCAACCAAAAGAATTAATTTTAGAAATATGGTAAAACCAAACGATACCATCTATACCGTATTAACAAACCTAATAAAATTATGAAAATATTAGGCATTGATCCAGGATTAGCTACAACAGGATATGGCATTATTGATATCAAAGGTTCTAAATATTCAATTTGCGATTATGGAATTATTACAACGCCCGCAGATAAAACATTAGCAGAACGATTAGAGATCATTGCATCCGCATTCAAAAAAATTCTAACAAAACATAAAATTAATGAAGTTGCCATTGAAGAATTATTCTTTAACTCAAATACAAAAACTGCCTTAGCCGTAGCACAAGCACGAGGTATTTATTTATTAATAGCACAAGCGTCTCGAATTCCTATTGAATCATATACGCCATCACAAATAAAATCCGGTATTTCTGGCTATGGACAAGCATCTAAATCACAAGTGCAATATATGGTAAAAAAATTATTAAACCTCAAAGACATTCCAAAGCCAGACGACGCAGCTGACGCATTAGCCATTGCAATCTGCCATCATAACACACGCAGTACAAAGAAAGCATTACAAACAACACGCTAAGCAATCATCACCAAACACCCCCAAACAATCTAATGAACGACACGATAAATAATTATATAAACGAACTAAAAAACTATAACGAAAAAACAAATATATATTCAAAAAAAGCTTATGATTTATTAGATTTTCACATAAACGATAGCATAACACTCGCCTCCATCATCGAAAATAAACCTAAAATTATTTTTGATTTTGGCTCAGGCTCTGGACTCCCTGCTATACCAATAGCAATCATCAACCCTCAAAACAAAATCTACGCCATAGAGTCAAAATCAAGAAAAACACACTTTTTAAACCATATAAAAACAAACTTAAATCTTAACAACATAACCATAACAACCAAAAACCTATTTGAATGGACTCCACCTATAAAACCTCATATCATAACAGCAAAAGCCTTCGCTAGCTTAGAAAAAATAGAATTAATTATAAAAAAACTAGCCCTAAAAAACAGCACCTTATACATTCCAATAAGCAAAAATCAGCAAAAACTGTACTCACAAAACAAATCCGTTTCATTTATCGAAAAAAACAACTTTATCTACCTAAAAAAATTATTTACTTAGAAACAAAAAGATCCACCAACTTATACAATTCATCTTCTGACGAATAAGAAAAAGAAATGCGACCTTTCTGACTCGAACCAGAGCAAGCAACCCTAACTCCTTTATCCTCAAAATTGGATTTGATACGATCAAAAAAAGGCATATGCTTAGAAACAACCCCCTCCTCTTCCGCTGTCAAAATACTTAGCTGTTCCGCTTTATTATTTAAATCAAACACCATATGCTCTACCTCTCGAACACTCAACTTACCATCAATAACATCCTTTAAAACATCATCAATTTTAGTCTTATCATCCAAGCCCAACAAAGCTCTAGCATGACCTTCTGAAATTAAATTATGCTGAATAGCGCTCTTAACACTATCAGGCAAAGCAATAAGCCGTAATATATTAGTAACTGACGACCGACTCTTCCCAAATAATTCAGCAATCATACTATGCGTATACTTAAATTCAGCAATAAGTCGCTGATACCCCTCAGCCTCCTCTAAAGGATTTAAATCTTCTCGATCTAAATTTTCAACTAAAGCCAATTGTAACGATTCTAAATTAGATACATCCTTAACAATAGAAGGCACTGCTTTATATCCAGCTAAACGACACGCTCTTAATCGACGCTCTCCCGCAATTAACTCATAAAAACCATCATCAAGAGGCCTAACAATAATAGGCTGCGCCAAACCATTTTTATTAATAGAATTAATCAATTTATGCAAAGCCGCTTCATCAAACATTTTTCTTGGCTGATATTCATTGGCCTTAATCTTTTCAATTGGAATCTCAATAACACTTCGCCCTCCCCCCACAAATGAACGCCCAAAAACAGCATCCAACCCTCTCCCTAATTTCGAAATTTGTTTATCACCCTTTGACACGATCCATAACCTCCTTAGTCAAATCTAAATAAGCTTCTGCACCCGCACAATTTGGCTGATACAGCAAAATAGGAATCCCATGACTTGGGGCTTCCGTTAACTTAATATTTCTTGGAACAATCGTCTGAAATACAAGTCGCTTAAAAAAACGACGAGCATTATCAACAACCTCACGATTTAAAGCCGTTCGACGATCAAACATTGTAAGTAAAATGCCCGCAATTTCTAATCCAGGATTCAAATGCAACCGAACACTTTCCAACGTGCTTACTAAATGAGAAATACCTTCCAAAGCAAAATACTCACACTGAACAGGTATTAAAACATAATCCGAAGCAACCAACCCATTCAACGTCAAAAGCCCTAAAGAAGGCGGGCAATCAACAATAATAAAATCATAAACCTGCTTTAATGGTTCTATTAATTTTTTCAAATATGTTTCACGTGAAACATGATCCACAAGCTCTAATTCTAAAGCTGCTAAATTTTGAGTCGAAGGCAAAACATGCAGACCATCAAAAGCTGTCGGATAAATACAATCCTTTACAGCACACTTTTCCGTCATAGCATCATAAATATCATGCCCCACCTTATCATGATCCACCCCCACCCCAGAGGTAGCATTCGCCTGCGGATCCAAATCAATCAGCAAAACCTTTTTATTTTCTACCGACAAAAAAGAAGATAAATTAATAGCAGTCGTAGTCTTACCAACGCCACCCTTCTGATTAGAGACCGAAATAACATAAGATAAATGAGACATATATAAATCAATAATAGCACCAAGAAATGATAAAATAAACAAAGAAGAACTGCTTGCAAGTAAAAAATTGTTGAATTATAGTAAATCTATACTCATGCTAAACAAAACAAAAGAACAAACACGAACACCATCAGGAATCGCAGGCCTAGACCAACTAACCTACGGGGGCCTACCGACCGGAAAATCCTACCTAATATCAGGAGAGCCAGGCACCGGAAAAACGATCTTATCCTTACAGTTCCTACTAGAAGGGCTCAAAAACAACGAAAACACGATCTACATCTCAATTGACGAAAAACCAGACCATGTCATCAAAGACGCAGAAGCACTGGGCTGGGACCTACAACACTACCTCCAAAACGGAAAACTAAACATAATAGACATAACAAGCTATTTCGGATCAAGCAAAGACAAAGAAGGCAACACAATCGATTCAAAACTAATCGTCAACAAAATAACCGAATACATAAAATCAATTAACCCAACCCGAATCGTAATAGACCCAATAGCACCACTCATCCTATCAGACAACAGCATCCCAGATGTCATAGAATACATAAGGTCCCTCATCTTCGAAGTAGAATCTATCGAAAACTGCACAACATTACTCACCTCCTACATCCCCGTAGGATCAACAAAAGTAAGCTTCTTTGGAATCGAAGAATTTGCATCATCAGGCATAATTCACCTAAAACTCCTACCTCAAAACAACAAAAGAATACGAACTATCTCTATCAGAAAAATGAGAGGAACACGCATAGATTTATCAGAATACAGCTTCGAAATACTCCCTGAAAGAGGAATCGTTTTAAGACAAGCCCTATAGAATGACAAAAATAGTTATCGCAGACGATGAATCAAACATATTAACACTGCTAGAAATAATGCTAAGAGACCTCGATGCAACCATACTATCAGCAGAAAATGGCGAAGAAGCCGTAGATCTTGCCATTAACGAAAAACCAGACCTTATCATATCCGACATCGTCATGCCAAAAATGAACGGATTCGAAGTCTGCCGACGTGTCAGAAACGAACACTCAATAGAAAACACCCCCATCATACTACTATCCGCGCTCGGCGACGAATACAACAAGCTCACAGGCTTTGAAGAAGGCGCAGACGACTACATTATCAAGCCATTCAATGTCGAAGACTTAAAATCACGATCTAAAGCCTTAATAACACGCTATCAAGCAAAAAAAACTAAAACTTCCAATAATACCGAGATTGTTTCACGTGAAACAAAAATTTGCCCAACAGGCAACAAGGCATTAGATGAAAACCTAAACGGAGGCTTTCCAGAAGGATCAAACATTTTAGTTGTCGGCGAAACAGGAACAGGCAAATCTTCTTTTTGCAGAAACTTTATAACAAACGGACTAAACAATAACGAGAAGTCACTAATCATCGCCATCGATGATGACCCAAAAAAAACAAGAGAAAAACTGGAAGAAAACCCAAGCATAAATACATCAAAATACGAACAAGAAAACCTACTTCGGTTCATAGATGCCTATTCATGGTCATCGCTAACACCAAACGACAACGAACGATTTGCCGTATCCGGAACACTAGAACTAAACCAACTAGCCGGAATCATCTCTGACGCAAGCAATGAAATAGGACAAAGCATTCAAGAGAAAAAGGGCGGACGACGCTTAATAGACTCCATATCGAGCCTACTAATAAGCTTTGACCTAGGCACCGTACAACGATTTCTCAACCAAATTGCCAGAACAGGAATCGCATTCGGAGGGGTAACAACTCTCTTTGTATTAGAAGAAGGCACCGTAGACGAAACACTACTAAACAACGTCAAATACATCATGGACGGGGTTATAGAATTCAAAAGAGATGACACCAGCCATCAATGCAGAATTAGCTCAATGAAATGGGCCAAATCTAACCCCTCATGGGTCAAATGCTCTCACCAACACTCTTAAGCACCCCACTAAAAAACACAACAGAAACAAAACACCCCATTAAAAACTGAGAGAAAAACAACAATAACAAAAGCCCGCAAAAACACGAGCTTCCTCAATAAAAAAAAACTATCTAGTAATCAAATGAATAGTCTGACGACGCCTTGTCCCAACAGACACCATCTTAATCTGAACCCCAGTCTCCGCAGCTATATACTCAACATAAGACTTTGCCGTATCAGGCAACTCAGAAAAATCGGTCATCTGCGAAATATCCTCTTTCCAACCTGGCAATGTTTTATAAACAGGCTCACAAGACGAATACACTTCTAAATCCAAAGGAAATTCGTCCAACAACTCACCATCTTCACTCTTATAATGCGTACAAACCTTAATATCACCCAAACCATCTAAAACGTCTAACTTTGTCAAACAAATCTCAGTAATACCATTAACACGAATAGCATACTTCAAAACAACCAAATCAAGCCAACCACACCGTCTTGGACGACCCGTAGTTGTACCAAACTCACCACCACGATCTCTCAAAAATTCACCGAACTCATCCTCAAGCTCCGTTGTAAAAGGTCCCTCTCCAACACGAGTCAAATAAGCCTTAGTAACACCAATAACCTTTTCTATCTTATGAGGACCAATNCCCGCACCAACACAAGCCGCACCCGAAACAGGGTTAGATGACGTTACATAAGGATATGTTCCATGATCAACATCAAGCAACGTACCTTGAGCCCCCTCCATAATAACCGACTTACCCTCATCTATAGCATCATTAACAAACAAAGACGAATCAACCACATACGGCTCCAACTCCTTTCCATAGGCGTGATACTCATCAACAACCTGATCTAGATCATATTCATCTTCGGAAAACACTTCTCCCCAATTCTGCTTTAATAACTTCTTTTTCAACACTGTTTTTTTCAACAAATCCTGAACACGAATACCCGTACGAGCAACCTTATGCATATAAGCAGGCCCTATCCCCTTTCCTGTCGTACCAATTTTCTCATGATGACGCTTTGATTCTTGATTAGAATCTAGCTTACGATGCACCGGCAATATAACNTTAGCAATACTAGAAATTTTTAATTTAGAAGGATTAACAGCAATACCCTGCTTTCTTAAAGTTTCCATCTCCTGCAAAATAACAGCCGGATCTAAAACAACCCCATTCGCAATAACCGAACAACATGAGTCATAAAGAATACCTGATGGGATCAAATGGAGCTTAAACGTGCTCTCACCGACGCATACCGTATGCCCTGCATTATTGCCACCTTGATAGCGAACAACATAATCTGACTCCTCTGCCAAAATATCCGTAATCTTTCCCTTACCTTCATCTCCCCACTGAGTCCCAACTAATACATGTACTGCCATTTTCCTTCCTATTTAACTATTTTTTTCCAAACCTAGTAATTATAGCAAAGGAAAAACCCAGACTCAAATAGTAATTACAAAAAATAACGAGATTGCCAATCTGGAATACAACTAAACGAACGAATTACACCAACCATATAAGGAGAATAAGCCATAAGCGCATCAATATTAGCATCATCCACCCCACCAATAGCCACATAAGGAATATCTAGCATTTTAACAGACTCCAAATAGTCAAACCCAATCCCATCACGACCTGGCTTAGAAGGCGTCTCCCAAACAGGCCCAACACTAACATAATCAGCACCCTGCTTTTTTGCCTCAACCCCCTGATCAAAAACATGTGTAGTACGCCCATACAATTTATGAGCACCCCAAATCTTTATTAAATCACACACCGGCAAATCATCTTGCCCCGTATGAATACCATCAGCATCAACCAACATCGCTATATCCAAAAAATCATTAACAAGAAAAGGAACATCAAAATCCTTAACAAAAGCAGCCATCTCCAAAGCCTTATGATAAACAACATCCTTTGAAGCATCTTTATCTCGCAGCTGAACCAAAGAACACCCCATCCTCACCCCATCCTTCAAACGATCAACATCAGCCGATATCAAATAAACTCCCTTTTTTAGAAGGGGTTTTTTAGAAAGCAAAATAACGCCTGCCTCTAAATCATACACATCATAACGCAAAGCATTACAAGCACTAACACCCGTATACTCCTCTAAAACACGCAACCCTTCCTCAACACGCTTAAAATTTGCCACCAACAGCGCTTGCACATCAACCCGCTTAACAGGAATCTCTCTAGATCGAACATCTGTATCAACCGACCTTGCTACCAAATGCCCCGAAGACTGAGCAAACAAACAATTCACCTTCTTACGAATCTCAGCAAGTTTATCAGTATAGCCTTTATGCGAACGAACAAAACGAACNTACTCCTCAATAACCCGCAAGCCCTCACTAACTCGATTTACATTTGCATCAACAACAGCATCAAACATAAAACCAGTGTATAAAAAAAGAAAAAACAAATCAACAAAGAGCTAAATAGCAAGCTGCAAATACATTGAAATCGAAACCTCTTCCCTTAAATTAAAATCATCACCATACAAAGAATCCCGATTAAGCGTACGATACATCAAAGAAACCCCATACTCACTACGATCCCCATCAAAAGACGCCAACTCTTTTCCAATACTAGCCTTTAACATAAACTGAAAAGGATACGTAAAGCCCTGATCAACAAAATCATAATACGGACCAAAATCATTAAACAACATACTATTTTCAACCCTCAACCGATCCCACAACAATTCGGATAAAATTCCCACTCGCTTGTGCATACGAGAATCCCCCGCTCTAGATTGAGAATATCCGACATAATAGGTTTGAGCGAACCTTCTATGAAAAGAATCATAAAAAACAAACTCACCAACACCATCAAATAACGTTCCCGCAGGAATAGACCCAACCACATAAGGTTCACCACTACCATTAACACTAACAAAACCATCCGTATGCGTTCGATAATCACGATATACAAAACCAACACGAGAAGAATACGGCAATGTTTCACGTGAATCATGTCGAACAAACCAAAAATCACCTCCAACCATATAGCGATTGTCAAAAACAGAAAAAAAGTGATCCCTGTGATTTCGCAAACCCAACCGAGAATTAGCTCCATCAACAGAATCCGGCAATCCAGTAGCCCAACGAGGCCCCTGTAATGGTTTTTGATACATCACACTAGGCGAGATAGAGAAAGATCCAATATTAAGAGAAAAACCCGAATGAAAATAACCTTGATTACCACGATTAACAGGCTTAATAGCTACACGCCCCAATGACAGAGATGGAGACTCATACCCCCCATTAGCCAACAACCCTAAATAACCCAAATCAAAAAACACACGACCCAAATCGATTTCACGAGACAGCAAAACCTTCCCCCCCAACAAATCACGATACGAAACAGAAACACTCTCAACATCATAGCCAGAATTTAAATACCCATCACCAGCTGAAACAGAAAGAACATCATAGGATTTATTTAATAAATCAAAACCAGCTGCCAAGCCCCCTATGTTTAACGTGAAACCTAAAAAAGATTGCTTAAGATGAAAAGAAACCTTAGATGTTTTAGCGTAACCAATATCATAAAGAGAATTAAAAGAGGATCGTTTATCAAAATCATACTGAAAAATCGTCGAAAAATCTCCTAACCACGTCTTCAATCGATACGACAACAACATCATAGGATTTGCTCCCTCATACAATTCTGGCCCCATCATCAACGTTACAGAATTAAAAAATCGACGCCCCTTCAACATCACACCATTAAACGATTTACTCTGATAAGCATCCAGTCGATCCAGATCATAGCGATTTGGAATCAAATTAAAAAAATCATCCTGATCCCATAATTCATAATAAGGATAACGATAAAATCCAAATAACTTAAAATAAGGTTCATCCAATCNCNCAAACGCTCGATATAAAGACACCCCNCCTCCATTCTCTTGATAACGAGATTCATAAACGCGTTGATTCAAATCAACATCCGAAACACGTCCAGCAAGATTCAGATCGATCGTCGCATCAACAAAAGAAGCTGGCTTAATAACAAGGGTCGTATATAAAGACTGAAAATAATCATAACCAGACTCACTTTTATCAGCCGACAAAAAATAACGCTTTGCCCCACTCCCCAAATATAATCGTGACTGACTTAAATACAGTTTAGAAAAAGACTGACTATCCTGCTGCAACAAATAAAAACTATAGGTATAAGAATAATCTGAAGGTAAAAAAGAATTCCAATAGGATACTATCTCCTCAGTACTCCCCTCCTCATAATTAAAACGAAATAACTTCTGAAGTACGTGATAAGACGTCCTAGGAACCACCTCATAAAACCCCCTATAATCAACAGATTGCTTCGAAACAACACCAAACCATTCACCATTCACATTATTCTCATCAGGGTAAAAATCATATGCATAAAGAGGCTCCGCCCATTTTGACATAACATTACCTGCCAAATAACGACGATCCGCCCAATGCATCATCGCCGCCCCTAAACTATTTCCAAAACCATTATGATACCAATTAGAATAAACTAACTTCCACTGCTCCTTCAGATTGACTGCCTGCATCACATGGTCATCAGCATCAAAATGAGCATGATGAGAATCGGCACCAATCCCATGAAAAAAAACAGGCATCCCCAAACGATCATTCACATTTTCAAGAAATTTAGTAAAGTAGTTCGCATGATAAAGACTAACTGAAATAATATCGGCATTAGGACAATATTGATTAATTAAATCAAGATGAGCAAACGGCAAACCCACAACAGCAATTGGAAAACCAAACCCAGCCTCGTCTAAAGCATCAATAGCATCTCCATAAAATGGATACACCTTACGCACCTTTATCTCAACCAATTTTTCAGTCGTAACTTGATATGGCATAAAATTACCTGATTCCTGTCGAAAGACCTCATCATTACCTAACAAAAAATACAAAAACCCAAACGAATCTTGATATGACAAAGCCTGAAAATGAATCGCTTCTATCACATCAGCAAGTGTTTCTTTATTTGAAAAATCAACATCATCCAACGCATACTGAATTACAGAATAAATCCCATGTGTTTCATAAATATAATTTACCCAACGTGCTGGTACACCCGCTTGCAAACAAATCGTATTAATACCCATCCCTGATAACAACGGCATTTGATAATCCAAAACATCCTTAATAAAAGTATCATCAGAGCCCCAAAAATAATAAGATGGCACACTTCCATGAGGCAGGTATTCCCAATGAACAGCCCTAACCAAAAAAGGATTATTATCGACTAAAAGCTGAAACCCTTTCTTATCCTGCTCAACAAAAACATTATAAGCCCCCAAAGGAACTGTTAGCAAAATATATAAACAAAGGATAACCAATCGTTTAACAAGTCCCCCATACTTATCCATATGTGATAGTTCCCTATCACAAGAAGATTTAAACAAGAAAATCAATAATTAGACCATCCACATATGATATACTCCTAACTATGAAACATCATTACTTATACAAAACAACAAACATCCCTATTACCGAGTCAAAGGGCTTCCAAACACTATTAACAAACCTATCGTATCAACCCCATACAACAGCGATTATCTGTGACAATAAAACCCAAGTGTCAAACCTAGAAGAAACCCTTCAAAGCAATACAACACTAGAAACATCCCCCATAACCATATCCTTAGAAGATCTAATAAACGTTTCTTATACTGAAACATATTCAAAAAACAAAAATTTTCTCTTATTGTACTTCAAAAATTATCTACACCACTTTCAACACATTCCCTTTCGCAAAACACTCTATGCATCCCATACACTAATGGAAAATGCTATCCAACACTTTATCAATGAAGCACTATCAACACAAAAAATAATGAAAAAAAAGTCATTATTTGATAGTGAAATGACAGATCAATTAAATGATTTACAGCATGAATTTCAGCAATACCTGACACAAAATCACTCAATAAACCTTAAATCATATTACAAACAAACGACATCAGCACCAAAATTGGCAACTATCAGTGAATATTTTTTTATAAACACTACATTAACCGAACCTTGGCATAAACGATGCATTTATAACATCATTCAAAACACACAATCAACATGGCTCTTAGATACAAGCTTTGAGCAAGAAATTAACTGGTTAGAACAATCCTTTCCTAATATAAATGCTATTTCTGAAAAGCAAGCACCCCTACTAGAACAAACTATCATTAAAGAATACGAAACACATCTAGAAGAAATAGAGGACACCATTCATAACATGCATAACTTATCAAAAAAAGAACCTGAAACAGCATTTTGCATAATCATCCCAAGAAACCCAGCTTACAAACAAAGCATAGAACAGGTACTTATAAAACATAACATCCCTATAAATTCAGCAAAAAAAAAGGAAAGCAACCAAAACATAATAGATTCTCTAATTAGTTTATTAACATTTATCAAAACACCTTTTTCTCTCGAAAGCCTGGCAACCATGACCAGTCATCCATGGTTACAACGTAATCATTCAAACCAATTAATAATAAACATAAACCAAGTAAAACAATATATTAAGACACAAGACAAAACACCTACCATAAAAAGCATTCATTCATTGCTAGAAACCCTAAAACAACAAAAAGAAAACACGGCTGTTTCAAGCATTGAAACTCAGTTAAAAAACGTACTAACAATACATAAATACCATCAGATATTAACACAAACTATTAGTCCCTCAATCTGGTTTAACCACCTTTTAACCTTTTCCGATCATTTTGACGTATTACAGTCACAAAATAATCAAGCTATCTTAAAAACAAAAGAAAAAATATTAGATTTTATGGCTATTCAGTTAACATACTTAAGCACACTATCAGAAACAGAATATAGCTCCCACTTCGCTTGTGATTGGCTCATACATGCACTAACCCATCTTTATGCCGATTCTCCTACAGAAAAACACCCCATAAGCCTAACACACATAGAAACGACCCTATTTAAGCCTAACACAAGCTATTTTATACTTGGATTAAACCATACCATGTACCAAAACATTGATAATACAAAGGACTATTTTGAAACACTAAAACCTCTATTTCAACCCAACAATAAAAACAATAGTTACACTCTTTTAACCATGTATCTTACTAACTTACACAGCACAAGTAACACGCTATACCTTAGTAATGCAAAAACCGTCCATGACACAGAAACCATCCCTTTAAATCTAAAAAAAATAAAACCCTCTCTAAAAAAAGAAACCGAATCTAAAACAGCTTTAAAAAGGAAAAAAAATAATAAAAAAAACAATTACCTCAAAACCCATAACGTAACCTTTCCAGAACTATCCGCAACCATGATAGACACATACCAATCATGTCCGTATAAATTTTGGTTACATTACGTTTTAAAGCTAGAACCAGAGCAAGAAATACAACAAAGTATATCAGCCAAAGACTGGGGAATCATAATTCATAAAATGATGGAAGAGTTTAATAAATGGCTAAAAAAACACCCTACGCCTACAAAAAAAACATCTTTAACAACACTAAACACAATAGCAAATCAGCAATTAAGCAACTTTCCCAACAATGCAATGTGGTCCATTAAACGGCATCAATTACTTGGGCATGAATCAACCCCAGGACTGATCCATACCATTATCGATATTTATCACGAAAATAACTATCTATTAAAACCAATCGACACAGAAACAAAACAAAGCATTATAATTAACAACACCATAATAAAAGCAGTAGTAGATGCTCTATTTCAAACTAAAACAGGTACAGTCATTGTAGACTACAAAACAGGAAAAAAAATAGCATCTCCAGCTGATATTAAAAACGGAAAGTCATTACAACTCCCCATCTATTTATTATGTAACGAAAACGAAATAATAGATGCATTAATATACTTTCAAATTCATAATCACGACAAAACAACATTAGCAATCCCAGCTTGCCAAGAATCATTTAAAAAAGAATATCTAGAAAAAAGAAAAAGACCCTTTCTATTAACGGCCTCCTTTCCAAAAACCATAAAAAATCATCTTCACAAGCTCATAGAATTAATCCAAGACAACCATTTTACACACGCCCCCCACCCTAACCTTGACCATGATATAATACAGCCACAAGAAACCTGTTACTTTTGTTCAAACTCACTAATCTGTCGGAAACCTAGTTATAAAAACCAATGAACTTAACAGAAAAACAAAAAGAAGCTGTCCTCAATTCCGGAAATATTTTAGTAGAAGCAGGCGCTGGCTCTGGAAAAACAACGTTATTTGTAGATCGCTATTACACCCTACTAAAACAAGACCCAAATCTAAAACCAACACAGATCCTAGCGCTCACATTCACCAATAAAGCCGCTTCAGAATGTCTTCATAGAATTTATAAAATCATCCATAAAGAATCTCAAAAAGACCCCCATTTTGAAGCACTTATCCCTCTATTATACCAAGCTCCAATTACTACCTTCCATGGGTTTTGCAAACACCTACTACAACAGTATGCGTTTCAATTAGACATCTCGCCATTAGCCACTATCTTAAGTGATGATGAAAGCCAATTTTTAGCAAAAAAAGCCATCAAAGAATGTATCCAAAATGCACTTAATAAAGAACATAAAGCCATTGAAACCTATTTACTAGAACATTCCGAATCAAGACTAGAAAATGATTTACTCGCCTGTTTTAAAAATAGACATACAATCCATACTTATACAGAAAACCAAAAACAAACCTTTACCCCATTAACACAAGCATTACTAAGCCTATATAAAGAAGCTAAAAATCATTATACACGTCTAAAAAATGATCATATTTGCCTAGACTATAATGACTTAATTGAAAAAACCAATACCTTACTAAACATTAAACACATACAAACATCCTTACAAGAAAGCTATCGATATATCATGGTCGATGAATGCCAAGATACAGACCCCGCACAATGGGATATCATTACCAAATTAACCGATACCATCAATCCCTATAAACAACAAAAGTTATTTTTAGTAGGGGATACCAAACAATGTATTTATCGCTTTCGTGGCGCACAATTATCATTTTTCACCAACTTAACACAAACATTTAATGATAACCCCACTACCTGTCATGTGGTATCGTTAACCGACAATTTTCGATCTAGCCCTGATTTATTATCAAAGCTAAACCCTATCTTTGAACATATATTTGAAAAAACGACACCAACCATCACACCATTTACCCCCTTAACAGCACAACAAGCTATAAACGGTTACCTTCAATGCTTTTTCTTAAAAGACAGCACTGACGAAACACAAGAATTTCAAACAATCCACAACTACCTAACGCAATCTCATCAAAAGGGAGAAACAGTAGGAATCTTAGCCCGCGAACGACAATATTGCGAAAAAATATTTAATTATCTAAAACAGAAAGGACATTCTGTACAAACCGACAAACAAAAAGGTTTTTTTTCACAACAACTCATTATTGACTGTTACTTATTAATTAAAGTGTGGATTTATCCAAACGATTTAGCATCGTGGGTCTCCTTACTACAATCACCATTTTTTGATTTAAGTATGCAAACCTGCCAACTAATTCTTACTAACAGCGCAGATGGCATAGTTAATAAAATTTCAGCTTGCTTACAAGAAAATAAAAACCTAGATACCTCACAAAAAGATCAAATAAAAACAACAAAATCAATTATCGAAAACTGGGAACAAGAAAAACTCACAACATCCTTATCATCACTATTGTCTTCCGTATTATATTCAGAAACAGGGTACCACTATGTTAACGAAACGCCAAACGGGCCATATCAAATAGAAATTTTTCTATCTTTATTAATTAATCTAGAACAAAACCAAAACCAAACAAAAGAAGGCTTAATAGAACTATTAACCTTTAAACTCTCAATCCACGATAGTGCATTTGAAATGCCTCAATCAACAGAAACCCCCATATCAATTATGACCATTCACGCAGCAAAAGGATTAGAATTTGATACCGTAATTTTGCTAGGATGTCACAAAGCATTTCCCCTACGAAAAGCATCCCCCATTATTATCAATAAAGACTGTTGCCATACAACAACGCATAGTGAAGAAGATAAAAGCATCCGTACTAGCTTTTTTAATCAAGAAGAAAAAGAAATTTTAGACGAAGAGAAACGCCTGTTTTATGTTGCCTGTACCCGTGCCAAAAAACGACTATGTTTAACAGGTTTATATAACGCTAACACAAAAAAACCATTATATTCCTATCTTTCCTTTTTAAAATCCCTACCTATGTTTCAAGAAACAGAAACCTCAATAACATTTACCCATAACAATCAACCAATAACCATTCCTTGTACATTTCAATCAGAAAACCCCCAACAAAATAACAAAGAAGAGCAAGAAACAAAACAAATAACAACAGCTCCCACACAATATACCTTTCAAAAAGCAAAAAAACGCCTTCAAATATCCGATCTTGTTGAAAAAAACAAAGAAAACCTTTCCTTAGAAACAATACAACACAGTTTAAAAGGAACATTAATTCATGAAAGTATTATGTATCTACTAACAACAAAAAACTGTACCTTAACCAACCTAAAAAACTATTGTAAATCCCTTCACCATTTCAAATTAACAACAAAACCATTTCAAGAGACAGTCATAGAAACACTCAAAACCCTCGCTACATCTGTAACCCTAAAACAATTTCAACAATATAATTTTATGTTTGAACATCCCCTTTCAGATACAACTGATGGAACTATCATGACAGGTCGTGCCGATGCCATTGCCATCACAAACGAAAAAATCATATTATTAGAAATTAAAACGGATCATTGTTACAACATAAAAGAATTAATAAATCGTTACCAAATTCAATTAGACTACTATCAACAATGCCTCCAAAAAACAACCAACAAACCTATCCAAACATACCTATATAGCAGTCACTTAGATGAAGCATTCTCACAATTCTAACGTCTTTGGAATAGCATGTTCAGCTAGATCCTTATCTGGAATAGCATGTTCAGCAAGACCCTTATCTGGAATAGCATGTTCAGCTAGATCCTTAGAAGTATCTAGCTCCTCCTCATCATTTTCTATTGAACCACTACCTTTCATCTTTAAGAGGTTGTGACGCTTCTCTATCATTGATATAAGTTTTTTTACTTTCTTAGAAATCTCCTTTTCTATTTTCTCCTTTTTCTCCTTTTCTCTTATATCCTTTTTTATTCTAGCTTGTGACTTACTATAATCTAGCTTTTCAGTTTCAGTAGAACCGTTAAAACCATCTATAAACTTCTGCAGGTCCACACAGGTTTTTATATCTCTAGAATCGGTTATATCTATAGGAGCAGAGCTATCAGAAGATGATACAACAACCCCACCATCCAATGGTTCACGCTCAACTTCTGTTCTCTGATTAGGTTTCGTGTGAGTCGACCCAGATTGAGGTGTCACCGCTTTGGGCAGAATGTTATTCGATGATGTAGAGACACTATATACATCATGACTACTTTGCATCTTGTATATGAGTTTTTCTCGATCCACAATCTTTGGTATAAGTTTTTCTATTACCTTCCTAATATTGCGTTCTATTTCAGCTTGTGCAACCTTAAATACACATTCATCTTTATCAGGGAAGTCATCTATATACCTCTTCAAGGCAATACAGATTTCAACTTGTGCAACCTTATTAGAAGATATATCAATAGGAGAAGTCTGAGCACCTGGCACCAAAGTATCACCCTTAAGTATCGATTGGATCAACCCAGGTAAACGTGGCTGCCCAGTAACGTTAAAATTCATAATAATATAATTTCCTTTTATAAAATTTTAAAATCAGAAAAAAAGATTATATCAAAGCACAAATTTTTTCATGCATTTTTTTTAAAGAGTCCATACTGGCTTGTGTAGCATAGTCAAAACTAAAGCGCTTCATAGATATAATAGGAACCAAATGAAGGTGAGCATGCGGCACCTCTAACCCAGCAATCATACTACCAACACGTAAACACTCAACCGTATTTTCAAGTGCTTTAACAATAGGTTTAGCAAATATAAATAAATCGCCAATAATCTCATCAGGAAGCTCATAAAAGTGATCAACTTCTAATTTTGGAATCACCAAGGTATGTCCAGGAGCTATAGGTCTAATATCTAAAAATGCATAAAATCGATCATCCTCTTTAATACAAAAAGAAGGAATCTCTTTCTTAATTATTTTTGTAAATAAGCTAGCCATACAACAATACCATTTTACATCAGATTAGTAATAGCTGTATACTACGAACGATGATTTATCAGATTACAGGAAAACTTATCAACATCTTATCCGATTCAGTCATCGTTGATGTAAATGGACTAGGTTACCAAGTCATCATTCCCTCATCCTACCAACAGTCCTTACCATCCTTAGGAGAAACGCTTCAATTATTTACCTATTTTCATGTCAGAGAAGATCAACAAATTCTTTTTGGTTTTCTCTCTACACAAGAAAAAGAATTCTTTAATAAACTAACCAGTGTTTCTGGTGTTGGTCCAAAAGTAGCTATAAAAATATTATCTGAACAATCCATTCAAGAACTGACCCAAGCTATCTACAGTAATAATATAAACACATTAGTCAGTATATCAGGCGTTGGAAAAAAAATGGCAGAACGCCTTATCATAGAACTAAAAGACAAATTAGACTTTGTAGAAACATCGCAAGTTCCACACCATCAGCCTGTGGACAATGCCTATTTAGACGACCTGTCACTCGCTTTAAAAACATTAGGTTATACTAAAGATGAAACAAAACGACTTATTAACAATGCAAGCCAACAAATATCTCCATCAGACCCAATTGAAACATCAATTAAAGCAGTTTTAAAACAAATTTAAAGCCAAACAAACATAAAAATCACTAGTTATATACAAGTTGTCAACATACCTGTTGATAACTTTGTGGATAGCTTGTTATAAAAATTCATTTACGCACAAATAAAAATAATAATTCACATCAATCCTTACTTAAATATGAAAATTTCAAGTAAAAAGAACATTATGCATACTTATCATTGAAATGTGTGTATAAATTGTGGATAATTGTGTATATAACTAGGAGTTATCAACAATTATGGAACGATTATGGGAACAAATCACAGAATGTTTAAAAGAAAACCTATCTGGTGCAGGATTTCAAACCCTAGTTTCGTCAGCAACACCAAAATCATTCGAAAATAATGTCTTAACGATAGAAGTTCCCAATTTGTTTTCTAAAGAATGGATTAAAGACAAATGCGAACCAATAATTAGAGAAAGTTGTGATGACGTCACCTACGATATCGTAATAGATTACCTTGTCAAAGAAGCAGAAGAAGAAGAACAAACCTCACCATTACAATTACAAATGTTCAATAAAAATGAAAAAGCAGAGCCTGTTAAAGAAACATCCTTCAATCCTAAATATACCTTAGAGAGCTTTATTATCGGTGATAATAATAGATTCGCCTTTGCCTCATCCGAAGCAGTTTCAAAAGCACCAGCAAAAGCATATAATCCATTATTCATATATGGCCCTGTTGGATTAGGAAAAACGCATCTGTTACATGGGATAGGAAATGCCATCCAAAATGAAAAAAAACTAACCGTAAAATTAGTATCCTGCGAAAAATTTACCAATGATCTTATTAACGCAATAAAAATGAGAGCCGTCGAAAAATTTAGGCAAAAATATAGAACCGTCGATGTTTTACTAGTTGATGATGTCCAATTTTTAGCAGGAAAAGAACAAACACAAGAAGAATTCTTTCATACATTTAACGATTTATATAATTTAAGTAAACAAATTATTTTAACATCCGATAGACCACCAAAGGAAATTCCAACATTAGAAGACAGGCTAAGAACACGATTCGAATGGGGATTAATATCTGATATACAAGCACCTGATCTAGAAACACGCATTGCAATTCTTCAACAAAAAGCAGAGTTAAATAATTACGAAATAACAGATGAAATTTTACATTTTATTGCAACTCAAATACCAACCAACGTAAGAGAAATGGAAGGAGCCCTAACGCGTATTTTTGCCTACGCCTCTCTCTTAAATACCGAAGTAACCCTAAACATAGCAAGCACCGTTATCCGTGATTTAGTTGGAATAAAAAAAGAAAAACCATTAACAATCACAACCATTCAAAAAAAAGTCGGGGACTATTTTAATGTTTCAGCAACAGAGCTGGCATCCAAAAGCAGAACAAAAGACATTGCCTATGCACGACAAATCTGTATGTATTTAGCAAGAGAACTAACCAACATGTCATTACCTAAAATAGGGGAAAGTTTTGGTAATCGCGACCACACTACAGTAATGCATGCCTGTGATAAAATTAAATCAATGATAAAAAATGATAGTGATCTAAAAAATATCATTAACATTTTAATCACAAACATTAAACAAGAGTCATAAAAAAACACACTATTTTAATAATCTTAATAAGCTATGCAAAACATGTGGATAACTGTGAATAACTGTGAATAAAAAAAGAAAATTTAATTTTTATCAAGATTTATTAACATACTATCATATTTAAATACATGTAATTAAATCCGATATATAAGCAAATAGTTAACTTTTACACTTATCAACACCCCCCTATGACTACGATAATATATTTAAATAATTTAAAAATAATAATATTATAATAGCCAATAAAATTTCAATTAGGAGCACTTCATGCAATTTAAATGTCAATCAGAAAAATTTAAACATAGTATTGCTGTTGTAGAAAAGGCCGTATCGCAAAAGTCTTCTTTACCTGTATTAGAAAATATCTTTTTAGAATTAAAAGGAACCCAATTAAAATTACGTGGAAACAACTTAGAAATTGGAATCGAAAATGGCATGAATATTGAAGATCCAGTATCTGAAGGTAGTATCTTAGTAAAAGCCAAAACCTTAAGTAGTATTTTTTCAAAAATTGATGATAATGCTGTTTTAATATCAGTTGATGAAACACAAAAACTATCAATTAAAGGCGAAAAAGTGGATTTTGATATATTAGGATCACATACACAAGATTACCCCGTCTTTCCAAGCGTAGACGAAGGTTTTACATTTTCGTTAAAAGTAAAGGCCTTGCAAGAGTTAATTCGTCATACATTAATAGCCGTTTCCTATGATGAAACAAAACAATTTTTAAATGGTATTCTTATAAAGAACAATCAAGATAAATTATTATTTGTATCCACTGATGGATATCGTTTAGCATTAAAAAAACATACTATTCCACCATTTGAGCAATCCTTCGAATCGATTATTCCCTATAAAGCCGTTAGTGAATTAAATAGAATTTTGCAAAATATAGACAGCGAAAAAGAGGTTGAAATTACAATTTCAGAAAATCAAATAGCATTTAAAATGGATGAATTTTTATTAATTTCACGTATTATCCAAGGACAATTTCCAAATTACAAACAAGTGATTCCTGAAGAAACCGGCAATCGCTTTAAAATAAAAAGAGAAGATTTTTTAGCAGCTGCAGAAAGAGCAGCCTTGATAGCAACAGCCTCTAATAATGTTGTTAGGTTTTCATTTGATAAAGAAAATGTTTCTATTGTTGCCAATGCAAAAGGCTTGGGTGATTTTAAAGAAGAAGTAAACTTAGAAAGAGTTTCCGGAGAAGATGATGTAAAGATCGCATTTAATATACGGTTATTATTAGATGTTATCAAAACCGTTAATACAGAATATGTGAATTTAGCGTTTAATAATGAGTTAAGTCCCTGCAAATTAACAATAGATGAACAAGAAGATTTCATTTATATTATTATGCCGATAAGAACTGCTGATTATCAAAATTAACATCATACATGATCCAGAAATTATGGATAAAACATGTACGAAATTTAACAGAAATTTCAATTGATTTATTAGATAAAAAACATTGTTATATTTATGGTGATAACAATCAAGGAAAAACGTCTATCTTAGAAGCTATTTCGTTAGCAACGGAATTTAAATCACCCATACAAGATGATTTAGATAAAGTTATGCAAGAAGAAAAAGAAGAATGTATAGTAGGGATGGACCTTAATGAAGAAGAACCACAAAGACGCTATATTCGGTTTAACCGAAATGGAAAAAAAGAGCTTTTAAAAAACTCAAAAAGCACAACAAAAAAACAATTACAAACACATTTTAGTGATTATATTTCGGCGGATGCCTTACATGTTTTTCAAAAAGAACCCGATTATAGACGTAAATTATTAGATAAATTTTGTTGTTTGAAAAGTGATGAGTATCAGCAGTTATTAAGACAGTATGAGAAAGTCTTAAGACAAAAAAACAAATATTTAAAGCAAGAAACAAGTGACAATTTATTCATAGAAACTCTGAATAAAACACTTAGCAAAGTAGGGGCATCACTAGTAAATAAAAGAAAAGAGGCATTAAAAGAGATCGAAGAAGAAATAAATAAAGCAAAAGCAGACATTAACTTTTTAGAAGAGACTATACAGATACAGTATGAGATTAAACGAATCGAGATAGGGGGCTGTGATAGCTATGAGACGGCATTCTATAAAACATTAACAGCTGATATGGAAAAAGAAAAAATTTTAAAATACAGTTTATCAGGACCACAACGCGATGATTTTACATTGTTAATAAACAAAAAATATATTTTTGATTACTTTTCCCGCGGAATTAATAGAAGTTTTGCAATTTTATTTCGCTTAGCACAATTAAATCGGTTAAAAGAAAAGAAAACATTAGTATGTTTATTATTAGATGATACCTTTGCCGAGGTAGATGATAGTAATAAACAAAAATTATTATCGTATATGAGAAAGCAGTATCAATTATTTTATGCAACAACACGAAAAGATAATAATTTTTTAGCGCATGACGATCAGGTTATTGCCATTCATAATGGAGTTATAAATTATGAATAAAATTACAAATTGTTTAAATAACAAATCAACAATTTTTGAAGATTTAGAAGCTTCCTATAAAATTAAAAAAAAATGGAAGATCATTGTTGGGGATGTTTTAGCAAAAAGTTTATGGTTTAATTATATAAAGCAAGATCAATGTGTCATATTAATTAATCATTCATGTTGGTTTTCAGAGATCGTGTTATATGAAAAAAAAATAATAGAAAATATCAATAATATGAAGATAAGAAAAAAAAAGGTAGAACGTATTAAGTTAATCATGGAAAACCAAACAAATAATAAGAAAAAAAGACAGTATGCTGTAAGAAAAAACTATGATAATATGATCGGCCGCTGATATGGGAGGTGAGTATGGGAAGTTTAATAAAGAAAAGACGAAAAAAAATGAGAAAACATAAGTATAAAAAGTATGGTAAACGAATGAAAGCTAATAAGAAGTAATGATTCAACAGTCACATTTTGCAGGTTTATTTTATCCAAGCAAACCGGATGACTTAGAAAAAGAAATTTCGTTATTATTGAGTAGATTAAAACAAAGACCCGAGTTCGATATAAAAGGTGTTATAGCCCCACATGCAGGATATCAGTATTCAGGAAGTGTTACAGCAGAATCATTATTTCATACAAAAAACAAAACGTATGAAACGGCTATCATTATAGGACCATCTCATCGCTATAGCTTTAAAGGCGCTAGTTTTTTAGATAAAATAGCGTATCAAACACCGTTAGGAAAAATAGCGATTAATCAAGACAAACAAAAAGAAATCATAGCAGGGACAGCTAATAAGACCATTTTTTATGAGCCAAAAGCCTATGAAAATGAACATTCGATAGAAGTTATTTTACCTTTTTTACAAACGTTACATCCAACAACAACAATAATCCCTATTATTATGGGACAGTATACAGATACGATTGTTCACTCATTAGCAATGAGTATCATACAGCAATGTGATCCCTGTAAGACGCTAATCATTACATCAACAGATTTTTCTCATTTTTTTTCAGCACAAGAAGCACAAAAAAAAGATTTTAGAGCCATTGAGTTAGTAAAAAAGATGAGTATTAAGTTATTACAACAAGAACAAGAAGAAGAAACAATTCAGTTATGTGGGCTTGGTCCTTTATTAGTGATGTTAACCATTTTAGCCAAATGGGGAGTAAAAAATATAGAGCATTTAAGTTATTCTCATTCAGGAATGGTAACAGGCGACGATAGTTCTGTAGTAGGTTATAATAGCTTTCGATTTTATTAGCGTATGAAAGATTTATTACACTTAGCAAGAGAAAGTATTGAAGAAACTGTAAATAATGCTGTTAAGGTTAATTTAGAGCCATATAAAGACCGTTATAATATGATCCAGAGCGTTTTTGTAACTTTACAACTCAATAATCAGTTAAGAGGTTGTATTGGACAAGTAGTATCAGAAAACCCCTTATGGAAGAATGTTTATGAAATGGCAAAAAAAGCAGCCTTTGAAGATCATAGATTTTCTCCTGTAACAGCAGAAGAAATAGAAAGTATTAAGATAGCCTTATCAATACTGTCCCCTTTTGAAGATATCCAAACAATAGAAGACATAGAGATAGGCAAGCACGGTGTGATGTTACAAGTAGCAAGAAGAACAGCTGTTTTTTTACCTGAAGTTGCAACTGAACAGAGCTGGAATAAGCAGCAGTTACTAGAGAATTTATCAAAAAAAGCAGGTTTAGAAGAGAATGCATATAAAGAAGGCTATATTAAACGATTTACAACAATAAAAATAAAAGAATAAAGTTTATAGATCTACAGAGAAACCATCAAAAGAGACGGTAGCAAGTAAAGAAGATTGATTGTTTTGAATAGTAGAATCAATATATGTGTTCATAGCATCTATATAATCTTGATCAATATCAGGTTTAAGATGAAAAAGACATAAGCGCTGTATCTTTGACGTTAAAGCAAGTGAAAGTAGATCAGGAAGGAATGTATGGCCCCAGCTTTTATGTTCAGCCTGAGACTCTTCAAAGAAGTAACAATCATGAATTAATAGATTACAATCATTAAATAATGAAGAAAATGAGGCTTGATTATCAGGCGTTAATTGATTATCTGTCGCATAAATAACGGATTTATTGTTAACTGATAATCGATAACCAAAACAACCACCTGGGTGGTTAAGATTGTAGGGGGTTAAGGAAAACCCAAATTGGTTACAAAACGAAGGATCGTGAACAGATGGAGAGTTAGGAAGATCCGAAAAAGAAACAGGAAAAAAATCAGAATCAAAAATTTTAGGTAAAACAGTCTTTAAGCGGTCAGTATTGGGATAAATAAAGGAGATGTTATATTGAGCGTTATATAAGGGCGAAAAGTAAGGAAGACCGATAATATGATCATAATGAAAATGACTAAAGACAATAAAAATAGGTTTATTAGGATTAGGTAGAGAACGACCTAAATTAATAATACCAGAGCCTGCATCAAAAATAAGAAGAAAATCATCAGTTTCAACGGATACACAAGCCGTATGTTTAATAGAAGCAAGAGAATTAATGGATGGATACGAACCACAAACCCCATAAAATGTACATTTCATGTGTAGACAATACCACAAAAAAAGAATTTTCTAACCTAATTTAACAAAAAAATTTAGCGACGATAATAACGCTTAATACCTTTAAAAATAGAGGTAGCTAATGAATTACGAAATGAAGAAGAGCGTAATAATTTTTTTTCACGGGGGTTAGATAAAAACAAAGGTTCAATAAGAACAGAAGGCATTTTGGTGTGGCGTAAAACATAAAAGCGAGAACGTTTGATACCATTACTACGAATGGATAAATCTTTTTTGAGTTGCCTTTGAATAGCTAAGGCTAATTTTTTATCTTTCTTTTTGTAGTAAAACGATTTAGATCCACGCGCTTTTGAAGAATAAAACGTATTAAAATGAACACTGATAAATAAATCACCTTTATGCCGATTCGCAATACGCGTACGTTGGTACAAGCTACGAGTATAATCACCATTACGCGTTAAAATAACGTAAGCTCCTTCTTTTTCTAACATGTTTTTCACCCGATTAACCACATCAAGAGTATATTTTTTTTCATAAAAAGATTTGCCAGAAATAGCCCCTGGATCACGACCACCATGCCCTGCATCAAGAATAATAACTTTATTACGAATAGAACGAGTGGTAGATTTAGATTTTTGTTTTGATGATTTAGCAACAATAGGCGCTTTACTTTTTTTAAAGGTAATAATGTAATTATGTTTCTTTTTTTCAATAGAATAAGTAGGAATTTTTGTATTAAAATCTAAAACAAAACGAGAAACTAGGGGAGCAAAAGAAAGTTGCGATGTGCGAATAGAACGAAAATTAGAATCATTAATACGCTTGAGTGGGTTAAGAAGGGTAATCGTATTAGGAAAATCAAAAATAAGTTTACCAGACTCTTTGATGATAGCAGGAGAATCTATATCGAAGCCAGAGATGGTAATTCGATACATTCTAGAATTTTCTTTAATGGAGAATTTTTCAAGAATTTTATTTTGAGATAAAAATAAGCCATTAGGGTGAGAATGAGGATAAAAGGAAGCTTTATTTGTTAAATGAAGCGTAATTTCTGTTTGTTTTTTCCCCATTAATTTAGGGTTAGCATGCATTTGTTCAAAGGTATAATTGAGAGGGCGGGTGGACAGTTTAGAAACATAAGGGTTTGCGTGGGGGGTTATGGATGAAGGTGCATATATAACTGAAAATGGAATATTAAAAACCTGAATAAAACCAAGTGAAGAATTTACATCAAAATCAGTTAATAAGGTATGACGAGATAGAATTTTAATAGAAAAAGGATCGGCCACGCCTTGGAGTGAAATGCCATGAATATTATCAAGAAGTTCCAAAGAAGATGTAACAAAATTATGATGAAGCGAATAGTCTAAAAATGAAAGAAGAGAAGAGAGCGGAAATAATAATGATTGTTTTTGAATAAGAGGTGCTTCAGAAAGAAAATGAGATGTTTGATTATTGATGGTAATAGACCAAATACGAGAAGAAAAGGGAATAAAATACGAGATATCATTATAAGATAATCGTATACCCTTTTTAGATATGGTTTTTTTATAGCCTAATGTTGAAAAAAATAAAGTAGGATCAATATAAGTTATAGAGTTAATATCATGAAGCGATTGAGAAAGTTTAATATGCTTGTGTTTATACAAAACATGAGAAATAGAGGACAGATCTTTAAATTTTAACAGAGTAGAATCAACATGCCGTTTTTGAAACGATACGAGAGGAGAAGAAGAGGAAAACGAATAGGATTTAGAAGGAGTAAAAAAAATAGAATGCTCTGTTTTTGTAATGGAGTAACCAAGTAATAAAGCAAAGTCAGCTAAAGGAATATATAAACATGAATTATCAAAAAAAGAAGGCTGAGATAGAAAGTGTTTTGAATGGTTTAACCATACTTCAGAGGAATTAGTAGGAAAGAAGAGAGAGAGATCACCTTTTTTGAAGAGGTAACCAGATAGTTTGTGGTTAAACGAAACACGAAAACCAAATAGTGACTTAAGTTCAACTAAAGGAACAAACGAAGCCTGATTTTTGGTTATAATCGGTTTTGTTAATTTATAAGCAGAAGTCGTCGTATTGAGAGTAGGAAACCATTCAGAAGGTTGAGAAAAAGAAAAATTCGAAAAGGAAAACAAGAAAAAGAAAAAAACAAGGTAACGAATAAAACAAGAAAACATAATCATTAGTGTATGATATAGCAAAAAAAAAGAGAATAATAAATCAAAAGAAAGGATAAAGTTATAAAGAAAGAGATCCTTTTAAAACAAGGCCGGAAATCGCATAACTAAGAGGGTTATCATCCGTTTCCAGGTGATCTTTGATATCTTTAAGATAACCTTCGCCTGTTAGGGTAAACTTTTGAACATACGCGTTATTAATAGGAAATGAGAGTGAGATATTTAAGGATCCATTCTGAACAACATAATTTCGCTTTACAGTTTTTGTTTCACCAATGGTATTATCTCCTTGTTCTTGGTTGTTTAATGAAACTTGATTAATACCAAATCCCAAGTAATGATTACGAGTATAAGAAATAGAGACATTAGCATAGGTTGTTTTAACAGGGGTATAAGAAAGAGTTTGAGAGTTGGAGTAGCCTTCTTGATTATTTGTTTTATTTAAGGAATAACTGGCAGATATAGAGAGTGATTTTAATGGGTATAAACCAAGACTAGCTGTATATGTTTCTGTTTTAAATTGAGATGAAGAAAGCTGATTGAGATAACCAGCTCGTTGCTTAAGAATATTATAAGAAGAAGAGCCTGTTAAAGAAAAAAAGCGAAAAGGTTTAAGCGTTGATGAAGCGGAATACAAGCGACTCCATTTATTTGTATATGATAACGATTCATTTTGAGTTGTAATAAGTTCGGTTTGTATAATATTAGAAGAGGGAAGTAGCCATTGAGTTGAACGACTTTGATTAGCATTGATAGAAAAAGATAGAAAGGAAAAAGGAGATATAGAATATGACGATGTATAGTTCTTAATATCTTGATAAAAAGATTGGGATTGAGATGTTTTATTACGGTTATAGTAATTATCATTAATCGCTAAAGAGGCATTAATATTAATTAAGTTAAAGGGAGAAGCCGTCGATGAAATAAGCATAGAGTTTAAGTTTGATTTATCAATAATATCGAGTAAAGGCGAAAGACGAGAAAAGGTTTCCTCAGAAAAAAGATAAGGGTATGAAAATTGTTGAAAATTTTTTGTACTCTCTTTTAAATTTAAAGATAAAGACACTTTTCCAAGCCGAAAACGTTTGCGGAGATTAAAGATGTTAGGAATCGTAAGCTGTGGAGGAGAAAAAGAGAGAGTGTGAGATAATGAATCTTCGATAGAAGACTCTTCAGTTTGATTACCAGTAACAGAGCGAGCAATAGTTGTGGCTGAAGAAGACATGGTAGATTGCTTGATAGACCCGCTATAGTTAAAAAATTTAAAGATAAAAAAGGTGGGTTTAAAACTTAACTGAGCACCAAGGTTTTGAGTTTGAGACAAAGAGTGGTTTTTACTAACTGTAGAGGATTCAACATAATTATCATTTGCATTATTAGATTGAGAATAAGATAAATTATGTAAACGTAACGATTTTAAAAAAGTAAGTTGATTCCAATTAGCACGATTAGATGAGGAAGAAGATAAATTACGATGATCATTTTTTTTATGAGAAGATGCAGAGTATGTATAAGAAAGGTTGCTATTTTTTAATAGAAAAGAAAAATAATTTTTAGGTGACACGCCCAAGGCCAGTAAGGCAGCTTGGGGGGAAAAGCGTTTTAACGATACTTGTTTAGTATCACTAAGATTACTTTTTTGATTTAGTAAAATAGATTCATCTTCTTTATGATGAAATGAGAAATAAGTTGAAAACCAATCAAAAGGCTCATATTTAGAAGTTGTACCATAAGACATGGCGTTATTTTCAGCAATAGGAGAACTACTAGATGTTTGTTGCTTGGTATTGGAGTGTTGGTAAACAGGAGAAAAAACCCATGATTTAAAAGGAGAAAATGAGGATTTTAAGTCAAAATTATGATGGTTTTTAAAAGATGAAAAAGGAGCAACTGATAAAAGTGTATTAGAGTAAGAGTGATAATAAGAAGGCTTAATAGAAACAACACGTAATAAAAAAGCATCGGATAAATTAAGATTAGAAGAAAAAGAAGATGATTTGGTATTGGTGGTTTTTGGCAATTTTTGATCACGATAATCTGATAGTTGACGAGAACGGGAATGATGGACTCTTGATTTCAAAAATGAAGGGCCAAACGAGTAGGTGCTTTGATAGGAAACAGTTAAATCATCAACAGAATGATAATATTTATTATCACTTAAAGAAAGCTCTTTATCTTGAAGTGAAAAGCGATAATCAAACGATTGAGATGAATCAATCGTATTGAAAAGAAGACTCGATAAATTGGCAGAGAAAATATCAAGATGCTTATAGATATCTTTATTTTCTTGTGTAGAATTTTGATATTGTTTTTCCCGAGAATATTGAGTTGAAAAATCAACAGCAGGAGAAATAGACCAATTCATTTTAGACGATACAATAGTATTTCCTTTTGTTTCATTAATAGTGCCAATCGGAATAAAATCACGATCAATGTATTTATAAGAAGAAGAAATATTAAAAGAAGGAATAGAGTAATCTACATTAAGGTTTGTAGCATAACCGCTTTGACTACTGTTAGTATTAAGAATACCAGAACTTGCTGAATATTGAAAATCAGCAGAGATTGTATCAGAAGAGTTAGGTGTTTTATTGATAAAGCGAAATAAACCCGTTTTATAAATAATAATATAATCAACATCACGGGTTTGTGAGTGATCATTAACAAAGATTTGTTCACTATTTTCAATAATATTTTTTTGTCGCAAGTTATAAAAGTAATTATCCGCGCCTGCGCCTTGGGTATCAGACATTTCTCCATCAAGGACTTGACCACCAAAATTATTTTCAGCATAAACAAATTCACCAGCAACAGAAAAAGAATCCGTAATATTACCTTTAATTGTTGTTCCAAACATATGATGTTTAATGGCATCTAAAGAATCAAGTTCTTGAGGAACATAATCATAGTGAATCGTAAAAGGAGCGCTTGGGTAGGAATCTAACTTAGAACCCGGTTTAGTATCAGACGTATAAAATGTAAGAAGTAATGACATACCATCATCTAGATAGGACACATCAAAACTTTCATTTTGAAGCTTAATACCTTGATAGGTAATATAATGAATCCCTTGATATTTAACAGGAAGATAGTCAATTATATAGTCAATACCATTGATGTTATAGGGAGTTGTTTGGCCAGAAGAAGATTGAGGTGAGATACTATCTTTAGTACGAAAACTTTTAAGATAATCATATGAGACAATCGCATTAACAGCATTTTCAATATTAGGATGACTATCGGAATTAATAAGTTGAATTTGGGAACGATAGTTACTAGAAATCGTATAATTTTCAGTAGGGAGTATAGCACCATCAATAGAAATACGGATGTTATCGGTATTAGTAAGGGGATTATTAAGTAAGGTTATGATCCCTAAAGAAACATCAGAATTTTCTGAAACAATTTCTAATACTTGTACTTGATCATCCGCGGGAACAAACTCATTAATATAAGTAGCGCTGATATCAAAAGGACGTTCCTTACTAGATTTAGTGACTTTTTGTTGTTGTATATAATCATAGTAGACTGTAAAAATAGAAGGATAAGCAACATCAAAATTAAAGAAAATTTCTCCATTATCATAATCAATAATAAAGTCATTTAACTCTGTTAAAAGGTTATTATTAAGTAAAATTTTAGTCGTTCCATCTAAAACAGGAAAGTGAGATAGTTGATAAGGCCCCGTGGAGTCTTTACCAACAAATTCATCAACAAAAGATTGACGTATATGATAATCATAATAAATTTCGATAACATCATTTTGGTTAAGGGGGATTAAAAAAGAAATAATACCTAAAGAATAATCAATAGCAAAATCTTGGTTCAGGACTAAAGTAATATCATTTAAGTGAACCGATGCAGAGCCCAGAGAAATAGGATTTTTTGATGTAAGAAAGCGAGGACGAACGGATTGTTTTTTTTCAAGAAAAAAAGATTTAATCCATAAAAGAATAGAATCATCATAATAATAAAAAGGAGATGTATCAGCAAAAAGAGATGAGCGAAATAATATGTTAGAGATAATAAAACCTTGAGAGTCTAAAATATTTTCAGCAAGCAAAGCATAAAAAATATCAATAGAATCTTTCAATGTAACGCCTTCAATAGTTATAAAAGAATCAGGAAAAAGCTGAACATCAGAAAACCGACTAAGAAGTTCTTCTTGATAGAGAGCCGTATTCGCAAAGAGTGTATCTAATTCATCAATAATGAGTAAAATATCAGCAGAGGGTAATGTTAAATTAAAAATAGATTTAAGATTAGAAGACGCTAAGTAATTTAACAAGGTATAATCAGAATTTAAGACGTTAACATCAATTAATGTTTGAACAACCGTAGTAATATTTTGAGTGATATTTATTGTGTTAGATAACTCTACAAAAACATTAAATGTTGGATACATTTCAGGGGGGCTTTCTGGGTTATAAACAAATGTATCCGTATTAGATAACGTGATTAAGGAAAAGGATTCAAGAGAACGAGAAGAACCTGAGTATTGTATCGCTTGAAAATTACGTCGAGCTAAAACAGGAAGATAATCGGCAATAGGATTAGAAACTTCATAGATAATTTTAAAATAATCAGTTTTTTGAATAGGAGAAGAAAAGGTAACGGTGCCATTATAGTAATCAACTTCATAAGCAGAGCCTTCTGTTTTTTTTGTATTATTGACGTAAACGCTAACAGAGCCAGGAAAGACATATTTATGAGATAGTTTTATGATTTTTGAACCGGAACCAAAGTTTTCAAGTTTATGTGATTCAGATCTCTCTTTTCCCATCGATAATTGAAACAAATTATAAGAATCATCAAAACGGTATTGAGCGCCACGAAGAGATTTTCTGAGATTAATATAGTTTCCTTGTTTATAATTAGCATTTAAGTGAAAAAACTGAAGATGATGATCTTTATATTTAATTTCAACATCATATTTTCCCGGCATTTCAGGTTCTTGCTCAATATCATAATAAACAAATAAATCTTCTGATAGCTTGCCTTCTAAGCTAATGCGAGAGCGTGTATCAACATCAATAGGCCCAAGTAAAACGTCACGAGGAATTTTTTTATAGACAGGATCATTAATAATAGTTTGCCATAGAGGTGAGTTAATATCAGAGGGAGAATAACTTCGTCCACTTGCTTTAATTTCAACAAAACCATCACTATTAATATCAAAGTTTTGATTTGAAGATCGATTGGGAAATCGATAATTTTCTTGTCCAGAAAAATTATAATAGGGAGCTGAAGTAACGGCTAGTTTTTCTGCAACAGATGGGGTAGTTACCGTATCAAATTCCTGGATATTAACATTAGATGCAGCAACCCACCCTTTATTAGAGCCCTCAATGTAGATATTAATATAGTCATTTTTTTTTTTGATAAACGTGAATAAATCACCTTGTTTAATTTTATAAATAGCAGTGGAATCTTTGTATGGATTGAGAAGAACGAGAGATTCAGTAGCAGTAACTTCAACAAAGGGAAAGGGCTGGCACAGAACAGTACTGACATCAAAAGCAAAAAAATAGATTAAAACAAGAAACGTATAATATGATTTCATAATAATAACATCGCATCACCAAAGCTATAAAATGAATACTCTTCAGAAATAGCTTCTTCATAGGCTTTCTTAATTAGAGGGAAGCCTGAAAACGCACTAACAAGCATCAGCAAGGTAGATTTTGGCAAATGAAAATTCGTAATAATAGAATCAACACATTTAAATGAATAACCAGGATAGATAAAAAGATTAGAGTCAAACGTTCCGGGAGAAAAAGGAGTAGAGTGATTGATAGCGGTTTCTAATGTACGAGTTGATGTGGTACCAACAGAAACTATTTTTTTCCCATTTTTTAGATACGATTGAAGACGCAAAGCAGTTTCAGAAGTAATGGTATAAGATTCAGAATGCATATAGTGATCAGCAATATTTTCAGCAGTAACAGAATTAAAAGTGCCATAGCCAACATGCAAGGTAATATAGTCAATAGCAATACCTTTAGAACGGATATCAGCTAACAAATCATCAGAAAAGTGAAGACCTGCTGTAGGTGCAGCAACAGACCCTTGTTCTTGAGCAAAAACGGTTTGATAGCGTTCTTTAAAATCTTGAGCATTAGAGGGTTTAATGTAAGGTGGAAGAGGAGGTTCTCCATAGAGATCTAATAGTGAGAAAAAATCACCAGAAAAAGAGAAATCAAGAATAATAGAGTCATTTTTTTCAACGACAGTAGCAAAAAAATCAGGTGAAATTATTATGCGATCACCAACAGAAACACGCTTAGCAGGACGTAGTAAGCAGGACCATTTAGTCTTATCAATTTGTTTAAGTAAAAACATTTCTATATGAGCACCTGTCTTTTTATACCCAAATAAGCGTGCATTAAACACTTTTGTGTTATTTAAAACTAAAACAGAGTTTGTATCTAAATAGTCAATAATATGATGAAAGGATTTATGCTCAATGATACCTGTAGATTTATGAACAACCATCAGTCGACTTTGATCACGATGAGCAGAAGGTGACTGCGCAATTAGATGGGGAGGTAAATGATAGTTAAAGTCATTAAGTTTCATAATAATGATATTGTACGAGATATCAATTAAACAGCAACAAAAAAGTTTGAAAAGAAAACAGTATGGTTACTTGCAATTATAACTTGTAATGAATTACACTATAAATACTTATGTTCTCAAGATTTACAGAAAAAGCCATTCAATCTATCATGTTAGCACAAGAGGAAGCTAAACGTTTTCATCATAGTTACGTTGGAACAGAGCATATTTTATTAGGAATAATAGGCGAAGCTGATAATGTTGTAGTTAAGTCCTTATATGAGATGGGATATACATCAGATCAAATTACAAATGCAACAGAAGAACGATTAGAGTATGGCGGCATTACATCTGATTATGGAAATATACCTTTTACCCAACAAGCAAAACAAGTATTAACGTATGCTTGGGATGAAGCGAGAAAATTAGGTCATAATTATGTTAACGTAGAACATTTGTTTTTATCTGTATTTAGAGATCCTACATCAATAGCAGCTAGAGTATTAGCAGAGTTAGGCATTGAGGTTTCAACCTTTAAAAATACATTATTTAAGCATTTAGGAGATAAGGTTAATGTTCAGCAAAAATCAAAAACAAGTGTACCAACGCCAACATTAGATTTATTTGGAAGAGATTTAACGTGGTTAGCAAGAGAAAATAAGCTAGATCCTGTTGTAGGAAGAAAAGATGAAATAGAAAGAATTATTCAAATTTTATGTAGACGAACCAAAAACAACCCTGTACTAACGGGGGAACCAGGGGTAGGAAAAACGGCTATAATAGAAGGGTTAGCGCAAAAAATATGTTCTGACACAATACCAGATAAGTTAAAAGATAAGCGAGTAATAACATTAGATTTAGGACTATTAGTAGCTGGAACTAAATATCGTGGAGAGTTTGAGGATCGAGTAAAGAAAGTAATGGAAGAGGCAAGAAAAGCAGGAAATGTAATAATTTTTGTAGATGAATTACATACCATTATTGGAACAGGCGGTTCTGAGGGAAGTTTAGATGCCGCAAATTTATTTAAGCCTGCATTAGCAAGGGGGGAGTTGCAATGCATTGGAGCAACAACCTTAGAAGAGTATCGAAAACATATAGAGGGAGATGGGGCATTAGAGCGACGATTTCAATCGGTATTAGTTGAAGAGCCATCTATGGACGAAACAATCCAAATATTAAGAGGAATTAGAGAGCGATACGAGGAATTTCATAATGTAACGATTACCGATGAATCTTTGATTGAGGCGGTCAATTTATCAAGCAGATATATAACAGAGCGATTTTTGCCAGATAAAGCGGTTGATGTAATTGATGAGGCGGCTGCAAAAATTATGCTGAAAGCATCTAGTTTGCCAATAGAAATAAAGCAATTAATGCAAGAGCAAGAAAAATTAGAAGCTGAAGTTGCTATAGCAAAACAAAAAGAAGATGCAGAAATGCAAAAAATGTTAAAAAGTCAGCTAACTACTATAAAAAGGAAAGTAAATAAACTGCCAGAAGAACAGCGTGTTTTGGCAGCGCCAACGGTTGATGAAAATGTAATTGCAGAAATTGTATCAGCATGGACAAAAGTACCTATTACAAAAATTAATAGTGAAGAAACTCAGCGATTAATTACAATGGATAAAGAAATTGAAAAGCACATTGTAGGACAAAGAGATGCGGTAAAAGCACTTGTAAGAGCGGTAAAAAGAGCAAAAGTAGGCTTAAAAGATCCAAAAAGACCGACAGGATCCTTTTTGTTTTTAGGACCAACAGGGGTAGGGAAATCGGAATTAGCCAAACGATTAGCTGAAAATCTATTTGGAAGCATTGATAATATGATACGAATTGATATGTCTGAATATATGGAAAAACATACAGTTTCTAGATTAATTGGATCACCACCTGGGTATGTTGGATTTAATGAAGGCGGGCAATTATCAGAGCCAGTGCGAAGAAAGCCTTATTCAGTGATCTTATTTGATGAGTTAGAAAAGGCATCTCCAGACATCTTAAATATTTTATTACAAATTTTAGAAGATGGCCGATTAACAGATTCCAGTGGAAGAGTAGTCAATTTTAAAAACACGATTGTTATCATGACATCTAACATAGGTAGTAAGCATATTCATCAAGAAACATCATTTGGTTTTGTAGATCCAACACGAGTTGAAGAAAAAAAATATGATGCAATAAAAGCAAAATTACAGCAAGAACTCAAAGAAAGTTTTAAGCCAGAATTTTTAAATAGAATTGATGATATTATTATCTTTAAGGCTTTAAACAAAGAGAATATGTATGACATAGCAGATGTTATGTTATTAGATATAAAAGAGCGATTAGAAGAGCAAGGTATAACATTACAGTATGACAAAAAAGTAAAAGAATTAGTCGTTTCACAAGGATATGACCAGAAGCTAGGGGCAAGGCCATTAAGACGATCGATTCAAACACATTTTGAAGATGCTTTAGCGGATGCCTTATTATTAGAAGGTATAAAAACAAATATTATTGCAAAAGCAACTGTAAAAAATAACGCGATACAATTTAATATTTCACCAGAAAAACCAGCAAAAAAAACAAAGAAACAATCAAAGGGAAAACCAAAAGAATTAGTATCAGTTAAGTAACCGATGCCAAATACCGCTTTATTTGAATGTCAGAGTTGTGGAAGTAAGTATCCAAAGTGGAAGGGGCAGTGTGAGGCGTGTCATGAATGGAACACGTTAGTAGAAACAAAACCCATAAAAGAAAATAAATTAAAATATAATTATAATCAGGAATCCACAGCACAAGCGCTAGCAGAGGTTGTACAAGAGCCTGTTTTTTACTATAAAACAAATATTACAGAGTTAGATAGAGTATTAGGAGAAGGGCTCGTAAAAGGATCTATAGTTCTATTAGGAGGAGAACCAGGAATAGGCAAATCGACATTATCATTACAAGCGTGTCAGGAATGCGCTAAGCAATCGATGAAAGTATTATATATTTCAGCTGAAGAATCAGAGGCGCAAATAAAATCAAGAGCAATGCGGTTAGATAATGGAAAAATTGCAGAAACGTTATGGGTATTTTCTCAAACTAATATGATGGCCATTATTAAAGAATGTGAGCGATTAGATCCCGATATAGTTTTGCTAGATTCTATTCAAGTGGTACAGCATCCAGAGCTTTCTTCCTTAGAAGGAACCGTATCACAAGTAAGACATTGTGCCACAACATTAATTAATTGGGTAAAAGCACATAATAAAAGCGCCATTGTTATTGGACATATAACCAAGGATGGTCAAATAGCGGGGCCAAAAGTATTAGAACATTTAGTTGACGCTATTTTATATTTAGAAGGAGACAGGCATTTTCAAAATCGAATTTTAAGGTGCCATAAAAACAGGTATGGAAGTACAGATCATATAGGCTTATTTGAAATGAAAGAGAACGGATTGATTCCGATAAAAGATCCATCACAAGCATTTATAGAAACATCACAAGATGCATCACCGGGATCTGTAATTGTTCCTTATACACAAGGCAATAGAGTTATTTTATTAGAGATTCAAGCACTGGTTATTGAGAGTGGTTATGGTATGGCAAAACGAAACTTTGTTGGGATTAATCCAAATCGAGCTAATTTATTAATAGCGGCGCTAGATAAGTTATGTTATTTGAAGTTATCAGCACATGATATTTTTTTAACCGTTATTGGAGGGTTTTCAATTACAGATCCATCGGCAGATTTAGCGATTGCGGTTGCATTAATATCATCGTTAAAACAGCAATCCGTAATAGATCGCGTTGGCATTTGTGGTGAAGTTGGATTAACAGGAGAAATAAGGCCTGTATCGCATATAGACAAAAGACTAATAGAATTAAAAAAATGTGGATTCTCGGGAGGGATTATACCAAAAAAAAATGCATTATCGCCGAAAAATTTAGATCAATTTAGGTACCATCAAGTATCCTATATAAAAGATGTATTACATTATATTTTTATGAAAGATTATGAAAAACAACATGCTTGATACGATTGTTGAAACGATTCGTGACAAAAACACTCGGTGGGAGGGACTAGTACAATTAAAAGAATTGGAAACATCAGATGACATAGAGCGATTTATCCATTATTGTGAGGATTCATTTTGGTTAATTCGATGGGCCGTAATAGAAAAAATTGGCGACTTAAAGTTAACAGGATGTCTCGACACATTATTTGAAAAATTGGCCGATAATGATAACCATGTAAGAAAAAATACACAAAAAGCGATTATTAAATGTACAAAAGATAATATCAAGCCGATTATTAATAATCTTGAATCAAGCAATCAGTATATCACGCTATTTTGCAGAACATTTTTAGCAAAACATTTAGACAAGTATCAAGACACGATACAAGAGTCATTATTTTTAAATTCATGGATTATTTCTAATCAATTATTGCATATTATCTTTTTAGAAAAGAAAGAAAAAGCAGAGAATATATTAATAAAAGCAACAAAAATAAAAAACACGGAAAAGCATGCTATTATGATGTTGGCTTTAATACAGTCAAAAAAAGGAATATCACATTTTATTAGTTTATTTAGGACAAAGCCTGCCTTAAAAAGACATATTATTCAAGCCATATTAACTATGGATCCAAGCCTTGTTTATCCTATATTAATTGACTATATTAACCAACCTAAGATAAAAAAAACGATACAAGAGATAATCATAAAATGTGGAAAGCCAATTGTTCCCTATATAATTCAGAGTTTACATAAAAAACCATTTACAGAAGAATTAATCTATTGCTTAAACAAAACAACAATTACAGTTCCTGTATACACATTATTAGAAAAAAAAGTTTCAAAATATCCAATACTAGCAAAAAAAATTAATTTAATTAACTTAAAGCCTAAATAAAAATGAGAAGATTACGTATAATATAAATATAATGAAATTAACAAAACATGAAAGGCAAGAGATCTCAGAAGAATTACAGAATATAACCAATACATTACGCTATACAGCCGTATTTCATTTAAAATATTTTTCAGAGATTATCATGACGCAAACAAAAGAAGCATTTACTACCGTTTGTGAATGTGAAGCCTCACTGGAGCAGATACTAAAAAAAACAATTACCATTAAATTTGAGAAGGTAGACTTAAAAAGTCGATTAATCGTTAATTTTTTAGTCGATAAAGTTGTTATAACCAGTATAGGTAATACGAATGCAGATTGTGTAGCAATATTAACAGCATCAACAGAATTTTTAACTGAATGTACAGGCAAAGCAATTTTTACGACCGGCTATCTTACTTATGGTCATTTTTATTTGAATGAAACACGCAATATTATGTGTGGCAAGCCATATGTGATGGCAGATCAGTTAGCCGGGAAAATTCAGTTTAATGCGTTAGTATGTGACAAAGTTATAGAACAAAATTTAGAGGAAGCAAGATTATTTACAAAAAATGATGAGTTATTTACAACATTAGGCCAATCCTTAATGACAAGATGGGATGTTCCTATTTTTGGTAGTTTATTAGAAGGTGGCCTCGTAAAGCAATCGATGATAGTTGTTGATTGGCCCCGCTATTCATTAGATATTTTTGAAACCATTCGGTCTTATTCTGTAGAAGAATTTTATGCACCCTTTGAAACTATCCATGGCGCATTAGATACATTACATGAAGAAAAAAAGACCCATATTAACGAAACCGTATCATTTTTAAACCATAGATTAGCAGAATCCGTAAAACTATTTAACTCAACGATTTAAATCAGTTTTTACAAAGATGACGAGGTAAGATATAGTTAGTATAGTTTATAGATAATAAGAGTATATAAATAACAAAGTGAAAAATAAGAAATGTCTATAAATACACATAAAAAGATCTCAGAAATTCTACAAAAATACTTAGAAACATACGATAAAGACAAGGCTTTAAACCAGATATTATCATTAATAACACATATATGTTCAAATAGTGTCCCTTATATTCTAACGGTCTCCAAAAAAGAGGCTCTATTAACACATTTAGTAAGTTCCAAGATAATCGATACAGAGTATAAGAAATTGTTACAAGAGGTGCCTATAGACAAAAACGGGAGCGCGTGTGGGAGTGCCGCATTTTATAAAAAGCGAGTTATATTAGACGATCCCATTCATCACGATGCCTACAAGGGTATAAAAAAAATATTACAAAGAATAAATTTACTAGGATGTTGGGCGTTTCCAATTTTGAACCATGAAAAAAATTTAGTAGGAACACTAAGTTTATATTTTACAAGTAAGCAAGAAGAAAATA
This sequence comes from Actinomycetota bacterium, assembly GCA_002697535.1. Classification (GTDB taxonomy): domain Bacteria; phylum Margulisbacteria; class Marinamargulisbacteria. Next base: position 90,118 of record NZWE01000024.1, on the reverse strand, counting down.
ATAAGCGGATTAAAGAACTAGAGAGCCTACTACCTTTTATAGCGATTATTATAGATCACCACAAAAAAGAAGAAGACACAAAAGAGCACAATACTCTTTTTAATGAGATAGAAAAATTTAGCAAATCATATATATGGCAATATAACTTAGAAACAAAAGAAGTATGGTGGTCAAAAAATAGTTATAATCTATTAAAGTTAGATTCGAAAGAACACTCACCCTCATATGAGACATTTTATAATTTATTAACGGAGCAATCAAAAAAACAGATGGCAGCTACCATAGAGAGTATGCTAAAAACAAAACAAAAGAAAAGGTTAGAACTCACATTTACACATTTACCAGATCAGATTTTTTATGAAGAGAAAAATATAATATGTAATAAACAAGGAGACCCTATAAAATTAATAGGAATTATCAAAGACATAACAGAAGAAAGAGCATTAGAAAAAGAAAGAAAAAAACTAGATGAAAGATTACAAATATTAACTAATAATCTGCCAGGAATGGTCTATAGTTTTAAAATAGATCAAAATAATCAGGCATCATTATTAGATTGTAATGACTATGTCTATAATATTTATGAAATAACAAAAAATAAGGCATTAAAGGATGTAAATTTGTTATTTAATCAAACAAAACCACAGTATCAGCAAGCATTATTTGAAGCAGTAGAAAATTCAAGAAAATCACTAACTTTATTTGAATTTGAAGGTGAGATTATAACCCCATCAGGAAAAGAAAAATGGACGACCTGTCAAGCTTGGCCAAAAAAGAAAAATGACGGAAGTGTTATATGGACAGGCATTATATTAGATACAACAGAAAAAAACAGAATAAAAGAAGAAAAGAAAATAGCTGAAATAGAGGCGGAAAAACTAGAGCAAGAAAAAGATGCTTTAGGAATAGAATTAACCCAATTAATAGATACAGCAAATGCGCCTATTTTTGGAATTGATAAAAAAGGAAACGTTAATGAATGGAACCAAAAAGCAGAAGAAATAACGGGGTATAGTAAAGAAGAAGTAAGAGGAAAAAGCTTTGTAGAAACCTATATAACAGAAGAATATAAAGAATCAGTAAAAAATGTTTTAACAAGAGCATTGAATGGAGAGGAGTCCGCTAATTACGAAGTGCCTATTTTTACAAAAAGAGGACAACGAATTATGGTATTACTAAATGCAACAACAAGAAGAAATATGGCAGGGAAAATTATAGGTGTAGTGGGGGTAGGGCAAGATATTACAGAAATCAATGAGGCTAGACAGGAATTAAGTAACATAAACAGACACTTTATCCAATCACAAGAGGCATCTTTAGCAGGATCATGGGAATGGGATATCCAAAAAAACATAATATGGTGGTCAGATGAAACTTATAAAATTTTTGAAGTAAAAAAAGAATCATTTCACAATACCTATGAAAATTATTTAGATTTATTAAATAAAGAATCACAAGAAAAAGTAAACAGACAAGTAAAAAGTATTTTAGAAGACGGACAACCCTATATCCATATAATTCAATTAAGAGATCATAAAGAGAAATATTTAGAAGGAAAAGGGTATTTGATTAAAGATAAACAAGGAAATAATCAGAAGCTAATAGGGATTATTAAGGATATTTCAGTAGAACATAAATTAGAAACACAATTAAAAGAATCGCAAGAGAGACGCCAGGCATTATTTAAAAAAATAATTGTGACACAAGAGGATGAACGAAAACGATTAGCAAGAGACGTGCATGATGATTTGGGGCAGCAATTGGCATATTTAAAAATCAAATTAGAACTAGCTAAAAAAGAGACCATGAAAGGATTATCGGAAATAGACAATAAAAATATAAAAATATGTGGTAGTTCAAGTTGTTCAAATAGTTTACAAGAATTAGATGAATCTATCCATCAATTACAAAAAACCATTCAAACCACAAGAGAAATTGCAAAAGAATTAAGACCACCGCAGCTTGATTTACTAGAGTTAAAAGATTTAATAGAAAGCCATATTAATCAACTAAATTATCCTAATATAAAGATAATGAGCAGTATCAAGATAAATGAAAACGAAATATCAACAACTATAAAAGAAACAATTTATAGGATTTTAAAAGAAGGCCTTGAAAACTCTATAAAACATGCTAATCCTAAAGCTATTAAGGTAGATGTAAAATCAAGAAAAAAAGAAATCTACTTAAAAGTCATCGATGATGGACGTGGCTTTAAGCCCGATGATATAATAAAGCCAGGAAGTTTTGGGTTAATTGGAATAGAAGAGCAATTAGTCCCACTTAATGGAGCTTTTACAATTCGACGCCAAAACCACAAAACAATTTTAGAAACAAGGATCCCTATATGACAAAAAAAATTAACATTTGTTTAATTGATGATCATCAATTAGTGAGGGATGGGATTAGATTGATTATTAATCAAACTAGCAATATGACCATTATAAATGAATATGAAAATCTAAAGAGTTTTCTTAACGAATCAAAGTGTAATGCTGACATTCTATTATTAGATTTAACATTACCTGATTCGCAAGGGATAGCATCTATTCAAGCAATAAAAAAGAAACACAAAACGATACCTATATTAATATTAACGATGCATAATGAATCCCAATTTGGCGTACGTGCGATGCAAGCAGGAGCGAAAGGGTATTTAACAAAAGATAATGCCGCCTCAGAGTTAATTTATGCTATTACTAAAGTAGTAGATGGGAAAAAATATATTAGCAGCAATTTTTCTGATATATTAATTTCAACAAATTTTGAAAAACATAGAGGGCCATTACATACTCGCTTATCAAAAAGAGAGTTTAGTATAATGTTGTTATTAGCTTCTGGAAAAAGCCCAACAGAAATTGGTTATGATTTAGATATCAGTATTAAAACGGTAAGTACATATCGCGCACGACTGTTAAGAAAACTAGACATAGAAAACAATGCAGAAATTACACGATATTGTTTAGATAATGAGTTAATCGTTTAAGATTCCTAAAGAGAAAGCGACGGATAAATAATAAAAGTAAACGTTCAAAAAAAGTGGTTATGATGTAACGTGAGATACAAAAACAGCAGGCTTATTTTTTTCAATATAAACCATTAAAACAGAAATATCAGCAGGGTTAATACCTGCAATACGTGATGCTTCAAAAAATGTTTTTGGTTTATATTTTTTAAGCTGTAGCCTACTTTCTTCTTTTAAACTGGGAATAGCATCAAAATCTAAAGACTCTGGAATGGCGCGTTCATACCACTGTTTAAGTTTTAAGATACTGGCATGTTGTTTTTTGATATAGCCTTCATATCGAATATCAATTAAAGCTTGTGATGCTGCTTGTTTGGTTTCGTAGCTACAAGACTCTTCTATTAAGTCAGTAAGTGAAACATCATCACGTTTAGCAAAATCAACAAGAGGAATTTTATGTTTTAACTGAAACTGTTTTACTTGTTGAATAGACGTTCGTCCTTTTTTCCAAGAAGCAAGTGTTGACTGTTTAAGTTGATGTTGTTCTCGTATGATAGAAATTTCAGCGGCTGATAACAGACCACAGTCATAAGCGCGTTCACTAAGTCTCTGTGTTGGGTTATCTTGACGAAGTAAAAGACGGTATTCAGAACGAGAAGTAAGCATGCGATACGGCTCATGAATATCTTTAGTAATAAGATCATCAATTAGGGTCCCAATAAAAGAATCCTCACGTGTCAAAATAAAAGAAGGTCTTTTTTGAGCAAGTAGAGCGGCATTCATACCCGCAACAAGGCCTTGCCCAGCAGCTTCTTCATAACCGGATGTTCCATTAATTTGGCCAGCAAAAAACAAGCCTTTTACCGCTTTAGCTTCTAAGCTAGGTTTAAGCTGTGATGGTAAAATAAAGTCATATTCAACAGCATAACCCCATTTTAAAATAGTAACATCTTCTAACCCAGACATCGTTCGTAACATGGCATCTTGAATGTCATGAGGAAGAGATGTATTGAGACCTTGAGGGTATACCGAATCAAGGTGCCTACTTTCTGGTTCAATAAAAATATGATGGCTAGGCTTATCACGAAAGCGGACAATTTTGTCTTCAATCGAAGGGCAGTAACGAGGACCAACACCTTGAATGACTTTTGTAAATAAGGGAGATCGATCTAAATTATTACAAATTAATTGATGGGTTTTTTCATTCGTTTCACAGCGATAGCAATCCAGTTGATTTAAATAGGTTTCATTAGGCGTTGTTCGAAATGAAAATCGTAAAAATTCATTATCTCCTGGTTGAGCCAGCATTTTAGAATAATCAATAGAATGTTTATCAAGTCGAGGAGGTGTCCCTGTTTTAAGACGACCTAACGTAAAATAAGGACTTAAGGATTGAGATAATGAGTCACAACTTTGTTCATCAACACGGCCACCAATAGTTTTGGCCATACCGGAATGCATAATAGATTTTAAAAAGGTACCAGCCGTAACAACAACAGCCGTAGCTAGATAATTTGTATTATCTGAGGTTTTGATCCCAATAATAGTTGAATCTTCAATAATAAGATCATAAATTTCGGTTTCTAAGATAGTAATATTAGCTTGCTGGGAAACAAAAGAAGACATGTATGCGTTATAATTAACTTTGTCACTTTGAGCACGTAAGCATTGAACGGCAGGCCCGCGAGACCTATTTAAAACTTTAAGTTGAAGATGTGTTTTATCAGCTGCACGACCCATTTCTCCCCCTAGAGCATCAATTTCACCGACAATTTGACCTTTGGCAGGGCCCCCGATAGAAGGGTTGCAAGGCATTAAGCCAATTTTGTTTTTTTCAAGCGTGCAAAGTAAAACAGAGCAGCCTAAACGTGCCGCAGCTAAAGCCGCTTCAATTCCAGCATGGCCGCCCCCTATAACAATAACATCATGACTATTTATACTCATAGGTAGCGTATGGTAAGAGGTTTTAGCATAAATTGTCTAGAGCTAAGTAAGCAAGAAAAAAATAATTTTGATATGTAAAAGCTATTAAAATTATGGAAGATTAAACAATTGCCTTAAATAGAATTGATCTGATATTTAATAATTAGTTAACTTAACCCCATATTAAAATACCTTTTAATGAATGTATGAGTAGTAAGCAGGAGATAGAATCACAGAAGAAAGAATATAATATAAAAAATTTGCTTACAAATTTACAAAAAACGACATATTATTATAAATAGAAAATTAGTTTCAAAAAAATAACAAAACATAAAATTTAAGGAGTAGAAACCTATGAAAAAAAGTATCGTATATTTAATGATGATATGTTTATTAAGCTTAACAAGCTCGTTACTTGGTTCTGTATTTATGGTTGGTGCTAATGTGGGCCAAACAATGATTTCAGATGATTTTGATAATTCAATTTCATTTGGCGGAAAAGCTACATTTGCAGCTAAAGAAGGATTTATTTTAGAAGGATCTGCTGGCTATTTAGCTGCGGAGAGTAAAACGGCCGGTGTGCCATCCGTAAAAGCAGCCACAGGCTTAGCGACATTTTCATATATGATTCCAATCAAATCTACAGTAAGACCTTACATAGGGGCATCTGGAGGATTATCATTTTTAAATAGTTCTTATGAGTCACCTGCTGTGACATATGGGGCTAAAGCAGGTTTTATGATGAGTATTTCAAAAGATACAAAGCTCTTTTTAGAGGCAAGTCAGTTGATCATTGATTCCAGTGTAGATAACGTTAAGCTAGAGCCACTAACGTTCGGGTTTGGTTTAGGGATTGCTTTTGGGGGAAATTCCAATCAGCTAAAACCAGGCAAGAGAAAAAGGCAGGGATTTCAAAATAGAAGAAGGCCAGGAAATAAACGAAATAAACCCCGACCAAGAGGACGGCGATAAATAAATTTTAAAGTATCTCCTTCTAAGTAGCTTAATATTAAGTAGTTTAGCAATTGGTATGCCAACAAATACAGAAAAAGCGACATTTTCCGGCGGATGTTTTTGGTGTATGGAGCCCCCTTTTAGTGATGTAGAAGGGGTTATTTCTGTTCTACCAGGGTATACAGGGGGGCACATTCAGGACCCTATCTATGAACAAGTAATCACTGGGAAAACCGGACATGTAGAAGCGATTCAGGTGCAATTTAATTCAGGCATAGTCAGTTATGATGTCTTACTAAGAATTTTTTGGAGTCAAATTGATCCTACCGATAATGAGGGGCAGTTTGCGGATAAAGGAGATCACTATAAAACCATAATTTTTTATCATTCAGAGGTACAGAGACAGATAGCCGAGCAATCTAAAAAAGAGTTAGAATTATCAGGACGATTTGAGAAACCAATTGTAACAGAGATTAAAAAAGCAGAACCTTTTTATGTCGCAGAAACGTATCATCAGCAGTTTTATAAAAAGAATCCAGAGTATTACAATCGTTATAAAGTGGGATCGGGAAGAGATAGCTTTATCAAAAAATTTTGGAAAAGAAGTTCCGAATAATCAAGAAAGTGATATAGTTTAAGGTATGGTATCAAAATCATTAGCAAATTTAATTACATTAAGCCGTATTTTTGGTGTAGTCTATTTGTTTTGGATCATCCCATTTTCTACCGAAAAAACCCAGTTATTTTGTATTATTTTATTCACCTTAGTAGCAAGCACGGATGCATTAGATGGGTGGGTAGCTAGGCGATTTAAAATTGTATCTGAACTAGGGAAGTTGCTAGATCCACTAGCGGACAAAATTTTATTGTTAATTTTATTACCATTGTTATCAATGGGGGTGATTAAGCCTTTTCCAGTGTTTCTTATTTTTGCAAGAGAATTTGCTATTATGGGCGTTAGAGTATTAGCTGCAAGAAGAAAATTTAGCGTCGAAGCATCATTAAGTGGAAAAATTAAAACAGCAGTAACATTGCCAATTTGCGGCATTTTATTTGCAAGGCCAACAGTCATAGAGTTATCAAGCTACCCTTTTTATTTATCTCCTTTAATTTGGTTAAAACGATGGGTATCTGATTGGCCAGCTTTTATTTATGAAGGGCTCATTTGGCTTATGGTAGCTGTAACCCTCTTGTCATTTATTGATTATGTTGTAAATTTTATGTGGAAAAGGCAGTTATTGATAAATAGAAATAATAAAGAAAATGCGAAAAGAGCGCTGTTATCGTATATTCCAAACACAATTTCAATGTTAAATATGGGATGTGGGATAGTATCAATTATTTTATCGCTTAATAATAATTTAAAAATAGCTGCAGGGTTGATTATTGCAGGGATGATTTTAGATGGCCTTGATGGAAAAATTGCAAGACGACTTAATACCTATTCAAAATTTGGCGCAAAAATAGATTCCAAGGCAGATTATATTACATTTGGATTTGCTCCAGCATTTTTAATAGGATTATATTGTCAAAACAGACTATTAATGCCGTATTACATTAGTATTGGATTGGCTATCTTATACTTAGCAAGTGTCTATTTTCGATTATGGCGATTTAATAAAGAAGGGCACCAAGAAGACTTTTCAGGATTGCCTTCTCCTATTGGTGCTTTATTTGTCTGCGCTAGTATATTTTCTTGGATAAGTGAGTCTCCATGGATGTTTATTGGTGTTAATGTCCTGAATATTATCTTAATGGTATCATGGCTGAAGTATCCACATAACGAAACAGCACATAAAAAAAAGCTTTTTCGGCATTTAAAAATACCAGTACTAATAGCCATTACCTTTGTATTTTTGAGATATATGGGGATAGAATCTTTAGGTCAGTTTGTGAATAACGTTTTGCTGTCATTAATGGCTATTTACTATGCAGCGCCACTCATTAAAGAGACGCAGCACAGCAATAGGGAGTCTGTTACATAGGCTTGGTTTAGACGAGCTGTTTTATTTACGGTAAAATAAAGATCATGAAACAAATCAGTTCATTACAGCATGTGGAGTTAATACCAGAAAGCACCATCAAAACGATAGAAGCTGGAAAAAAAATGTTGATCAAGTTTGGTGCAGATCCATCGGCTAAAGACTTGCATCTTGGTCATTGTGTCGTTTTATTTCAATTACGAAAGCTTCAAGAAATGGGGCACCATGTTCAATTTATTATTGGTGACTTTACGGCAAAAATTGGAGACCCCACAGGTAAAAGTGAAACCAGAAAACCATTAACCGACGAGGAAATTGCTATAAACGCAAAGACATACCAAGAGCAAGTATTTAAAATATTAGACCCCAATAAAACAACGGTATATTACAATAGAGAATGGTTAGAAAAGCTAACTAGTAATGATTTAATTCAATTAGCCGCTAGATATAATGTAGCGCGCATGATGGAACGAGATGATTTTGAGAAGCGATATAAACAGGGCCACTCTATTGGTATCCATGAATTCTTATATCCTTTATTACAAGGCTATGATTCCGTAATTTTAAAAAGCGATTTAGAAATAGGCGGAACGGATCAAAAGTTTAATTTGTTGGTAGGGAGACATTTACAAAGAGAGTATCAGGTAGGTGTTGAGCAGGCTATTATGACAATGCCAATATTAGAAGGGACGGACGGTGTAAAAAAAATGTCAAAATCATTACAGAATCATATTGCGATTGATGATGATCCAGAAGATATGTTTGGAAAAATTATGTCTATTCCTGATACTATTTTACAGCAATATATAAGCTTATTAACAGAAGAGTCAACGGCCAGTATCAAGCAAAAAACGCAGGCCATGCAAGAAGGTTCCTTGAACCCAAGAGATGTAAAAGTAGAGTTAGGTCAGTATATTGTAAAACGATTTTACTCTGAAGATAGAGCAAGAGATGCCTATAATCATTTTCAAACGTTATTTAAGAAAAAAGAAGTTCCAGATGATATTCCAGAAATACAGATAGGATCAGCCATAAGCATTGCCAATCTTGTCGTAGAGCATCAATTACTTTCATCAAAAAAAGAATTATATCGGTTGGTAAACCAAGGTGCCGTTAGTGTTAATAATAATAAGATTACAGATATGCATGAAACCTTAAAAGAAAGTAGTTCAATTTTAAAAATTGGTAAACGCAAACTTTATAAAATAATATTAGCAACATGACACGAAAATTATTAGTTACAAGCGCATTACCTTATGCCAATGGAAGCATTCATTTAGGGCACTTAGTAGAGCATATCCAAACAGATATTTTTGTAAGGTTTCAAAAGCTAATTGGAAACACCTGTTATTACATGTGTGCAGATGATTCTCATGGAACAGCCATTATGTTAAGTGCGGAAAAGAAAAAGCAACCGCCAGAAGAGTATATCGATGCCATTCGAAAAGAGCATATAGCTGACTTTGAAGGCTTTTATATATCACATGATCATTATTACTCGACTCATTCGGAAGAAAATAAACAGTTGTCAGAAGATATTTATCTGAAAGCATCTGAGGCGGGGGCGATTAAAACAAAAGACATTAAGCAATATTTTTGTGAGCAAACAAAATTATTTTTATCGGATCGATTTATCAAGGGGGAGTGCCCAAAATGTGGAGAACCAGATCAGTACGGAGATGCGTGTGAAGCCTGTTTTCATACATATGATGCAACAGAATTAAGTAATCCATATTCGGTATACTCAGGGGAGAAGCCTATTCTAAAAAACTCTATTCATTATTTTTTTGATTTATCAAAATTTAAAACTATCATTTATGACTGGATACAAGAAGATCATGTAACAGAGCCAGTAAAAAATAAACTAGAAGAATGGTTTAAGGTAGGACTAAAAGATTGGGATATAAGTAGAGATGCACCCTATTTTGGTTTTTTAATACCAAATACAAGGGATAAGTATTTTTATGTCTGGCTGGATGCCCCTATTGGCTATATGGCAACAACAAGACATTGGTGTGATACTACAAAGAAAGAAAAATTTGACACAATTTGGAAATCAAAAGAATATGAGATTCATCATTTTATTGGCAAGGACATTTTATATTTTCATACATTATTTTGGCCTGCAATGTTACACGTTGGGGGGTATCAATTGCCAAAGAAGGTAAATGTTCATGGATTTTTAACCGTTAATAATGAAAAGATGTCAAAATCAAGAGGAACCTTCATTTTAGCAAGTGATTATTTAAAGCATTTAAACCCAGAATTTTTGCGTTATTATTATGCCGCTAAGTTAACATCGGGAGTTGATGATTTAGATTTTAGTACAGATGATTTTACTAATAAAATCAATTCAGATGTATTAGGCAAGGTTGTAAATATTGCTTCTCGGTTAGGCGCAATTATCCATAAGTATGGGGATGGAAAACTATCAAGCATTTCAGATAATGCTAGTGACATGATAGATGCAATACGGGCACGATCGGATAAAATATCAGAATATTATGAAGCATTAGAATTTAGTAAGGCTATGAAAGAGATTATGAGTTGTGCCGATATTGCAAATCAATTTATTGATTCTGTAGCACCCTGGTCAGTAGCAAAAGAAGATGCCCCTTATGCGATTCAGTTATGTACAGCAGGAATGAATGCATGGCGGTATATTATGATTTATTTAAAACCAGTTTTACCCCAGATTGTTAAGGGAGCCGAAGAGTTATTAGATAGTGATTCGTTAGAGTGGAAAGATTTGGAAACGGTGATTGAAGATACGCCTATTAATAAATATCAGCATTTAGCGAGCCGAATAAGGCTAGAGGATGTCGAAAAAATAATAGGACAAGAAGCCTAGATTCATCCATTAGAAAATAGTTATAAATATGCTAAAATTTACCAAGTAAGAAAACCGGCAGGAGAAAAAAGTGATTTTTAGATCAAGATATTCAATTGGAAAAGTTTCAAAGGTATCAAAAAAATCAGTGGGGGCACGATTTCAATCTAGAAAACGAAAATTAGATAAAACAAAAAACATCTTTAAAAAAGTCATTGTTTTTTCTGCAGCAGTTGGGTTTGTCTTAGTATGTGCTTTATGTTTAGTTGTTTTTAATATTACCAAAACGCTACCTGATGTAGAGGCCATTAGCACCTACATACCAGCAGAAACAACAAAAATATATTCAGAAGATGGGGTGGTTTTAGCCGAGTTACATAAAGAAGAAAATAGAGTTTTAATTCCGATAGAACGTATTTCGCCAATTTTAACAAAAACGATTGTAATAGTAGAAGATAGTCGATTTTATAGACATAATGGGTTAGATTTTTTTGGTATTGCAAGAGCCTTTGTTCGTAACTTTAAAGCAAGGCGGTTTGTTGAAGGAGGATCCACTCTAACGCAGCAATTAGCAAGAAATTTATTTTTAACAAGGCAACGAAATTTATCACGAAAATTAGCAGAGGCAATTTTAGCAATTCAAATAGAACGACGGTATACAAAAACCGAAATTTTACAAATGTATTTAAACCAAGTGTATTGGGGGCATAATGCATATGGAATTGAATCTGCAAGCCGGTTATATTTTGGGAAATCAGCAGAAGAGATCGATTTAGCAGAATCAGCATTATTGGTGAGTATTTTAACGGGCCCCGAATTATATAGCCCAATCAGAAATTTTGAAGGGGCTAAAAAAAGACAACTACTAGTATTAAAGCGTATGGTCAAAGAAGAATTTATAAACTCAGAAGAGGCTAATGAAGCTTACACAGAAGAATTAGTAATTATTAAACGAAAAAAACTAAGGTATAAAGCTCCTTATTTTACAGCTTATATTCTTAAGCAGCTAATTGAGATGTATGGCGAAGAAGTAACGTATACATCAGGGATGAAAATATATACGACCTTAGATTATTCGCTACAGCAAAAAGCAGAAGAGGTTGTACAAAAATATATAGAGTACGGAGAATCGTCACATTGGATACGATCTATGAATGAAAAGGTACCTTCGTTAAATTATTCTCAAGCGTCATTATTAGCGATAGATCCTCGATATGGTTATATAAAAACCATGGTAGGAGGAAAAGATTTTTTAGATAATCAGTTTAATCGTACGACTCAGGCTAAAAGACAGCCTGGCTCAGCCTTTAAGCCATTTATTTATTTAACAGCTTTAGAAAAAGGATTTTCACCAGGATCCATTATCGAAGATGCCCCTGTTACCTTTAATACAATTGAAGGGCCGTATGCGCCTCATAATTATAGCCAGAAATATAAGGGGCCTATGTCAATTAGAAAAGCATTGGAGCGTTCTGTAAATATCGTGTCCATAAAGTTAAACTATTTAATTGGTCCTAAAAACTCTGTTCGAGTGGCACAAGCTTTAGGAATCAAGTCACCATTAAAACCCGTTTTATCGTTACCTTTAGGTGCAAATGAAGTAACGATGATAGAGTTGGTGTCAGCGTATGGAACCATTGCAACCTTAGGTAATCATACAGAGCCCACAGGGGTTATTCGTATTGAAGATCGTGATGGAACGCCGTTATATGAACATAATCCAGAAATTGTCGAAGTCTATGATTCTAATTTATTAGCGACCTTAGTAGAAATGATGAAAGGGATTGTAAAGTATGGAACCGGAAAATTAGCCAATTTACCACGGCCCGTGGCAGGAAAAACAGGAACCACATCTGACTATAGAGATGCTTGGTTTGTGGGTTTTGTTCCTCAATTGGTATGTGCTACATGGATCGGTAATGATGATAATTCAGAAACCGTAAAAGTAACGGGTGGCTGGGTACCTGCTTTAATGTGGAAAGAGTTTATGACGATGGCAACACAAAAAATGCCGGCACAAGATTTTCCCAGGCCAAAAGGGTTAGTATCAGTAAAAATAGATTGGTTAACGGGTAAGTTAGCAACACAGTTTAGTCCAAAAGAATATGTCTATTTAGAAAAGTTTTGGTCAGGAAAAGAACCAAAAGAGTATGATACAGCTGATGAAGGATTTTGGGATTCAGGAAATCAAAAAGAGACTAATGACGATGCATTATTGCAGTTTTTTGATAATGGATAGATCCTGAAATATTGTAAGATAAGAAGTGTAAAAGGAGTGACAAATGTCTAATGAAGAAAAAGATGTGATTATTGTTGGATCAGGACCCGCAGGGCATGCCGCTGCTATTTATACCGCTAGAGCTCGATTAAAGCCCATGATGTTTGAGGGGGCTATGGCTGGCGGTGTAGCAGCAGGAGGGCAATTAACAACGACAACAGAGGTAGAAAATTATCCTGGATTTAGTCATATATCAGGACCTGAGTTAATGATGAAAATGAGAGAGCAATCCATAGGATGTGGAACCGAAATTTTAACAAGGACCATAGATAAAGTAGAGATTACTAGTAATGGAGTCGTAGTATATGATCAAGATCAGATTATTGAGGCTAAAACATTAATTATTGCGACAGGTGCGACGGCAAAAAGGCTGAATATTAAGGGGGAAGAAACCTATTGGCAAAAAGGAATGTCTGCGTGCGCCGTTTGTGATGGAGGCTTACCTATTTTTAGAGATAAACCACTGGCTGTGATTGGGGGTGGCGACAGTGCTGCTGAAGAGTCAACGTATCTAACTAAATTTGCATCAAAAGTATATTTATTAGTAAGACGAGATGAATTACGTGCTTCAAAAGTTATGCAAGAGCGTGTGATGGAAAATGAAAAAATAGAAGTTTTATGGAATACCGAAGCTATAGAAGCGAAGGGAGAAGATGTGTTAACTACGTTAAGTATTAAAAATAATCAGACTCAAGAAGAAAGCGAGTTACAAGTGAATGGATTGTTTTATGCGATAGGACACAAACCAAATACAGAGTTTTTAAATGGGCAACTAGCCTTAGATGAATCTGGGTATATCATAACTGAGCCAGGATCAAGTAAGACAAATAAAAAAGGGGTATTTGCCTGTGGGGATGTACAAGATAAAACCTATCGACAAGCCATTACAGCTGCTGGATCAGGATGTATGGCAGCCTTAGATGCTGAGAAGTTTTTAGCTGGCCATTAAAATAATTTTGTAAAAATAATATTTAGCAGTAAAATATCTATATAATCTCAGATTTTATGGAGGCAAGATTGTGAAAAAATATATAATGGTAGGGCTGATAGTAAGCCTTATATTAAGTATGTTAGGCTGTAGTCTTAAGGAAGATGATTCTGCAGATTATACTATGGTGTCATCCTATAAAAAAATTACTAATGATATTAGCAAGTTAGATGAGCTATCACCAACAGCAGGAACGTCATCAACAAGTTTTAATTGGGATTTTAGTATTTTTTCAAAACTATATGCAACTGCTTTTGGAGATAACTGGACGTTAACAAGTAATGTTGGTTTACGTGATCCACAAAGTGATGATGATCCCACTCCTATAATTAGTATAAAAGAATATTTAGGAAAGCAATTTAATAGTGAATTAACCAGACCAAATGGGTCTGCTATTAATGCATTTGGACGAATTAAAAGTGCTTTAGGTATTTTTTGTGCGGTTGGATCTTTATTAGAAACGGATGCGGACGGATACCCCAGTAATGGAGATCATCCCATTACATTTACACATGCTGTACTGGTAGATCTAGAAGATGATGATGGATGTGATATTTCATTTGAAAAAAATGAAGCAGGCGATTATACAATGCAAGATCAAACCATTACCTTAAATGTAACCAATACAACCGATACAACTGTATATGATAAAAAATTAACAGTAGATATGGGAACTGGTGGAGATATGATATTTTATATGCGTTATAATGAGAGTGAAATTAATATAGTTAGTGCAGAAAGAAATGGATCTGGAGATAATGAAGATCATGAATATCGAACTATTATTCAGCATGATTTAGATGGGGATTTATTACGCGCTGAATATATATCAGTACCTGCTGCGTCATCAAATACTTACGTCTACTTTTACAGGGTGTATATGACATCAGATGAAGCTTATGTAATTGCATTTAAAGGTGCTGAATCAGGATCTGATAATCTTATGTATGCAGGCGCAGGAACTATTGAAGACTCGTCAACAACATCAGCGATATCATTTACGGTTAGTGCAGAACAAAATGGCGTTGATGGAGGGAGTGCATTCGGAAATTTAAATGCCTGTATTGATAGAACAACGGGGGATATTGATACAGATGATAGCTTAAGTTGTGGAACGTCTTTAGATAGTGCATCACAGCAAGCTTCTGATGTAAGTACATTGGTTGACAGTTTTATTGGATCTAAAAATGAAGCAGGATGGATAACAGAACCAACAGTATCTGAAGCAAATGACAATTTAAATTTTGATACAGTTGCAGAAATGTTTTCAGAGGCTCCTAATCAACCATAATAAATCGTTTTAATTAATGTTGTGTTGGTTGTTTTTGTAACAACCAACATAGATAAAGCCCAATAAAAATCTCAACAATACAAAGCAGTTGACCTAAAGAAAAAACATGAATAATAAAACCTAGGTGGGCATCGGGTTCGCGAAAAAACTCTAGAATAAATCGAAAAGAACCGTATAAAATTAAATAAAGAGATCCTAAGATACCAGGTCTGGGGGCCCAATACTTACGAACGACCCATAAAATCAAGAATAATAGCAAACCCTCCGCAAAGGATTCATAAAGTTGAGATGGATGACGAGGAAGAGGGCCACCCATAGGAAAAACCATACCTAGTGGAGATGTCGTGACACGTCCAAATAATTCACCGTTAATAAAATTAGCAATTCTACCTAAAAAGATACCAATGGTACTGCCGATAGCCAGTAAATCTAATAACATAAGTTTGTTAAGATGATATCGTTTAGCAAATAGAATTGTACTAACAATAGATCCGATAGCACCACCATGATAAGACATCCCTCCCTTCCAGATGGCAATAATAAGATAAGGAGCACGAAGAAATTCTATAAAATCATAAAACAAAACATAGCCAATACGTCCCCCAATAATAATGCCGATAATAAGGTAAGAAATATAATTAAAAATATCATCCAGACTCATATTTAATCGCTGTCTATAGTCACGTTTAAAAACGAGAAAAGGGAGTAGAACCCCAGCTAAATAAGCAAGGCCATACCAGCGAATATGAAGAGGGCCAAGAGATAGAAGAATAGGATCAATATTTGGATAAACTAACATAGTCGAATCTATTATAATCGAGACTATGCCAAACAAGCAAAAAAATTATGGCAAGACCATTATAAACTCCCAATGATATAATATAAGGTATGAGTAGTAATTTAGAGGAATTAGATCAAAAAAAGTCAGCAAATCAGCATAATGTACCTTTAAAAAGAAAAGGCGTTATTAAGCTAAGAAAAGATGCCTCAAAAAAAACAATAAAACTAAAGCCAATAAAAACATTTAATCAGGCAACTACAATACAAGAGCCTTTAGCAGCTGGTGAATTATCAGGAAATGATAACAGTAATCCAGTGGGATTGGATGCTTCTAGAGAAGAATTAGAGCATACGCAAGTAACAAAAAATCAAGAAACGAATGTAGATACCTATACTGTTATGAAGAGAAATATAAATGAAGAAATGAATCAGTATCGTGAAATGCAGATCAAGGCAATTCAAGAAGAGTTAAGACAGTTACGTGAAACAGCAAAGCAAGAAGGTTATGATGCTGGGTATGAAGAAGGGAAGGTTGTATTTCAAGATTATTCTAAAAATCTTTTTAATTCTATTAATGAATTAGGGAAAAGTAAAAAGGAAGATTTAGATAAAAAAAGAGATTTTACTATCGATTTATCATTAGCCATCGCAGAACATATTATTGGCCATCAAATACAAAAAGATGAAGCTGTATTTGAAACATTATTTATGAATGCTATCGATAAAATCACAGAAAAAGATTATGTAGCGATAACGATTAATCCAGAAGATAAATCATTGTTAGATTCATTGCGAGAAAAATTTGAAGATAAATTTAAAGATATGCAGCGCTTAGATGTTCATACGGATACAAGCATGGTTAGTGGTGGATGTACAATAGAGACCAATTTAGGATTTATTGATGCGACCGTAACATCCAAATTAGCAATTTTAAAACAAGCTATCGATGAATTTCATGAAAAAGAAAATGAGCAGATAACAAACATAGTTGAAAAAGAAGAACCTATACAATCAGCAGTCGCAGAGAATAGTGCTCAGAGTGCAGATGGTGACCTAGCTCAAGAGATAGAAATGGATGAGATAAGGGAGTTGGATAATGCAGAAAATGACGATATGGAAGAGATAGAGCTGGATCAAGAGGATGTATACCAAAATGAAGATAGCTATGAAGGAGCCTCTATAGACGACGATGACGATGACGACGACGAAGAAGAAGATGATGATGAAGATGATGAAGATGATGAAGATGATGATGATTTATTTGCCGGATTAGATTTAAGTGATTTTGATGACACCTTTGATGAATTCAAATGAGTAAACTTGCCGACTTAGAAAGTTATAAAAATGTCATTAAGAAAACCAATGTATTAAAAGTTATTGGTAAAGTAATCCAGGTGGTTGGATTGGTTGTTGAGGCTGAAGTGCAAGGAGTGTCTATTGGAGAATTATGTAAAATTACGGTTACCAAAGAAACGCATATCTTAGCTGAGGTTGTTGGATTTAAAGAAGGGCGCGTATTATTAATGCCGTTAGGCAGTACCGCTGGGATTAGACCCGGAGGATTAATTTTTGCAACAGGCAGACCTATTTCAGTAAAGGTAGGGGATGCTTTATTAGGAAGGGTATTGAATGGATTGGGTGAGCCGATGGATCGTAAAGGAGAGCTAGATTTTGATGCTATTTATGGTATTGATAATGATCCTCCAGATCCAGTTATGAGGCCTCGTATATCAGACGTATTTGCAACAGGCGTGAAGGCTATTGATGGTGTTTTAACACTTGGGACGGGGCAGCGAATTGGAATTTTTGCAGGATCAGGGGTAGGAAAAAGCACCTTAATGGGAATGTTAGCTCGAAATTGTTCATCCGATGTTAATGTTATCAGTTTGATTGGAGAAAGAGGGCGAGAAGTGAAAGATTTTATCGAAGAATCTTTGGGAGAAGAAGGGTTAAAACGTTCGGTAGTAATTTGTGCTACCTCAGATCAACCTCCTGTTATTCGTTTAAAAGGAGCTTTAGTTGGAACCGCTATCGCAGAATATTTTAGAGATCAAGGAAAGAATGTTTTATTTATGATGGATTCTGTAACACGATTTGCGATGGCTCAGCGAGAGATTGGATTAGCAACAGGAGAACCTCCTACTACAAAAGGCTATACCCCCTCTGTTTTTGCCATGTTACCTCGTTTAATGGAAAGGGCTGGGACATCTGACAAGGGAAGTATTACAGCCATTTATACCGTATTGGTTGAAGGTGGGGATATGGATGAGCCGATAGCGGATGCCGCAAGAGGTATTTTAGATGGGCATATTGCGTTATCTCGAGATTTAGCATCAAAGAATCATTATCCATGTATTGATGTAGGACATTCTGTGAGTAGATTATTTCCGGTTGTGTCATCAGATGATCATAAGAAAGCAGCGGGAAGAATGAGAGAAATTTTAGCTCGATACACAGAAGCTGAAGATTTGATTAATATTGGAGCGTATGTAAAAGGAAGTAATCCGAAGATTGATGATGCGATTAGTAATATTGATGCTGTAAATGACTTTTTAAAGCAAGGGACACATGATACCTGTCAGTTTGATGATAATGTAAAAAAATTATTAAGTTTAATGTAGAGCATGTCAAAACCCAAAAAAGGTAAGCGGTTTCTATACTCGTTAAAAACCTTATTAAATGTTAGAAATATTCGAGAAAAACAGCAACAAGAAAAGTTTAATGCAGCTGAAAAAAAACTACATGAAGAACGGTTAGAAGAAATCAAAATGAAAAAAGAGCAAGCTGAACATTTAAGTTATGTTAATGAACTATTATCAAGCTCTGAATTGCCATCAATGACAACAATAAAGATGCATCAAGAGCATGTAAAACGAATGGAAGAAAAAGTACAGCAACAGCAGGATGTTGTAAAAAAAAGTGAAGAAAAGCGAGATGAGGAACAACAAGAACTTATCCAAAAAGTAAAAGAAAAAAAAATTATTGAAAAGGATAAAGAGAAAACACGTGTTAAATGGAAAAAGATGATGGATAAATTAGATTCAGAGTTTTTAGATGAATTAGCCAGTATTAAGTTTGCATCAAAAATGATAGAGGATGAAGCTGAAAATGAAAAAAAAATGTAATAAAATTATGTTGAAAAATCAGAATCTGGTGTCACCTTTTTAGATAATATTGTCTGGTTATAATAAGCGGTTTTATGATGAGATTAATCTAGTTATTATTATTAGGAGGGGGGCTCATAAAGAATTGTTTATGAAATACTAAACGGGGTCTAAAATTAATTGAAAATTTCATACCAAATAATTAAAATTTATGTTGTAAATTTTGGTTTGAATAATACATTTATTCATGATAGTTTAAACACAATGAAAAGCTTGAAGATTTTTTTATGTCTATGCTTATTTTCTTCAAAGCTAATAGGCGCAACAGATGGAATATATTTCCATTCTAATTGGGGCTTTAATTATGCTATGAATTCAGTTTTATCTATCAAAAATAATGATGGAGATATTGTGCATAAGGCGTCTTGGGAAGGCCGGTCATTTATAGATAGTCCTTATTACACAGTTCGATTGGATAATTGGAATGATAAAAGTACGGTAGGGATAGAGTGGGTGCATTATAAAATGTATTTAAAAAACCCACCTAGTGGAATTGATAATTTGAGTATTTCTGATGGGTATAATATTTTGTTTTTTAATATTGGAAAACGTAATAAACGTAATATTATTCAGAGAGTAGGCGCTGGAATTATTGTCGCACATCCAGATGTCACCCTTACTGGGAGAGAACGTTTTTGGAATAAAGGAGGGATATCAGGCGCGTATATTTCAGGACTGGCCATTCAGGCAAGTTTTGAGCGCTGGGTATACGAAACCAATCGGCATATAATTACATCAGAAATAAAGCTTAGTTCAGGGTATGCAAGAATTCCTATCTCAAACAATAGTAATGAGTTTGCAGATATTCCACATATTGCGTTACACGTTGTTTTGGGGATAGGCTCAAAGCCGCTAAAAATAAAATCAACTTGGGTAGATTATGTAAATTATTTTATAGTGCCCACCATTCATCATTACTCTATATATAGGTTCAAAAAGGTAAAAGATTTTCTTTTTAAAGATTAAAATTGAGTGTTTGGCAGAATAAAATCAAAAATGATATAATACAAACAAGTTTTCTATTTTAAGGAGCAAATTATGAAGCAGTTTATCTTTGGGATATTATTTATTTTCTTAACAACCGCAGTTCAAGGTGGGATTCAATATCAATTATCAGATTTTATGAAAGAAGATACGGCAGCTGGATTTGGATATGTAAATATCGATAATAATTCTTATTTTAAAGCAAATATAAATCCAAATTTTAACTTAAAAGGATTGCAGGTAGGCTTAGGAATAGATTTGTATATTCCAATGGGGGATTATGGCTATCCTAAATCAGCTGATTGGCTAACCTTACGTTATTTAGGGTATGACTACCAGAAAAAACATGGGTTCAAATATGGCCGACTAAGTAATATTACATTAGGACAAGGGTTACTAGTGGATGGATTTGATACAGGGAGTGGGGGAACAAGTGAGTTTAATAATCAAAAAACAGGTTTCTTAGGATATTTAACTGTATTAAAAACCAAAGTAACAGCGTTACAAACAGCTCAAAATGTACAAGGGCTACGAGTAGAAAGACCCCTATTAGAGTTAGCATCTACACCAGTAATCGTTGGAGCTACCTATATGAGAGATGAAGATGGCGTTAATGATGATACCTCCGGAACGTTGGTCACAAGACCAGAACAAGATGGGTATGCGGCGGATATATCCTATCCGATTGGAGGGCAATTTTTTACACTATATACCGAGTATGCCAAGTTGGTAGATCATGGACAGGGCATATCTTCTGGGGCGAGAGGAAGCTTTTTTGATATTGTTGATTACAAAGCGGAATATCGTGTATTGGGAACAGATTTTGTGCCAGGATATTTTAATAACGCTTATCAATCTACCGCATTTAATTTTAGTTCAGGTGCATTAAAAGAAAAGGTATCAGGTGTATTAGTAAATGCAACATCAGATATTATGGGAGAATATGCAAAAGCGGGATTGCAGTACGAGCTTTATGATGACGTGAATGTGTTAACGGCTGCATTAGGATGGAAGCAGATAGGCCCAGTCACAGGAGTATTAAATTATTCAAAGCCATTTAATTCAGAAAATAATAATGCAATTTTAGTAGGAGATTTCTATTACAGAACAGCAAAATTTTATGATTTAATTATTCGAGTGAAACGCGTTTATGTAAGTTCGAATGAGTTTACAGAATCAGTAGGCTTTAGCGTTGTCTTTAAAATAGATAGATTATTGCCTAATTTACCTATATAAAATAGACAATTAAGTCTTGGTATAAGTAGAATTGTGGGGTAGGCTATAAACAGCATGAAAGAAGAGATTGCAAAAGAAGTATTAGAAAAGTGTAATGGGTGTTATTTACATATAACCGATGATAGTGATTCACATAAAGGTCACCGAGGTGTTAGTAGACATGAAAACACTCATTTTAATGTAACAATAGTATCTGATACATTTCTCAATAAAACAAAAGTAAAGCGACACCAATACATTTATGATATATGTAAACCATTTTTTGAAAGAGGGCTGCATGCTTTAAGTTTACAAACACTGACACACTCAGAATGGAAGACTAATGGGTAATACATTTGGACGACTTTTTAGAATAACAACGTGGGGCGAATCGCATGGAGGGGGCGTAGGGGTTGTGATTGATGGGTGTCCATCACAATTAGCGATTAATGAAGAAGAGATTCAATTAGAGTTAGATAGACGTAGACCGGGTCAAAATAAATTAGTAACACCAAGAGACGAAGCGGATAAAGTACATATTTTGTCAGGTATTTTTGAGGGTGAAACGTTAGGAACCCCTATTAGTTTAATGGTTTATAATAAGGATGCAAAACCTGAAGCCTATAAAAATATGAAAGATACCTTTCGGCCGTCTCATGCAGATTATACATATGAAGCAAAATATGGGACTAGAAATTGGCAGGGAGGAGGACGATCTTCTGCTAGGGAAACGATAGGAAGAGTGGCTGCGGGTGCAATTGCCAAAAAGATTTTAATGACAGATTCTATAGAGACGATAGCTTATGTACGTCAAATTCATACAATAACAGCTGAGATAAACAGAGATGTAATCAAGCAAGAAGAGGTTGAGAAAAGTTTGGTCAGATGTCCCCATAAAGAAAGTAGTGATTTGATGGTTGAACGAGTTGAAAAAGCACGTGACGAAGGAGATTCCTTAGGTGGGGTTATAGAGTGTGTTATACGTAATGTTCCGGTAGGTTTAGGCGAACCTGTGTTTGATAAATTAAAAGCAGATCTAGCAAAAGCAATGATGTCGTTGCCGGCCACGATGGGAGTAGAATTTGGATCGGGATTTGAAGGGACTTTTTTAACCGGATCAGAGCATAATGATGCATTTTACATGGAAGTCGATCGAGTCAGAACCAAGACGAATCATTCAGGAGGAATGCAGGGAGGGATATCAAATGGAGAAGATATTTATTTTCGGGTAGCATTTAAGCCTACCGCAACCATATTTAAAAAACAAAGTTCTGTAACAAGTGATCATAAAGAAACCGAATTACAAGCAAAGGGACGACATGATCCGTGTGTAATTCCGAGAGCCGTTCCTATTGTAGAAGCCATGGCTAATTTAGTGATACTTGATCATCTATTAATTAATAAAATTAATCAGCAATAAGATACGATTATTGCCATCTTGAAATCAGTATTAAACAACTAAAAATAAGAATAATCCCTAACCAGACTAAGGCTTGATAAGATTCCCCAAAAAATAAAATACCGCTTAACGTTGTTAGTGGCACGATACTTAACATTAATAAAGAACAGATACCAGCGCTAGCAAATTTAAAACCTAAAGTCATGCCCAGCTGCCCTAAAAACCCAACGCTACACATTAAAATTAGATAACCTATAGTTTCCAGAGATATCATGGGCGGAGAAATAATGGCAGGAATACTAACGATTAACGCTGAAAAAAAGTAACAAATAAGGACAATTGTAGTGGTGTCATGTGAATAGCGTAGTTGTTTCAGTGTAATGTAAACACCTGTATTAAAAAAAGAACCTAGTAAAGCAAATAAGTCCCCTTGATTGAAAGTTGTCATAGACTGAGGCTGAAGAACAAGATAAAGGCCAATAAAGACAAATGGGATGGTTAGCAGGGATATATAATGCGGTTTATTCTTATAAAAGATATAACTAAGAATTAATGTCCAAATAGTAGAGCATTCAAAAATTAACATACTTTTTCCAATTTGACCGTATTTAAAGGATAAAAACAAACAAGACATAGCACTAATGCCAAAGAAAATACGAAAGATAAAAAGAGAGTATGATTTAATAATAATAGGTTTTTTTGTCAGAATAAAAAAAGGAATTAAAAAAACCGGACCTGCTAAAAAGCGAAATAACATAATGGTTTCAATAGCTACAGTCGAGCTTAAAAACTTAACAATACTAAAACTACATACAAAAAATAAATTAGTCGTTGTTAAGATAAGAGGAGATTTATAGGATAAGCTCATAAAAAAAGTGTATCATAAAAAACATAAGTAACAACGACCCCAGTGGGCGAAATAGAATGAGTTTATCTTAGTAATCTGAAGATGAGATTAATTATCAGTATAATAGTGTTTTTGTAAGTTTTTAATAACTTTACCAAAAGCCTTATGAAATTTACGTTGCATACCATGACCAAATAGTTTTTCATCATAGGCTTGAAATTCTTTCAGAATTTTTTCTTGTTTATCTTCAGGTATTTCTTGATTACATAAAGGGATAACAAAGATTTGTTCATTATGAAGATGTGTTTTTTCAAGAATAAGATACTTTTTTAATAAAGTAAGCATTTTTTCTTTTGCCTGAAAGCTGCCCTTTTTAACATCTTTAATAATATGCTTAAGGGAAGTTAAATAGAGTTCAGCTAAGCTATTTTCAGATTTAAGTTGATTAATGATATCGTTACTTTGAACACCACTATGGCGTCTGAGCGCAGGAAAAAGAATCTTTTCTTCTTTTTTGTTATGAGTACGGTTAGCAAATATCTTAAAATATTGAATAATGCGCTTTAAATCATCTAAATTAACAGGTTTTCCTTGAGATAGCCGTTCATGCATAATCTCTAAGATATCAAGCATACACAATATCTGATCAAGCTCATCAGATAATAAATCAGATGGTTTCATAAACCCCCCTAAATCTTATTATATGCTTTTTATACCCATTTTTTTCAAGATTTAAACTTAAAACCTCTTATTTAGCCATGTCCAGGCGGTATTTAAAATAGTATGAACAGAAGAGTATTTAGGGGGTCACTTTAGTGTTGATTGAGCAAAAGATGCATCTGCTGCTAACAGTGAGGGATCTCCGTCTCGACGGGGAGCAATGGTATAAGGAATGGTAGATTGGCAGATGGATTCAGTCTATGTTAATAAATCAAAAATACTAATACCGCCGGATGTTCCTAAATAACAAGACGAAATCATTCTCAGACAATGCGTTTGCAGTATGAGATTCAATATAATCAACACCAGCAATAAAAGAAACAGCTAGTTTATGAGAATGTCTTATTATTTAAAGCGATTAACAAGAGGCGTGTTACCAATAAATAAAGGCGTCTTATCATGAACGTTAGCTGGAAGAATAGATAAGATAGGTTCTGAGCCATTGCTAGCAGATCCTCCAGCTTGTTCACAAATAAAAGCTAATGGATTTGCTTCATACATAAGGCGAAGTTTTCCTTGAGGATGAGTAGGTAGCGCTGGGTAAGCAAAAACGCCACCTTTTAATAAGTTACGATGAAAATCAGCAACCAAAGATCCTACATAACGAGAGGATAATGATTCTGTTTGGGATAGTTTAAAAGAATCAATAGCGGCTTGTACGTTAGGACTAAAGTGAGGATATAAACTTTCATTAACAGAGTAATATTTAGGTGAATCTGGGATACGAATATGATCATGAGACAATAAAAATTCACCAATATTAGGATCGTAAGTAAACCCAAAAACACCGTGCCCCGTTGTATAAACTAGCATGACAGACGATCCGTAAATAACATACCCCGCAGCTACCTGTTTAGAGCCAGGTTGTAAATTAATATCACCTAAAGAAGAATCAGACTGATAAATAGAAAAGATAGTACCAACACTAACATTAACATCAATATTAGAAGAACCATCTAAAGGGTCAAAGAAAATAGCATAGGAGGGATCATTAGACGACTTAATAGTGATGATGTCATCTTCTTCTTCGGAACCGATATAAGAAAATCGGCCATGTGCACTTAAAATATCGATTAAGCAGTTGTTAGCAAAGATATCTAATTTCTTAACAGATTCTCCATGAACATTCACTTGATCAGAAGTGCTATCTCCTTGAAAGCCTGCAACAATGACATTGTTGCGTATCATTTTGGTGGCTAAGCTAATATCATAGAGGATATTGGCAATATCTTGAGGTAAATCGTCATGCTTAGCTTGCATTTCAAGTAAATGTTTTTCAATCGTTTTACGTGATGACTGTATAGCAGTTTTACTCATTTAATTATTATAAGATTATTTTAGAGATAGTGGAATAGTATGAGTATAAGAACTTGATAAAATTTTCTTACCTAACTTAATTTAATAATAATAGCGCCGATACTAATAATGCTAACAGCAAACCATTTAGTTTTTGAAAATGGTTCTTTAAGATAAAACCAAGCGAGTAAACCAGCAAAAATAATAGAAGTTTCCCGTAAAGCCACCACATAACCTAGAGGGCTAATACCAAGAACCCATAAAATTAAAAAGCAAGATGAAAAGGATAAACTACCAATTAAAATAGCGATGCCTTTTTTTTGAGTTAAAGTTTCATATAGCTCAGAACGATGAAAATGAAATAAGTAAGGAAGCAAGATAACGCTCATAAAAATAAAAATAACCCAAATAAGCTGATTCGCTGGTAAGTTTTGTAGAGCTAGGTAATCCGTTATAAGATAAGTAGCGGTAGTAATTCCAACTAGAATCCCCCAATAAATACCTAAAGATTTAAATGATGTAGGTTGATGTGGGCTATGAAATAAAATAATTCCAGTAAAGACCAAAAAAACACCAAAAACACCTATACTCGTAATAGAGTCATGAAAATAAAAAAGAGAAAACAATGACGTTATAACAATACCAAGGCCACGAGAGATAGGATAAATAACCGATATGGGAAACTGAGCATAAGCACGAGTTAAAGCAATATAGTAGCAAGCATGAGCCGTAGCACAAATAAGACCCCAACCAATGAGCAAAGACCAGGTAATCTGACTCTGAATCCAAATAAGATAAGGAATACCAATCCATCCCCCTATAGACATGCTAAGCCATAAAATAGTTTTATTTTTCCCCACATGTTTTGCAATAATATTCCATATTGCATGAAGTAGACCTGATATAATAATAAGAAAAAAAATAGATAAAGGCATCTATA
This sequence comes from Actinomycetota bacterium, assembly GCA_002697535.1. Taxonomy (GTDB): domain Bacteria; phylum Margulisbacteria; class Marinamargulisbacteria. Next base: position 63,562 of record NZWE01000024.1, on the reverse strand, counting down.
TAGTATACGTTATATATTAAAAAAGAAGCAAAAGAAGGATATGATAGACACTATGGACGAATCAATTCATGATTTATATAAACAAATTACGACGTTAAAAGATGCTATCAAGTTGTCGATGATATTTCCTGAAAAAAAACAAGCGGAATTATTAGAGACCCTAATGGAAAAAGTAGATAGGGATCAAGATGATAAAACCATTTTTTTAATCGTAAAATTATATTTACATTTTGTTCAATTTGGAGCTGAAGATGAGATAAAGCAAGATGCATTAACCTGTTTGTTTATGATAAAAAGTTTTTCGATAAGACAAGATAAGCAAGCCATTCAGCAGCAATGTTTTTTAACTTTTTTTCGGTTAATATATGCTCGATTTTTAACAGACGAGCAAAAAAGTATGTGTTTAGAAGAACTAAATGAGTTTTATGAATCAAAGAAAGAACACATTCGGTGGTATTTAATTGTCTTTTATTTTGATGATAAACATAATCCTTATTACAACATCTTAAAAATTAGAGAATTATCGGATCAATGTTTTCAAAATTTATGTGATTGTTATGCTGAAATATCAATGAGTGATTCTACAATATTACCGTTGTTGCCAGATGATGAAAAAGGTTTAGCAATAGATACCTTAGAACAGCGATTTTTTAATCAATTTGTCTATGGAGAAATAGGGTTACATGCCAAACAATATAATAAAAATCAAGCAAGATATGTAATTGATACCTTAATAAAATGTGCAAAAGGTGATCATAGTCGATCTCAAAGTGCTAAAAAAGGGGTGATTAAACATTTAGATTTTTTAGCTAATGAATTACAAAATACAGAACAAAAAGAAGATATGGATAGCATGATAGCTATTCAAGATGATATTGATTATATAAAACAAGATATTATAACTATTACCTTTGGAAAATTAGAACCGCAATTACAAAAAGTAATGACAAGGTTAAATACATCGTTATAAAGAAAGTATGATCGTTTGGAGTTCTTTAATAGGAGATTCACTTGCGAGACAACATGAGTAATCAGGGCTAGTAGAAATGTAATGTAAGTAAAAGCAATCAGACTCTGAAAAGGAGGCTCGATTGGAAAGTGTGGTAGATAGACTTGAATGAATCGGAATTACAGAAAATGAAGAAAAATTAATAGATAGGCCAAAACCGGTAGCTTTGGCAACAGATTCTTTTCCTGTCCAAATATTAAAAAATGAGGTTACGTGATCAGGTAACGGTTGAGCATTAAGCCATTGAGATTCTAATGGTGTAAAATAACGATTAGCGATACGATGATAAGCGAAATTAGGTTTTATGTATTCGATATCAATGCCAAGAAAAGAATCTGTAGATAGAGTAAGCACTCCCATCGAATGACTATGAGATACCGAAAATGATAGATCCGAACTAGGTATAAATAGTTTTCCTTTGATCGTTTTTTCAAACGAAATAGCCTGGGGAGAAGTTTGTAAAAAATGGGCTAAAATAAATCTTAGATAAACACGTGTAATACAAAATTGATACCGTGCCAAATCAATACGGTAACGATGCAAACGGGTTTGTTCGCTCTCAGATAAGATAGCTTCATAAGGGATTTGATTAAAGATATGGTCTGAAAATGAGAAGATAAAAACAAGATTCTGGTGAATTAAAGAGTCGTGGGTATAGTGGGTCAGTAAGGATTTAAGTTTAGTTAACGGAGACATAAAAAATTAAGCACGATATTTATGAAAATCTAAATATTGTTTAAAAAAGTGAGGACGTTTAAATGGACAAAATTCCTGATAATCTCCATCAAATTTACGAACTTGTTTACTCGATGTAAATAAATGGTCTCGAAATATGTGATTGTAATCAAACACTTCGGGATGTTGGATATCTTGTTTGTCAGAAGAGTTATTAAATCCATTATAGGATTGTGATGCATTATAAAGACGGGATTCAAATTGTTTAACAGAACGAACAACATAATGACGAAAAATAGGAAAATCAAACAACGGTTTCCAACTAATACCATGAGGAACTAAATTATTATGTTGATTTAAATCATAAAAAATTCCTTTTTTATTTTTAAATTGGCGAATTTCCAAATTAACACCTGGTTCATAAAAAAGAACTTCTTTTGTAATAGGCGTTTCCGCCGTGTAAGAGTCTTTTTGAGATGTATGAAGAAAAAAGTTAAGCGGACGCCAATTAATACGTTCGGCTTTCTGGCGATCTGCTTTTGCCGCAATTTTTCGAGGATCATCGACCAAAAGTTCATCACCATGCAATAAGGTAAACCATCCTTCATAACCATATTCTGCTTGTGCTTTTTCGAGCAAAAATTGGCGAACACCATCTTTTATGGTCCGTTTAGGATAAAGATCTTGATCTTTAATTAAAGATTTAACAACATCAAAACTGCGAATAATATCAGCCGTTTTATCGGTAGATCCATCAAGAGCATAAATTGCATCAAAAAATTGACTATTGTGAGATAGGGTTTCTTGGATAATATCTTCTTCATTATAGGTCATCAAAAGACCAATATGTTGTGTTGATGTCATATCATAATACTTTATTAATGATGTGTAAGATGGTAACAAATAATTAGAAAAGATACTAGCAAGGCTAAAAAAATCAGTAATTAAAACTTAAAAAAGTCAGTACGATTTTGAGTAGCCGCGTAACATTATTTAAATAAAACCATTTACTAGACAACGTTTTGTAAAATGGTTTCAAATTTATTAGCTTCGACTTTAAGAGAATATTGTTGTTGAATCATTTTGCATTGGCTAACACAGTGTTCATAGCAAGCTGGTTCTAAAAGTGTGTCTAACTTGAGTTGCCATTCATCAATAGATGTTATGTTGTCAACTAACAAACCGTTCCCGTTAAAGATTTCTTCAATACCACCGTTTCGGCTACCAAGAATAGGGATATTGTTATAAGCAGCTTCAATTTGTAGCCGGCCAAACGACTCTGTCGCTTGACTAGGAAAGAGAAGCAGTTTTGTATAGGAGTAAATTTCGGAAACATCTTCTTGAGAGGGGACAAGAAGTACATTTTTTAAGGTATCAAAGGGTTGATCAATATAGCCCCACCAACCCTTAACAACCATGAATTGAAGGTGAGGGTTTTGTTGCGCAAGTTGAAAAACAATGTGACTTCCTTTATTTCTATTGGGATTAACAAATAATAAAAATTGGGGGTTAGGCTGAAAGCGAGTGTTAATACACGATGTATTAGGAACCGGATGAATAATGGCTGTTGAATTACGTTTTTTGGGGAACATTGTTTGTTTAAGATACTGACTATTAAGAATAAGTTTATTAAAGAGTTTTAAGTGAGCATGGTTGAGTGAGGCGATATGTTCTGTAAAAAACATGATATTAGTTTGGGAGCCAAATAAAGACCAGTCTGCTTTTTTGATCCAGGCATCAGAATAGCGGTGCCAGATGATGGAGGGGCTATGGGTGTGAACATAGGTATCACATGCCTGAAAAAATTCCTTATTATCATAAACATGAAGGGTGATAGAGTTAAACGTAATTGTTAACTGATTCTCGTTAAAATCAAGCGTAAAATTAAATTTGTTTTGCATTTTTTTTAATTCATTAAATGCTTTTTCTTTTGAATTATCAAAAATACAGGTAATGCAATGGAGAGTATGATTCTGAGTACTAAGATAAGAAAGTAAATCTAAATCAAAAATGGCAGCCCCATTAACAGAAAAAGGGAAAGGAGGTCCATAATAGATATAAAAGATAGATAATGATTTTTTTGACATGGTGTAACTTAGTTTAAGCTATAAATAAGAAATAGCTTATTCTAAGTATAACAATCAATTAAAAATTAGCAATTTAAAGAAAAAAGGGAGCAAGGTAGTCTCTTTTTTAACGCTATAAAACTTGATTGCAAGAATGAAGTTAAACAAAGTCTAAAAAATTTCACAATAAGCTAACTAAATTTTTTAAAATGGTTTAGATGTAATGGATGGGGATATTTATCTATTGATACTATTGTTTGGGTTATGTAACATGCCAAACTGTAATAACACCTTGTCCATCTAACGCAGCCAACGCCTTTTTCAATAAATGTTTAATATTTACTTAAACCTGGGAACTATTCAATAAAGCATAGTAAGTAATTTCTAATAATCACAGAAGGAGGGGGGGGGTGCTTAATTTAAATAGGTTGGGGAGTCCTTTCAAACCGGGAGAGGCCCTCACAAAAAAAAAGCAACCGCCCTCAGGTAAAAAGCTTAGTGAGACGGAAATGAATTCTCAACGATTTCATAAAGTATTTACAAGCCTTTTTCCTAACTCCCAAAAAATAAAAGAAAAACACACTTATACTCTTGATTCCGAAATAAGGCAGTGCATTGAAAACCTTAAGCAAAAGGTTGAAGAGAAAGATGTTCCGATAACTTTTGAGGATGGGGAATTACATCAAATAGAAGATTTATATAAATTATTTTCACAAATCGTTAACACAACCGCCGGAAAAAGTTTTAAACAAACAAAAAATGATCTAACTCACTTCAATGTTTTTCAAATATTGGGTTACCTAGATAAAGAAACGTTAGGATTAGTAGAGAGTTTTATTGAGAATGTTGATAAGGTTAAGGCAACCCACCCTGTAACCAAAGCTATGTTAAAAAAAATACGTGAAGATACAAGATTTTTGGAGCCTGATCAGAGACCCTCATTTCGGGCACCCTCAGAGAGAATCCTAAGAGGTCAGCAGGCGGCTATGGTTCGGCGAATATCGACAAAGGAGATTTCCAATTTTACAGGATTTGAAAAGATCTCAATTCCAAACATAACGCCTAGTTTAATAGGAAAAAATTTTGCTGATTATACCATCATAAGTGGGAGTGAGATCTTTGGAGAAGGAAAGGATAATCTAAATGGTACTAATGGGCATGTTTATTTAGCTCAATTAACATCAGATGCCAAAAATCAGGTTATAATCAAAATTATTCCTTCAAATATAAAGGGTGAGGATATTATGCGTGAGTGTAATGCGCAAAATACAATTTTTGAACATTTAAGTAGTAGCAATGCAAGTGCCTCCAAAGTTCACAAAATCTTTGAAGACCCCAAATCGAACTGTCATGCCATCATTATGGATGTTGCAAAAGGCAGCCCTGTAAAAACAAAATTAGATGAAGCTAGCTACAGTAAATATAAAAACCAATTAATTGAGGTGTTAACAACTGCGTTAAGCCGATATGACAAATCCCATTTTGATATTAAGCCTGACAATCTTATATGGTCAGACGAAGATCGGAAGTTAACACTAATTGATTTTGGAAATAGTTATACAAACAACTCCACTGACTTACAGAGCAAAATACAGAATATCGGTTCAAAAGGGTTTATAGCGCCGATCCTTACAAATTTTCAACATCCTAATTATTTTGAGTCATTTGCTGCAGCTATCACTCTTGCATATGCATTATTTGATCCAAAGGATATTCCAGAAAATATATCAGATAAATCTAATGATCTAAGAAATGCTAAAGAGACAGAGTTAGGGTTAATCGGTAAAAACACTCAAATAGATGGAAAGTCCAAAACAAATGATACGATGGTTGCTTGGTTAGAGTTTTTTGAAACAGTAAAGTCTGATTCCAATGACCAATTTACAACATTCCAAAAAAAAGAAGCGTTATATTTAGCAGGTCTATTAAAAAGGGATGAATATATTAATAGCATATCACCAGCCACAGATACAATAATGTCCACAGACGAGCTTTTAAATCGAATAAAGGGTGCACAAAGCCCTCCCCGTACTCCATAATTTGAAACAGGGGCTTTAATATTAGTTTTAAGCTGATATGTAGTTATATGTTCATTTAATAAGATTGCTTTTGCCACAATTTTCGAAGATCATCGACCAAAAGTTCATCACTATGCAATAAGGTAAAGCATCCTTCATAGCCACATTTTTCTTGCGTTTTTTCAAACAAAAATTGGCGAAAACCATACTTGATGGTCCGTTTAGGATAAATATCTTGATCTTTAACTAAAGATTTAACAACATCAAAACTTCAAATAATGTCAGCTGTTTGGGTTATGTAACATGCCAAACTGTAATAACACCTTGTCCATCTAACGCAGCCAACGCCTTGTCATCTGGATGCCAATACAAATTTGAAACCGAATCCGTTAGACGGGTTTCACTTAAATCACTTTCTTTATTATCCATTCTAAGTCCCCATAACACGACTGTACCATCACGAGATCCAGAAGCTAAATTTAACCCACGATTAGAAAAAGCTAGCGAGGTAAGGGGTTCAGCGTGTTGTTCTAAAGAGAGAGGCGTGGTTCCTTCCGGACCTTTTCCCTGGAAACTCCAAACTGTTACATCTACATTCCCTCCGGTTGCTAAAAATGTTCCAGTTTCGTCAAAGCTGAGAGAATCAGGTTTGAATGGATAGCCAGACATCATCGAATCTTTACCTGTAGAGCGACGCCAAAAATGAACTGAATTATCCTGACTCCCACATGCAACGATATCACCATTTGGACTTAATACCATTGATATTAAGGATCCTTTCCATTCCAACGTTTGTGTTTGTTTTCCGGATAAAGCATCAAAAAAAGTGACTTTACCATAGCATGCCGTGGCTAATTCATTGTTAGCTGCCCAGGCAATTTGGCTCACTGTACTATTGTGATCATCTGATCGCCATACTTCGTCACCAGTTTCATTATAAATATACACAGTGCGAGAACACGAAGCAGCAAGCCATTTTCCATCTTGTGACCACTCGACATTTTCTACCCAACCATGACCTAAATTTATTTCTTTTATTATATTATTTTCATAGGTATCCCAAATAAGAATACGAGAATCTTGACCTGTGGTAACAAACTTGTTTTTAAATGGATGCATTGCTGTTGATAGTCCACCAACGGCATGAACTTGTTTTTGTGACCAAATAACTTCGCCCGATTTCCCATTGAAAACATAGATACCGCCAGATGCATCACTTACAACAAGTGAGTTACCATCACAATTCCAACCGCCAGAAATTGCATAATCATTTACCGATGCATTCCAGTTATTTTGTAAAGCCATATCTTAGTTTTTATATTAAACAAGCTTCAAAACTTTGACGTATATCTTGTTCATCCAAGTTTCGACCAATAAATACTAGCTGGTTTCGACGTGGTGAATTTCCCCATGGACGATCTGGTTTTCCATCAAAAAGCATGTGAACACCTTGAAATATAAATCGGTTAGGTTCTCCAGAAATACTGATAAAGCCTTTCATACGAAAAATATCTATTCCTTTTTCAGCAAGTAGTTTAGAAAGCCATTTTTCTAATTTTTTTTCTTCTACATCTCCATTTATTTCAATCGAGATAGAACCCACTTCATCATCATGTTCATGTTGTGCCACCCATGTTCGTTCAGTCTCAACTGGTATAGTTGTTTTGTCTTTTGTTAACACTTGAATATCAAATTCTTCAGCGGTATGTTGAGCAAAAAGACCCACTTGTATTTTATTTTCTGTCTGCAAATAAAACGATTTTCGTCCAGACGATGACAAGTCGAGCATGACGTGTGAATCTTGTGGAATAAGTTCGCCTGGTTGAATTTGCTTTGCATCTTCAGAATAGAGACGGACACAGCGTTCTGCACTGTTACGTAAAGCTTGATCTTCTTTTCCCTGATCAGCTACTACAACCAAAGACATAGATGGGTCAGGCCCTTCTGCAAGAGTAATCTCAGATTGCCCGGGTTCCATAGAGTAGATTCCTGTCCATTCAAATGGATACTCTGGTTCTAAAAAAGTTGGACGACGAACTAGCGCTTCATCTAAATTAAATGCACCTAAATTTAAAACCGTATTTATCGGAGTTTCAGCCATCTCGCTACGTACTATTTTGGCCATTTTATTCATTTTACGTAAACGAGATTCCAGGACATCTAGCTCCTCATTATTAACAAGATCGATTTTATTTAAGACAATCACATCGGCGAATGCAATTTGTTCGGTACTTTCATCACTACGCCCTAATTGTTGATTAATGTGAAAAGCATCCACAAGAGTCACGATACCATCAAGCTTAAACTCTAAGCTAATTTCATCATCCATAAAAAAGGTTTGTGCTACTGGGCCTGGGTCTGCAAGGCCTGTTGTTTCAACCAGTACATAATCAAACTTATCTCGTCGTTTCATCAGATTACTAAGAACCCGAATTAAATCACCTCGCACTGTACAACAAATACACCCATTAGACATTTCAAATATTTCTTCTTCCACATCTATTACCAGACCTTGATCAATGCCTACCTCACCATATTCATTTTCAATAACAGCAATACGCTTGCCATGTTTCTCACTAAGGATGCGATTGAGTAAAGTGGTTTTTCCTGATCCAAGAAATCCTGTAAGAATTGTTACGGGAACTTTTTTTTGTGTATTTTGCATTGATTATTCCTTCCTTTTTTATTGAATTTAATTTATATCACAATTTTTGAAATTTTAACGTTTAATAATAGCCATTCTTTTGTTTAAATTTTTGAGAAGTCGTTTTTTGGAATAGGGTTTCATATGCTTCCATTGTTTGCATTCATCCAGAGTACGTCCACAACCTTGGCACCACTTATGCTTTCCAACAAAATGGCAGTCAGATATACATGGGCTACTGTTACGTTTCATATACATAAATAAGAATAGCGTAAAATATATCTTACGGTAAATACTGATTTTAGAATATTTAAAAGTATTACTAAAACTAGTAGAAAAAATAATAAATATCAAGAAATGGGAGATACGCGTGATCAAAAAAAGTTCGTTATTTTGAGCCGGGCAGCCTCAATTACTTAACTCAAGCCTACACGGCTTTCGCTTATCCTCCTTAATCAGTCGGCGCTCATTCGGTGGCTTGCCAGTTTCCGCTTTGCTTCAACTGGCGCGCCCGGTAGGAGTCGAACCTACGACCTACGGATTAGAAGTCCGTTGCTCTATCCAGCTGAGCTACGGGCGCTAATAGTAAAAGTGATTATAGCGAAAAATAATAGTCATGACGATAGTCTAGTATCCTTAAGTAAGAAATAGCTCTATTTTTTAATAAAATACGCTACACTATTTACCATGACATATGAAGAGGCCGTAAAGCAGTTGCAAACCTTAGCAATCAAGAAAGGAATTGATTACCGATTAGATCGATTAAAGCCTGTGTTAAAGGCTTTAGGTAATCCTGAACAACAACTAAATAAAATAATTCATGTAGCAGGAACCAATGGGAAAGGATCAACAATTGCGTTTATGCAAGCCATATGCCAAGAAGCTGGCTATTCAGTAGGGACGTTTACTTCACCTCATCTGGTAAGTTATACCGAACGAATAGCAGTAAATGGGATTCCTATTTCTGAGCAGGATTTTTGTGATCTTTTTAATCAATGTAAAGATAGTATGAAGAATGGGTTAACTGAATTTGAAACGTTAACCATGATGGCATTATTATATTTTTATAAAAAAAAACCAGCTATTTGTTTGGTAGAAGTAGGGTTGGGAGGGCGTTTAGATGCAACTAATATCATTATTCCGAATTGCTCTGTTATCACTCAAATTGATTATGATCATCAAGCCATACTTGGGGATACCCTAGATAAGATTGCACAAGAAAAAGCGGGTATTATTAAAAAAAATATTCCAATAGTAACTACAAATCAGCAAGACGTAGTTAGCTTAAATGTGATAGATAAAAAAGCAATAGAAAAAGAAGCTCCTATCTGGATGGAGGCGCCAGTAGCAGTGGGAAGTGATTGGTTATTGCAGGGAAAGCAGCAAGGGGTCAATGCTAGTTTGGCATTACGTGCAATTAAAATAGTATTTCCTAATATAGATGAAGACGCTGTAAAGAGGGGCGTAAAAAAGGCCGTTAGTTGGGGTCGTTTTACAAATTTAAAACATAATAATCAAACAGTAATTATAGATGGAGCCCATAATGGCCAAGGGTTAAAATCGTTAAGAGACAATCTAAAACGCTATCATAATACAAAGTCAGTATCTGTTATATTTGGAATTCATTGTTCCAAGCCATTACATATAATGATACCTATCATAAAAACACTAGGAGATACGTTTTATTATTGTGAGTTCGATAAAACATTGGCACATAAAAAAGAGTCTGTAAGTAACTATTTTAAAGCATCGTTACCACTATATACTTTAGGGGAAGATATTCCAGAAAGTCCCCTAATTGTAATAACGGGAAGTATTTATTTTATTGGCAATTTTTATAAGACAAAAAGGGCAATTAATATATTCTAAAACAGGTATATACTTTACAGTAAGGATTACTTAGGATTAAACTAAACAAACTGAACGTGTGTATGACATAGATTATCTATGAAAACATATAACGAAACTAACTTAGAATAAAATAGGTGAAATGATGAAAATATTAAAATCAAAACGAACAAACAATACCGTATCTTTAGAGATAGAAGTCTCATTAGAGATATTAGATGAAGGTATTACAAAAGCCTTTAATAGTATGGTAAAGCAAGCCAAAGTCCCTGGTTTTCGTGCAGGAAAGGTGCCACGAAACGTTTTTGAAAAGCATTATGGAAAAGAAATTTTATTAAAAGATGGGATTACAGAAGCTGTTAATATTACCTATTTAAAAGCGATTCAGGAAGAGAAGTTAGATGTTGTAGATTATCCACAAAATCTATCAATTAATGAATATAAAGAAAATGAACCATTAACATTTACGTGTGATGTTGATGTAAAACCAGAAATAAAGGTAGATAAATATAAAGGTATTAAAGTTGAAAAAGAAGCTGTAGCTATTTCAGAAGATCTGATTCAAGCACAATTACAACAGTTACAAAACTCAGCTGTAGAATATAAGGTAGTTGAAAGGGACGTGCAAAAAGAAGATTTATTAAAAGCAAATGTTGAGGCGACTATCGATGGGGAAGGATTTTCAAAATGGACAAAGGAAAATGTGGGGGTTGGTGTAGGTACCAGTATTTTTTCAGAAAAATTTGACGATAATTTAGTAGGTAAAAAAGCAAATGAAGAACTATCTTTTTCAGTAGATTACGATAAAGAATATCACTTAAAAGATGTAGCAGGAAAGAAGGTTGATTTTAAAGTTGTTGTTACAGAAGTAAAAGAAAAATTTGTACCTGAGGTAACGGATGAATTAGTAAGCAAGTTAACACAATATAAAACAGCCGCAGAATTAAAAGAAAATATTCAGAAATCATTAGAAGATCAGCGAAAAAATGAAGTAGATGAAAAGTTAAAGACAGATTTAATAGATTCTATTATTGATAAGACATCCTTTGATATTCCTGAATCAATGTTGAAATATGAATTAGAACAAGATAAAGCTTATTTTGCAGCAACGATAAAACAATCAGGGGGTACGATTGAAACTTATTTGAAAATGACACAACAAAGTGAAGAAGATTTTAATAAACAGTTAATGACCAATACAGAAAAGCGTGTAAAGCAACAATTGGTAATAGAAGCTATTGAAAAGAAAGAAGGTATTACCGCTGATGATAAGGATATTAAAGAAGAAATTCAGCGTATGAAACCAGAGGCAACTACGGATGAGAAGATAGCAGAAGAACGACAAAAGATTAATGAAAATGGGTTAACACAAATGATTAAACAAAAAAAAGTCTTTGATTTCTTGATTGAACATGCCAAAATTGTAGAAAAGAAAGCATAATTTTTAGTAAGAAAATAAGGAGGACATTATGCCATTAGTACCTATGGTTATCGAGCAAACAGGAAGAGGGGAAAGATCTTACGATATCTATTCAAGATTATTAAAAGAGAGAATTATATTTTTACATGAAGCCATTGATGATACCGTAGCAAACTTGGTAATTTCTCAATTATTATTTTTAGAAGCAGAAGATTCTGAAAGAGATGCTTATTTATATATCAATAGTCCTGGTGGTGTTGTAACGGCAGGAATGGCAATTTTTGATACCATGCAGTTTATTAAAACTAAGGTATCCACGATTTGTATGGGACAAGCTGCCTCTATGGGAGCCTTTTTATTGACAGCAGGTGAACCAGGTCGTCGATATGCCTTACCAAATTCACGTATTATGTTGCATCAGCCATTAGGGGGTGCGCAAGGACAAGCTACCGATATTGAAATCCAAGCGAAAGAAATTTTAAGAATTAAAGAAGTACTAAACGATATATTAGCAGAGCGAACGGGACAACCTATTAAAAAAATTGTTAAAGATACAGATAGAGACTTTTTTATGTCGGCCCCTGAAGCAAAGAAGTATGGCATCATTGATGATGTTATTACAAAACCAATTAAATAAATAATAATGGCAGACCATAATGATTTATTAGTTTGTTCATTTTGTGGGAAACCACAGCATTTAGTGGCTAAAATTATTGTAGGTCCTAGCTTAAATATTTGTAATGAATGTATTGAATCGTGTTATCAAATTCTAGAATCATCTCAGGATCCTATCCCCGTAAACAATCAAAAGGAAGCGACAGGGTCATCAACTACTAAACAACCCGTTGTCGCACAATCAGGAAAGAAAACAGAAAAAGAGAAAATCGAATTTACAAAAAAGAATTTACCAAAACCGAAACAAATTCTAAGTGTCTTAAATGATTATATTATTGGTCAGGATAGAGCCAAGCGCGTATTATCAGTGGCAGTTTACAATCATTATAAGCGATTATTTTTTAAGAGTGATGATGCATTAAAAGATATTGAATTACAGAAAAGTAATGTCTTGTTAATTGGAGCAACAGGAACAGGAAAAACATTATTTGCACAAACATTGGCTAACTTTTTAAAAGTACCCTTTACGATTGCAGATGCAACAACATTGACCGAGGCAGGTTATGTTGGAGAAGATGTTGAATCCGCTATATATCGCTTATTACAAGTAGCTGATTACGATGTAAGTTTAGCAGAAAAGGGCATTATCTATATTGACGAGATCGATAAGATTTCAAGAAAATCTGAAAACCCATCCATTACCAGGGATGTCTCTGGAGAGGGGGTTCAGCAGGCATTATTAAAAATGTTAGAGGGTACAACGGTAAATGTTCCTATGAAAGGAGGAAGGAAACATCCTCAACAAGAGTTTATTCAAGTAAATACATCCAATATTTTGTTTATATGCGGAGGTGCCTTTCAGGGGTTAGAGCCTATTATTGAACAGCGATTAAATACAAGAAATATTGGCTTTTTATCAGGATCAGAATCAGGAAATATCCAAAAAGAAAGTATTTTTAAGCATGTATTACAAGAAGATTTATTAAAGTATGGGATTATACCCGAATTAATTGGAAGATTACCAATTAATGTAGCCTTAGATGATTTAGATCAAAAAGCATTAGTTAAAATTTTAAAAGAGCCTAAAAATGCTATTACAAAACAATATCAAAAACTATTATCAATGGATAATGTCATTATTGAATTTGATGATAAGGCGTTATCTTTAATTGCAACAGTCGCACAAAAACGAAAAGTGGGAGCAAGGGCATTAAGAGGGATAATGGAAGAAATTATGTTAGATTATATGTTTGAAGCGCCAACATCATCTAAAAAAACGATAAAGATAGTAACAAAAGATGTAAAAAACTATATCAAAGAACATATATCGGATGATCTTCAAAAAGCGTTATTAAAGATCGAAAAGTAAATTTAAGATCGCTATAGAGACCTAAGAATGGTTAAGAAGCTGCTGATTTTGAAATTCTTGAGCGATATAGCTAATGATAGAATCAACCAAAGGTAATGATAGGTGTGAGCAACCACGGGTAAAATAAGAGCCATAGGTATCTTGAATATCAGTAAAGTATGTTTCTGTATTATGAAGATGGATACTTCCTTGAAAGATAATAGCGTGGCGTGTTTTTTTAAGAGCAAGCCCACATATTTTTTGATTATCGAGTAAACATTCATAGGGATTGTGATAGGCATTGCAAAACATAATATTAGATTCAGATTGAGGCTCAGGTAAGTCAGCTGCTAAATCAGTAGGAATGCCAGCTTTAATTAAAGCAGCTTGAATAGATTTTGCCATCCATAAGCACCTATCTTTTAGCTTATGAGGAAGTAAGGGGTGTTTGATAGGAGCTGCGTGTGAAAAGACAATATCACCAGGGCAATGAAAGACAATGCCACCACCTGTAAGACGATAAGAATGGTCAAATGATAACAGGTTTTCTGGAAGAGGACGTTTTTCAGATTGTGTTAAAGCAGGCGATTTCCAAGGATAAAACCGAAAAAAAAGATGGTTAGAATCAGGTTGGATTAAGGAAAACTGGGTTTCATCATAATGCATATTTTCCTGAGCCGTATGAAAGGAGGTTGTATCAAGCATAGAGAATAAGAATAGCGAAGGATTAAAAAGATTTAAATCTTTTTTCGAAGAAGATAATGAAAGACCATGTAATCATTGCCTTTATTAAATCCAAACAGTTCAGCACAAGCAATAAAAAAAACAGTCCAACCGGACCATTTTTTCTTTAGTTCAGAATGGCCATAGGTGTCGTTAAAAAGGGTGAAAAGTTCTTTTTTTTGCTGAACCAAATTATTGAGCCAAGCGTTAGCTGTTTTTTGATAGTGAGTACCATTAACACGCCATTTATGAGCAATTAACAGATCTTTTTCAAAGTAACTAAACAGGGATTCTGAGGGCATAACACCACCTGAAAAAAAGTGCCTAGCGATCCAATCTGTAGCAGATTGGTTTACGAATGGATAAGATACATATTTATGGCCAAAGATATGGATAAAAATATAGCCATCACGATGAAGCCATGTATTTAATTTTTCAAATAATAATTGATAGTTAGATAAATGTTCAAACATTTCTATCGAGATAATTCGATCAAATGTTTCATCAGTAGAAAACTCTGTAATATTTTCAGTGATAACGGTTACATTGTTAAGATTATGAAGAGAAAGTTGTGATTCAATATAGTCTTTTTGTTCAGAAGAATTTGACATGGCAAGAATCGTGCTATTAGGAAATTGTTTTGCCATAAATAAGGTTAACGATCCCCAGCCACACCCTAACTCTAGGATACGGTGACCATCTTCAATTTTAGAACGGAAAACAGTAAGGTCTAGCATGGCTTGTTCAGCATCTGATAGAGACTTGCAATCTTTATCCCAGTAGCAACAAGAGTATTTTAAATGGTCACCTAAAACAGATTGAAAGAATTTAGGAGGGACGCAATAATGTTGTTCATTGGCATCTTGGGTATGAGTAGCGAGGGCCCCTTGAGATAAAAAAGAGACCATAGATTGATTATCTTTGCCTCGATGGTAATACAATGCAAGTTCACGCCTAACTTTTTTAAAAACTAAAAAGCGAATGATGAGTCGATAAAGCCAAATAGGGATAATATTAAAAGTAATTAATCTATCAATCCACGTCATGAGTTAGATCTCAAAAAGGGAATAGGAAAGATCATAGGTGTTGACTCTTGGTAGGCTTTGTAAGAATTACCTTTTTTAGTTAAACTGATGTTTTCAGAAATACGACCTGTAATAAATCTCATAATACTATAGAGTAATACAGGCGATGCAAAAACCAAAATGATTTTTGAATATAAGAATGTATATAAGGAAACCCCAAACCAAAACAAAATATCAAAAAAATAATTAGGATGACGAGAAAAGCGCCATAAACCAATCTTGCAAATAGTGTCAGTAGATGCGGTTTTTTTAAACATCAATAATTGGTAATCAGAAAGTGCTTCTCCAACTATCCCAATTAATGAAATGACAATAGGGATGATAAGAAAAGATGTATTAATATTCGTAAATAATAATGGAATAAATGAAATAGATAAGCATGCTTGTAAGAATCCTTGAAACCAGTAATTAAATAAAACTTTCAAAGATGATTTTTCTTTCCAGTTGGCTTTAATCGCTTCATAGCGATGATCAAGGTGGTTATGTTTAAGGCGAGTAAAGAAAATAAAAGAACTTAAACGTAAAGACCATAAACAGATAAGAAAAATAAGCGTGGGATAGATATAATCTACTTGGTTTTGAGCAGGGGTAAATTGTGGAAGAAAATAAGCATAATCATAAATAATAAGGGCAAGAAAACCTAATGCCCATGTCATATCAATGATGCTCATATTACGATAATATAAATAAATACACCATGTAAGTGTTGTTAATAAAAATGATATGAAGAGATGGTGTAGAAAAATGATCAGGATGGTCATTTTTTATCAAAAACTAAATGGTAGTCACGGACTTGATCGGCTTTAAATCCAGCTTGGCAATATTCAAAATAATAGAGCCATTTTCGGATAAACGTATCATCAAAACCGAGAGATTTTACAGTTTCAATATTCTTAAGAAGTGTTATTTTCCAGTCTTCTAAAGTTTGAATATAATGAGGTCCGATATTTTCTGAGAATGTAAGAGAGAGGTTGGTATTTTTGATAATCTCTTTAATATGACTTACCGAAGGAAGATGTCCTCCAGGAAAAATATATTTTTGAATCCAGTCCGTTTTAGATTTATAGGTATGATAAATTTCATCACGAATGGTAATGCTTTGTATAAATGCTTTGCCAGATTCTGTTAGTAAATCATTAATTTTTTTAAAATAAGTAGGCAGATATTTATGACCTACGGCCTCAATCATTTCTATAGAAATAACGCGATCAAAGGTACCATCAAGGTGGCGGTAATCTTGGAATAGTAACGTAATTTTATCAGTTAAATTTAAATTCTTAATTTTTTCTTTAACATAATTAAATTGTTCTTTTGAAATTGTAACGGTAGTAACACGGCAGTTATGTTTGGTAGCAAGTTCAATGGCTAAAGAACCCCAGCCAGATCCAATTTCTAAAATATGCATACCAGGTTTTACATCACTAGCTTCAATAATTTTCTGAATTTTTTCTTTTTGTGCATCAAGTAAGGAGGTTTTTTTGTCTGGATAAAAGGCACATGAATACATCATGGTATCGTCTAGAAAACATTTGAAAAAATCGTTACTTAAATCATAATGCTTTCCAATATTTTTTTTGCTATTGGTAATATGATTACGGTTTAAAAAATGTTGAAATATTAACAATAACTTTATTGGAAAAGAAACCCATGAATTAATATTTTGAGATGTTTTTAAGCTTTTAAGAAAAATAAGTAGTAACGTTTTAACGTCATTAGATTCCCATTCATTTAACATAAAAGATTCACCAAGGCCGATATCTTGACGTAATGCTACGCGAGAAAAAAAGCGATAATCTTTAATCCAGACAGTAGCATCCTCAGAACGAGAGGGATCTCCAAAAGATTGAGTAATACCGGACGGTAATGTAACAGAAATATGATAATCTTGAATATGCTTTAACTGAGATAAGACAAGTTTCATATGCAGGTATTGCATAAAGCCAGGTTTCTTAGAGAGAAAAGAATCAGGATGTTTTATTTTCATTTTTTGTTTTATTGGTAAATATTTTTTAAATTTTAAATTAAAAGCTTGGAAAAGTATACGAAGAAAAGTAGCAAAGCACGTCCATGGAAATGTAAGCAACAACTTTATTGTTGTAAGAGAACTCATACGAAGGCGGGAGCCTTTAAGGGATGCGTGTAACAACAGCTGGTCATCTTTTTTATAATCAATGATAAAGACCATGGAGGGTTGGTAGGGAGTAAGTTTAAAGTCATAAGAGCCTTCGATATCAAAAAAGGGAGAGACGTAGAATTCTTTATTGGTTGATGTGTTAATAAACTTTCCAATATCATTACAGGTAAGAATATAGGGGTGACGTTCTCCAAAGGTATTATTAACCTCTGCGATAACATACGTAAGCGTGTCGTTGGTATAACAGTAATAAAAACTAACAGGGTTAAAGCAGTATCCTAGACAGCGAGCCGAAGTAAATAGGCGTATCGAGGTAATGGGAGTGTTATGGTTGTGTTCTTGTAATAAAGAGCGAATTTTTTCAGAGATAGTTTGTTTGGTATCTTTTAAATAGTCACGATCATAAATACTAAACAGATTAAATCGATTATAACTAAAAAAAAGATTTTTTTTAGTTATAGATTCAATAGAATCGCAATCGAGTCCAAAAAAAAAGGCTGGGTAGGTAAAGGCATGCGTTGTGGGATGAAAGCGTTTATGAAATAAGGTGCCAATAAAAATATCGCTCATTAAAATGTTATTCCAAATTGTTTGGCAATATCAGCTCCAGAGCACGCTGCGTCTTCATGAAATCCGTATTTGAAATAACTTCCGCAAAAAAATGTATGAAGTTTATTGTTAAGAGAAGGGAGTTCTTTTTGAGTAGCAATGCTAGTCTTGTTAAAGCAAGGATGAGTATAGGTAAGGTCTTTGATAATATGGGGATCTGGAATAGGTGATTGAGGGTTTAATGTAACAATGTAGGGTGTTTTAGATTGTAATGATTGTAAGCGATTCATGTAGTAGCTTACGCTAACTGGAGAGTCGTTCTGTTGAGATGTTTGCAAGTAGTTCCAAGAAGCCCAACATTGTTTTTTTGGGGGGAGTTGAGATGGATCGGTATGAAATAGAGTGTGGTTAGTTGAATAAGACCAAGCGCCGAGTAATCGTTTTTCATCATCAGTGGGATTTTCTAGTAGTGCTAGCGCTTCATTAGCGTGGGTGGCGATAACAACGTAATCACAGAAGCATTCTTGATTATCTTCAGTTTGGATGCGAACGCCATTATCAAAACGTGCAATAGAAGTTGCTGCATTGTTGAGGGAAACGTTAGGAAGTTTATTAATAATTGCATTAACATAGGTTCGAGAACCGCCTTTGATTGTATACCAGCTTGGTCTGTTAGTAACTTGTAGTAAGCCATGATTACGCCAAAAATGAAGAAAGGTATGTGTTGGCATAGCCATTGTTTCATCAAACGAAGCAGACCAAATTGCGGACCCCATGGGAATCACGTAGTAGCGAATAAGGGAGTCGCTGAACTTATGGCGATTAAGGTAGTCACCTAAAGTATCAGGGAATTCAGTATTGGACGTGATATCAAAAGACGCTTGTTGATTAAAGCGCAAAATTTCAGAGATAAGACGATAAAAAGAAGGTGAAAACCAGTTACGTTTTTGAGCAAATAGTCCCCAGGGAACATCAGAGGAGTACATGAAGTAAGGATTTTTGCTAACATAACTAAAAGACATATCAGATAATGTATAAGGAACATCAATCGCTTTAAGTAGTGATAAAAATACGGGATAATTTTGTTTGTTAAAGACAATAAAGCCTGTATCGACGGGGGTTCCTGCATCAGCTCCATTAGGGATGGTAATGGTGTTAGCATGTCCTCCAAAATAGTGATTTTTTTCAAATAAATGGACGTTAAATTTTTTAGATAGTAAATAAGCCGCTGTTAAACCAGCAACGCCCGCTCCAACAACGGCAATTTTTTTATTAGTATCGTGTATATCCATTACATGATAGTGTAACGAAAAAGTGATAAATTAAAAATAATACTTTAAGCCCAAAGCAAATTTTAGGCCAGTGTAATCATTATCATTATTGGTTGACTCAGTAAGAGTTAAGCCTGTTTCTACAAAGTAAAATAGACCATCAATAGAGGCCATTAAATTATAACCTAATGCCATGTAGCTAAAGATTAAGTAGCTCCAGATAGGGGCTTTCGGAAGTTGTTGTCTTAACTTGAATTCTGCACCAAAAGGAATTTCAGTATTAGTTTCTATGGTGCCATTAAGATCGCCGTAGATATAGCCAAGACCAGAATATAAGCGAAATAGGGTGTGTTTAGTATATTGATTGTTAAAGTAGTTAATAAATCGTATACCCCCTACAAAATACCTAGAAGTATTAGATTGAGACAACCAGAAAATAGTTTGAATCGTGAGGGGATCGATATCATACGAAAGTTTTAAACCGCTTAGAGATGTGGGGGCCATATAAAACCCAAGGCCAAGATCCCCTTTCTTACCTAGGGCATAAGAAGCAAATTGTTTTTGTTTTTTACTATCAATGACTTCTTTTGCTAATTGATTATCAAGTTTGATAGAGATGGTGGTTACTTCTTGGTCATTGGTAATTTCAATAAGTTCTGAATAGATTTCGGCGCCATTATCTTCAACTGTAAGAAGATAAGTGCCTGTCTTAATTTTATAATTAGTAACAACAGAAATACCAATGTCAACTTTATTAAGTTTAATGAGGGCTGTATCTGAGTCAGTTACAACATTTAAAATTTCAGCATAATTAAATGTAAAAAGAGAGAAAATAAAGGTAGCAATACAAAATATATATTTAATCATAAAAAACCTCCTAAAAAAATGATTATATGTAGAAGTTAAGAAAAAAGCAAAGCAATATGAATTTCACTCTAATATTCAGAGGCAGACCATGGCAGGGTTTTGAATTATGGCTAGAATTGTTAATGTTTTTAAAAAAATGTTAATTTTTAAGTTAAATTAAGTTTGAAAATGTTTAAAAAGTATGATTTAATCCAAAAGATTGATTGAAGGGAGTTTTTATTTTGGATAAAAATAAACAAAAAAAGCTAAATGGGGCAGAAACGTTAATAAGGTGTTTGGAAAAACAAGGTGTTAAGTATATCTTTGGCTATCCTGGGGGAGCTGCAATTCCTATCTTTGATGCTATTTATGATTCATCTATTGAATTAATTTTAGTTAGACATGAACAAGGCGCGACCCATATGGCGGATGGGTATGCAAGGGCAACAGGAAAGCCAGGGGTGGTATTAGTAACAAGCGGGCCGGGGGCAACAAATACGGTTACAGGGCTATTAACAGCCAATATGGATTCAGTGCCCATGATTGTTATTTGTGGACAACAGATAACCCCTGTTCTAGGAAAAGATGCGTTCCAAGAGGCAGATGTATTTGGAATTACAGCCCCTGTAGTAAAACATAGTTATTTGGTAAAAAACCCTAACGATATCCCTAGAATTGTAAAAGAATCATTTTTTATTACAGTTACGGGAAGGCCTGGGCCTGTTTTAATTGATGTACCAAAAGATGTTTCAAGTAGTCCCTGTGATGCTGATAGTGATAGTGCTGAAATGGATTTGCCAGGGTTTTCAAAGCCTGACAAACCGTTGATAAAAGATATTAAAAAATTAGCAGATACAATTAAGGGATGTAAGAAGCCTTTATTGTTAATTGGTCATGGTGTTGTTATTGCACAAGCGCATAAACAAGTACTAGCCTTAGCCGAAAAATTAGGAGCAGCTGTCACATCGACGTTACTAGGTATGGGAGGATTTCCAGAAGATCATGAGTTGTCAGTAGGATTTTTAGGTATGCATGGAACTGCCTATGCTAATAAGGCAGTAGCCGAATGTGATTTAATCTTTTCGATTGGGTCACGTTGGGATGATCGAATTACCCCTGCTAAAATAGAAAAGTTTTGTCCAACAGCTAAAAAATGTCATATTGATATTGATCCAGCTGAAATCAATAAAATTTTAGTGCCTGATGCGAGTTGTGTGGGGGATGCTAAGGTTATTTTAGAAAAATTGATAGATTTAGTAAAGCCATTAGATACAAAAGCATGGTTGAAAACAGTGCAGAAAAACAAAAAGAAATACCCATTAAGTTACAAAATTCATGGAGGGTTAAAGGCTCAGCATGTTATTGATGAGTTATATAAACTAACAAAAGGGGAAGCAACCGTAACAACAGATGTTGGGCAACATCAAATGTGGACGGCACAGTTTTATAATTTTAAACGACCTGATCAGTGGATTACCTCAGGGGGAGCTGGAACAATGGGTTTTGGGTTTCCAGCAGCGATTGGGGCGCAGTTTGGACAACCAAAAAACACAGTTATTGCTATTTGTGGGGATGGTGGATTTCAGATGACATTATTTGAATTATCTACGGCAGTCATTCATAAGTTACCCATTAAGATTGTTATTATTGATAATAAATATTTAGGAATGGTAAGGCAGTGGCAAGAGCTATTTTTTGATGATCGTTTGTCAGGGGTTGATATGGTAGGAAATCCAGATTTTAGTAAAGTGGCGAAAGCATATGGAGCCAAAGCATTTCGAATTAAGCGTCCTGCCGATGTTAAAAAGGTATTGCAGAAAGCATTAGATTATAATGAGGGACCCTGTGTTATTCATGCTGAAGTGATTAAACAAGACAATGTTTTTCCGATGGTACCAGCTGGGGCAGCTGCTGAAGATATGATTATTTCTAGGCCAACAAAAAAATTAGAAAAACCAAAAGGAAGTACATAGCATATGAGTAATCAATCCATTAGCCGAGAAGGTAGTCATACCATTAGTTTATTTGTTGCTAATAAGCCCGGCGTATTATTACGAATTTGTTTAGTATTTTCCAGGCGAGGATTTAATATAGAGTCTTTAGTTGTATCACCCGCTATTGATGGTCGATTTTCTCGAATGACGGTAACAGCCCAAGGAGACAAGGAAGTTTTAGAGCAAATTATAAAACAATGTGGCAAGTTAGTTGATGTCGTGCATGCATCAGAGCATGATAGTAGCCATGCTATTGAGCAAGAGTTTGCGTTAATAAAAGTGAAGTTAAGCCCAAAAGATAGAAGTGAAATCCTGCAGTTAGTACAACATGTTCAGGGAGAATCGATAGATTTTAGTGATAATACACTAATATTAAAAATAGTAGGTGAATCTAAAAAGATAGATACCTGCATTAATATGCTAGAACCCTTTGGAATTTTAGAAATGGTACGTAGTGGAAAAATGGTAATAACAAAAGGGAAAGAAGAAACATAAGAGGGTGTGATGTTGTCTGTCTCATAAACGATGGTTTATGACACAACAAATATCCAATAAAACGGATAACGCTATAAAAAAATAGAAAAATATTTACTTTTTTACATACCCTACGTATTATGANCAAGCCTTGAATTTAAAGAGGATAAAAACAAAGTAAAANTAGAGCCAATGTCANAAAATCAATATGAACTAAATGTTAGTAATAATGAAGTAATTAAAGAAGAGGGAAGCTTTTTTAAGGCAGGCCTTTTTAAGGTTAAGATCAATAATACAACATACGATGTTGATTTTAAGCAAATCAAGCATGACGTTTATTATGTGATATACAATAAAGAAGCAGAGCTTACTAGATTGATACATCCGGATTATGTTCCAGATTGTGATTTTGAAGAGTTAAATANTTTTTTAAATAACCCAGATGCGCAAACATTATTTGCCGCATTATGTCGATGTCAGGTATCGATTAAGAAAGAGTATTTAAAATGGTTAGAAGCAAATCAAGACGCTACATTTTCATATGAAGTGACACAACCTGTATTTTTATAATGATGGGGTATCATGCCTAGTAAGGCGAGAGATTATAAGTGTCCGAGCGCAATACGCTAGGGTCTTCTTAATAAGAATCAAATATTCATCTAGCACAAATAAGCACAGTTTCGTATAATATATAAAAAATAAACGGGGCGTGGCGCAGCCCGGTAGCGCACTAGTATGGGGTACTAGAGGTCGTTGGTTCAAATCCAGTCGCCCCGACCATGAGTAAGTAATGAGTAACGATAATACAATTTCATTTGTGATTTTTAAAAATAATTCTGGTAAAAGTTACACATTGACGATTAGTCAGAATAAATTAAAAATAGCTAGTATTAGCTTATTAGCTGCTTTAATTGCATTGGGTGTGGGGATATATTTATCTTATAACGTTAATATTCAACAAGCAGCTTATAACAAATTAAAAAAAGATTATTCACAAAAAATGGAATCTATCAAAGTGTTGAATGAGGAAATTGATTTTATTAAAAATGATATGATCGATTTGATTGAAAAAGAAGAACGATTAGAATTATTGTTAGGAAAGGCAAGAGTAAAAAAAAAACTAAGAAAAAAGAATATTAAAAAGTTTAAAAAAGAATTAAAAGTGTTAGAAAAGAGTGCAGTAAGCTCAGAAGAGCGTGCTTTTAAACTGGTTAATATGATGAAGAACTATGTCGATGAGTTTAATCAAAAATATAGTATTCATTTAAAAAGAACGCATTTAATCACAGCTCGTTTTGAAGCGACTCCTTCGATACGACCTTTATATGGTCGGGTTATGTCTCGGTATGGATGGAGAAAGCATCCTGTTTCTAAAAAACGCCGTTTTCATAAAGGAATTGATATTGCATCATGGGCGGGAGCTCCGATCCATGTAACTGCAGATGGGATTGTAGAATATGCAGGGTGGTCTCGAACCTTTGGGTATGTTGTGGTTGTGAATCATAATTATGGGTATCGAACGTATTATGCTCATTGTTCTCAGATTTTAGTAAAGCGAAAAGAGATCGTAAAAAAAGGACAGGTAATTGCGCAGGTTGGTTCAACTGGATTATCAACGGGACCTCATTTACATTATGAAATAAGAAAATGGAATCAGCGGTTAAATCCAATAGCTTATTTAGACCTTGATATGTTTACAGCAAGAAGACGAATATGGTAGTGTAAATAACTGTGAGGAACCAAAAAAAGTATAGAACAGATATAGTAAATACGGTGATCGGAGAAGATTCTACAGTAAAAGGTGTCTTGCATTCACAGCGATCTATTCGGATAGAAGGAAGCTTTGAGGGGGAAGTTAATTCTCAAGGCGAAGTTTATATAGGTCAAAAGAGTAAGGTAAAAGCAACTTTAATTGCAAAACATGTTGTTGTGGGGGGAGAAGTAATTGGAAATATAGAAGCAATTAAAAGTTTACACATATTAAAAACAGGACGTGTATATGGGGATATTGCTGGCGATGAATTAAAAATTGATGAAGGTGGCGTTTACAAAGGGAAGGTTAATATGGATATCATTTCTGCTAAAAATGCCTATGAAGGATCATTCCAATTAGCGAAAAAATAGGTACGTGTTATAGTTGCGCAACCCCTATTGGAAATTTAAATGATATCTCAAAGAGATTAGAAAGTATTTTAAATGATGTTAGTTTAATTGCGGCAGAAGATACTAGAAAAACAGCATTATTACTTGCACATTTAAATATTAAGAAAACCTTAATTAGTTTAGAAAAGCATAATGAAGCCATGCGGTTTAAGACTCTATTTCAAGCGATTCAGGACGGAAAAGATATTGCGATTGTAAGTGATGCCGGAACTCCAAGTATTTCAGATCCTGGAAGTTATACTATAGCAAAATTATTAGAGCAGCAGGTTAATGTTGTCCCAATTCCAGGACCATCGGCGGTAACAGCGTTAGTATCCGTAGCTGGAATGGGGGGCGATCAATATATATTTGGAGGATTTTTTCCAAGAAAAGAAGGACAAGCGTTAACTCTATTAAAAAATATGAGTAAGTTATCAATGCCAATTTTATTTTTTGAGTCACCAAAACGTATCAAGCAGTCCATGGTATTGTTAGAAAAAAATTATCCAACTGCTTATTGTGTTTTAGGAAAAGAGCTTACAAAACTATATGAAACGCTTCTTTATGGGAGCCCCTCAGAAATTTTGAAACAATTCAAGGATGATATGTTAAAGGGAGAGTGGTGTTTTATGGTATCTTTGCCTAAGGAAAAAGAAGCGCATAATACCACTTTTATAAAACAAGCCTGTGAGCTAGGGTTAACACAAAGTCAAATTGGAGCCTTAGCAAAGACGTTAGGATGGAATAAAAAAGACGTATATAACGATGTGCTTAAACATAAAAAAAATTAGTAACCGATTATTAATAGGGCTATGGATCATGAGTAGCCAGCTACAAGCGACAGATTTACGTATAGATATGTTAACATTTGATCAGTTAAAAGGATGGAAGCAAGCTCCTCTTATAGAAGTATTTAATGATTATTTAACCCTCAATAAACAGGTAACAAAAAAAACAGAAAAACGTTTTAGATATGATTTAGAACGATTAGATAAAACCAATAATAAGCATATCAAGCAATTTATAGAAACATATTATGAGCCTATTATGATGACCGTACCACAAAAAGAACATTTGATAACGGGCTATCATATTTTTCATGCTAAAGCAGATTATGTGAAATCAAGGGCATATTCTATTCCAATTTATCAAAAGCCAAATTCCAGACAAGCGCGTTATCATACCCACGAAGCAATTCTAGCTGGAGCATTCGATGGTAAAGAATTGGAGCTAGCTTGGTTAGAAGATTCTATCGATGTGTATTTGTTAATGATGCAAGGATCAGGGCTTCTTACATTTCCTGACGGGAAAGTTAAAAAGGTAGTTTATGCAGGGTCTAATGGGTATGGATATAAATCAATTAGTCAGTATATGCTTGATAAGAAGATAATTACACAACAGCAACGCAATGGGCCATTTATAAAAGAGTATTTAAAAAAAGATTTAAAACGAGCCAGAGACATTATTATCCACAATCCGTCCTATGTTTTTTTTAAATTTGATACAAAAACTGATTTTTCTGGAGCTGCAGGATCAGCATTAAAAGCCATGAAATCATTAGCTGTAGATAAGCAATATTACCCCTTTCATAGTTTGATATGGGTAGAGGCAACGATACCAAACGATCCGCAGGACTTTAGTAACTTGGTAATAGCTCAGGATACAGGGGGCGCTATTAAAGGACCTCAACGTGGAGATTTGTTTTTTGGAGTTCAAAAAGAAGCTGAGTATAATGCCGGGTTAATGAAAGATAAAAACGCACGATTAATTATGTTAAGATTACGTAACAATGATTGATACTCATGCCCATTTATTTTATTTAAAAAAACAGTTAAAAGATGTTGTAGCTAAGGCAAAAAAAGAAGGGGTAACACATATTATTAATGTAGGGGTTAATATAGATAGTGCTAGACAAGCCTTAAAACAAGCTCAAGAGTATCCAGGATATATATCAGCAACAATAGGAGTGCATCCATGTGACGTGGCAGGTTTTTCAGGGTTTAAAACATTAAAAAAAGAATTATCGACAAGCAATTATGTTTCCGTAGGCGAAATTGGATTAGATTATTACCACATGTCAGCGCCCAAAGAAGAGCAAATAGAATGTTTTAAAAAACAATTAGATTTAGCAAGAGAATTTAATTTGCCAGCAATAATACATAGTCGGGAATCAGATGATGATATGAAATTAATTTTAAATGAGTATCAAGATGTAAAAAAAGTATTACATTGTTTTTCATCATCAGTTGATTTTGCGTTATCAGTGCTAAATAAAAATACTTATTTTTCATTTACAGGTATGATTACATTTGCCAAAAAAGGTAAAGTGATTAATGCTATTAAACAGATTCCAATAGACCATATTATGATAGAAACAGATTGTCCTTACATGAATCCCATTGGGATTAAAGGCGATAATGAACCGGCAAATGTATCACTCGTTTTAGATAAGATAGCCGCCGTAAAGCAAATAGAAAAAAATAAGATAGGGATGATTATCGAAAAAACATCAAGAAATTTTTTTGCATTATAAAGAAATAGCCGTAGAATAATCAGGGCTATTTTAGCGTTCAATCAAAAGGGTGACAGGGCCATCATTAACTAGAGAGATTTCCATCATAGCTCCAAAATTACCAGATGATGAGTAAGGGTAGGTTTGTGAAAGATGAGATATAAAATCATTATAAATTGGCTCCGCAATGTCAGCGGGGGCAGCTTCTGTAAAACTAGGGCGTCTACCTTTTTGGCAGTTACCATATAATGTAAATTGAGATACAACTAAAATACCATACTGTTTATCACTAATACTATCAGTCATTAATCCTGAGGGATCTGAAAAAAGACGTAAATTAAGTAATTTATCAATCATCCATAAGCTATGATCAGGGGTATCATGACGATGAATACCTAGAAAGACGCAGAGACCGGTATCAATAGATGCTGTAATAGCATGATTGATGCTAACACTAGCTTTAGAAACACGTTGAACAACAGCTTTCATAAAGAGGTATTATTTTTTTTCTTGAGATGAATTTGAATCAGATTTTGATGTATCCGAACATGATGAATTTTTATTAAAGATCACAAGTGCTCTAATAATATCCCCAAACTTATCTTTTAATGGATAAATAGAGGCAATCAAGTCATATTGTTTGATGTCTAAATCTAGGTATTTATGATCAAATTCAAACACTTTTTCTAAAGACTGAATTAAAATTTCATTGTTAATTTTACGAGACATAGCCTCACCAATAATTTCACCAGGAATTAATCCTAAATCATGTTCTGACACATGATTAATATGAGTAACTATTAAATCTTTATTAACTAAAATGAGGCCCTCAGAAACAGAGTTCATGAGTTGTTTAATGGTAGAAGATTCCAAAACAATTCGAGCTGTTTTCATATTATCAAACGATTTAAATAGAGATAATAAACTTTTTAAATTTTTTAGAATACCAAAAAAAGTCATACTAGAATAAAATTGGCTAAACTGCTCAGTTAATTTTCGATCACTAAGAGATTCTTTGATCTGATCATTAATTTTTTTAACAAATATGATGAGATCGAAAGCAATAAAAATAGTTAATAATAAGATGATTAAAACACTAATAATAATAGAATCTAATGGGATTAAAGATGTAATATCTGAAAAATGAAAAGAAATATTATGGGTAGTTAACAGGTATGAAACAAAGGTATTATAAATTGCAAAACAAGCTAGATAGATAGCACCCAAAAACCCAGCAATAAAAAAGAATAATTTAACAATAATAGATACGCGATGCGAAAAAAACTTAAACATTGAGTTCTCCAAGTCGAATAAATTTTCGTAAATTATCATCAGTTCCTGCGATAACTAGCAGATCTTCTTTAGTGAGGGGATAATTAGGATCTGGTACATCAGTCATTTCAATAACATAAGTTACTTCTCCATTATCATTAACGTTAGGAACCCGAGTTTTAATACCAACAATATTAACTCTAAATTGAGAACGAACATGAAGATCTTTTAATGATTTTCCAACAAAGCCTTCAGGAACTTGAATTTCCATAAGGGAATGGCGTTCTGAGATAGAGATATAACGGCCTACACGATCAGTAGATAAGGTATTAGATACTTGAATACCCATTTCTTTTTCAATACTAATAATGTGTTTAATACCAATGGATTTAAGAATATTTTCTTGAAGTGAATTGATATGACGAACATGAATATCTACTAGACCTAAACGTTGTAAAAGCGCGGTAGACAATAAGCTAGACTGAACATTTGACCCAATGGCAACAATAGCAATATCAACCGTATCGATATTAATTGATCTCATTGCTTTTTCATCCGTAGTATCAATAATAATTGCTTCAGAAACAAGTTCTTTAACTTCATCAATCATTTCAGGATTAGAATCTAACGCAAGAACCTCAAAGTTTTTTTGAGTTAAAGAAATAGCCAGCTGGTAGCCAAACTGACCCATTCCTAATACAGCTATACTTTTTTTTGATGAAGACATAATCCCTACAAGATTAACTTACTAAACAATACTTACTTTTTCAACCGGATATGAAAAATGTTTCACATTTCTACGTTGAAAAAACGCATAAAGAAAGACAAATGGGCCAATTCTTCCAATAAACATAATCGTCATAATAATTAGTTTGCCAATCGCTGATAAGTGAGCTGTAACACCAAGCGATAGACCAACGGTACCAAACGCAGAGACAACTTCAAAAAGTAATTTATCAATAGGAGCTACTTCAGATAAGAATAAAAAGAAAGAAAAGCCACAAATTAAAAAAAGAGCGATAAATAAGGTTGCAAAGGCAACAAAAACACTATTCGGATCAATCGTTTTTTTCTGATAATCAAATCGAAAGGACGATTTAACAATATTCCAAAATGAAATAAGAATTAACGCAAATGTTGTTGTTTTTATTCCCCCTCCTGTAGATACAGGAGAAGCGCCTATAATCATTAAAATAAGACACATCATTATGGTGCTTGGATGAAACATTGTAATATCGGTGGTAACAAAGCCAGCGGTACGGGTAGTTACAGATTGGAAATAGGATAATTGTAATTTTTCAAGAAAGCTAAAAGCGCTCATGCTATGTGAATATTCAGTACAAAAAATGAGAAATGTGCCAAACAAGATTAGAGAAAGGGTGATAACTAAAGCCATGCGAGTTTGAAGGCGTAATTTAGTGTGAGGATTTTTTATAAAGCGTTGATATAAGTTAAATAAAACAGGAAACCCAAGCCCTCCTACAATAATTAGAAAAGAGATAATAAGAATAGTTGGAAAATGAAATTGAAATTGAGTTAAACTATCCGAAAATAACGAAAATCCCGCATTACAAAACGCTGATATAGAGTGAAAAACAGAGGTGAAAACAAGATCCTTTAAGCTTTGTTGAGGAGTATACCAAGCAATGATAAGAAAAAGAGACCCAATAAACTCAAAAAATAAGGTGAATTTAAAAATAAAGCTGATAGCAGAAAAGGTGTCTTTAAGATTCATAGTGGCATAATTTTCTTGCAAGCGCATAGTATCAGATTGAGAGACTTTACGTCTCAAAATGAGCATTAATAAAGCTGAAAAAGACATAATACCAAGACCCCCAATTTGAATT
This sequence comes from Actinomycetota bacterium, assembly GCA_002697535.1. GTDB lineage: Bacteria > Margulisbacteria > Marinamargulisbacteria. The sequence goes on along the minus strand of NZWE01000024.1, from coordinate 33,070 downwards.
AGCAGTAAAATAATAAGTTGTCCAAAAAATGAAAAATCAGACCCAATATTATTAACCGTTAGTCCTGTAACGCAAACCGATGAAAATGATGTAAATAAAGCATCAATAAATGACATAGGAGTTTGAGTGGATGTAGAAATAGGTAAACTAAGTAATAGAGAACCCACAAAAATAACAAATAAAAAGGCTAAGATAATAATTTGTGCAGGACGAACCTTTAACCATGTTAGAAATAATTGTAAGTGAGATACACGACTAACTAAAACCATAAATAGTAGTAGTTGCGAGATAAAAAATGTAATGTGAAAAGAAGGTAAAAAAAGATCAGAAATAAATGTAAAAAGCACCAAGCTATTGATAGGATTTTTATAAATATAAGTCCATTTTGTTTGTTTGAAAAATAAAACACGTAATAAACTATCAAAAGCAAAAAATCCGATTAAAAAACGATGGAATAAAAAATAAACGGCTATATTAGTTGTTTCTAAATGAAACGCAAATTCTAAAAATAAGACAATAATAATAACCAAGCAAAACAAGGATGAAAATCCTTTTAAAAGCTGATCAAAACGATGATACACATTATGAATGAGTAAGCGTAAAGAAAAATATAGTGACTTTAATTTTAATAAAGTTGTGTTATCCATTCTTTACATCTCTTTATAAAGGGTTGTTTTAAATAAATATAATCGATAGCATTTGTTTTTATAGCGTATAATAGCATACCAATGGCTGTATGATAGGATGGATTTCCCATAAGAGACTTAGAATCCAGGATGTTTTCGCGAATATTTTTATTTAAATGATGTTGAAAGTATGGGGTTAGCCCTTGTTGAAGAGACCCGCCTCCTCCAAGAACAATAGGATAAGAAGAATCCGAAATAAGAGGCATATGCTTTAAAAAATAGGTTACTAGCTCACGTATTCTAGATTCAATAATATGACATAGTAGTAATAATTTAATTTTTTTTCGGCCTTCAACTGCGGTAAGAATATCAATCGTTTCCTGAGGATCAATATTTCTTAATGAAAGAGATCCATATAAAATTTTTAATCGTTCTGCCTCAGAGAAAGAAATATTAAGACAAGTAGCAATATCTTTAGTAATAAGATTACCTCCCATAGGAGTGACAATAGATCGTTGAATGCGATTATGTTTGATAAAGGACACTTTGGATGAAGAGCCTCCTATATCAATGAGAAAACAGCCTTGAGAGCGCTCCTGTTCATAAAGTAACGCATGAGCTAATGCGTGTGAACAAAACATCATGCCTTTAATAGAGTAATCATAATCTTTTAAAACTTTATGAATACCATTGAGTAGGGATAATTTAGAAAAAATTAAATGAGATTGTACTTCTAAACGGCGACCAAAAACACCAACGGGGCTTTGAACAGGAACATCTTCTACTTTATATAAGAGAGGGATTGCGTGCAAGAGTCGTTTGTCTGATGTAAAGGAAATGGTTTTAGACCGTTTAATACATTCAGTCTGATCTTCTTTTGTAATTTGACCGGTTTCACTTTTAGAAACAAGCATACCTGTATGATGTAAAAACTCTAGCCCTAAAGCAGGGATATTAACAAGAATATGTTTAGAGCTATAGCCAGCCTCATGTTCCGCACGAGAAATTGCATTTTTAATACTTGTTTTAAGCTTATCTAAATGAACAATATCACCATTAAATAAACCAGAAGAAGAGCTTATACCCGCACCCTTGATATTAATTGTCTTATCACGCTGAAGTTCACAAATAATAGCACATATTTTAGATGAACCAATATCTAAGCTAATATAGGTATTATCGTTTACTTGCATATTTCACCAGAAGTTTATTATTAATTCGAGAATCAATATAATCAAGATTACTATAGTCCCGTGAGTCTAGATGGTCTAAAAAATAATTAATCCGATAAAATTGATTAGCTAAGTTAGATAAATCTCCTAATAAAACAACAATATAGTCATCAAGAATGAGTTGCCAAAATTGATTATGAATACGTTCTAAAAATAAATTATGATTAGGAAAAAAACGTTTAAATAAGCTAACATATCCTTTTACGGTCTTTAACATGTCAGATTGAATCATAGGGTATTCTAAATCATTATTTAATAAACCTTTAATAATAAAAATATCATCATAAGTAGCAGATGCGTTATTATTGTAAGTTAAGATATAACCTTCTTTATCGATAAAAATACTTTTACCATCAACAATACTAGAAATCCAAGGAGTACGTTCAGTTAGTGAAATAGTGAGTATATTAAAACCAGAAAAAGTAATATTAATAGATTCAATTTCAGAAAAAGAAGATATTTGTTTATCAATTAAACCAAAAATAAATATATGTAAAAGATGTTTTCCAACTAAGGAATTTAAGGAAGTTTGGCAATCATCTAAATTAACAAAAATAGGATTAGATGTAATACGAATATCTTTTAAATAAAAAAGAGGAGAAAAAAACAAAAAAGAGATGATAACAAGAACGCCAATTAAACTAGAATAGCGTTTTGTTATGCCCATGATGTATAGCGATTGAGTGCACTTAATAATATGATCGATATAAATTCAGTAAAAGACCATCCATATTCCTGCGCTTGAGCGGGGATGTCAGATGTATCAGTTAAGCCAGGGATGGTATTTATTTCTAATATGAAGGGGCCACGTTGAGGGCAGAGCCGATAATCAATACGTGCAAAGCCAGAACACGAGGTTAATGTGAAAAGTTTTTTAGAGTAATCAAATAGCAGTTGTTTTTCATGATTGGTAACAGATGCAGGTAACATAAAGGATGTTAAGCCTTGTGTGTATTTTGCTTCATAATCATAAAAGCGATTATTAGTTTTTAATTCAAGAAGAGGGAGGGTAATGAGATCATTAGCTTCAGTAAGACCTACGGTTAGTTCTCTACCCTCAATGAATTCTTCTAATAAATAAGATTGGTATGATTGTGTTAAAAGTGCTGATTTTTGGTGTAAGTCATGATCCGTTTCAATAATAAAAACATCAATACTAGAGCCTTCAGAAACAGGTTTAATAATAACAGGATAAGAAAAAGATAGAGGTAATGTATCGATAGAAGTATTCAAGAGCTGATAATGAGGTATTGGAAGATTATGTTGAGAGCAAAGTAATTTAGTTTTAACTTTATCCATACCGATTTGTGAAGCTAAAACGCCACATCCTGTGTAAGGAATTTTATTTCGTTCTAACTGCTGTTGAATTGTACCATCTTCATATCCAGGGCCATGAAGTGCTAAAAAAACAATATCAAAACAATCAGAATCAAAGTTAATATCCACGGGATCACGAATTTCAGCACAATAACCCAGATCAAGTAAGGCATTATAAACATTTTGACCAGAACGAAGCGAGACGTCACGTTCTTTGGAGTCTCCTCCACATAGTACAGTGATGGTTTTATCTTTAAATTCTTTAATCATTGAAAGATACTAACCTCAGGCTGTAATGAAATATTAAATTTAGATTTGACGTTTTTTTGAATGATCGCCATTAAATCTAAAGCATCTTGAGAAGATGCATCCGCTATATTTTCCATAAAATTAGCATGTAAATCAGATATCTTTGCAGTACGTAATTGATAGCCTTTAAATCCAGATTGTTCAATAATAGCTGCCGCAGGATCTGGCGCAGGATTTTTAAAAATAGAGCCAAATGTTGCTGTCCTCATGGGTTGTTTGGTTAATCGTTGTGTTACATACTGATGAATTGTTTTTTTAATACTACTTGGGTCTGATGATGATACATATAGTTTAGCACTTAGTATAAGACAATCCATGCTTTGAAAGATACTAGTGCGATAACCAAATTGACATTGTTCGTTAGAAAATGTAACAAAGCCTTGGCCAGGAATATAAAGATCGACGGAATGAACAATATCTTGCATACATACATCCCAGCAACCAAAGTTCATAGCAATCATTCCTCCTAAAGAAGCAGGAACTCCAGCCATAAATTCTAAGCCAGATAAACCATTTTTTTGAGAAAAGCTCATAAGTTGAGGAACCAAAGCTCCAGCTTTTGCTAGAAGGTAGTCATTATTATATGTCATCTTTTGAAAAGAAGAACCTAACTTGATAAAGGGAATGGCTAAGGCAGATTCTAAAATAAGGCTATTGGACCCTTTTCCAAGAACAAACCACTGAGTATGATTATCAAAAAAATTGAGAATATCTAATTTAGAATCAACAATATAAAGATGTTGAATAATCCCAGATTGTTTAAATGATGTTAACGTATTAATAGAAACATTACTTAAATATTTAATAAAATCACCTTCATAAGTTTTGATAATGAGTAGCTAATTCATTAGATACTTTATAGATATCTCCGGCTCCCATTGTAATAACAATATCCCCACTTTTCACTGTACTAATTAAATGACCAATAATATCATCAAAAGAGTTAAAATAACTAACCTCACAATTAGAGTGTTTTTGAATCCCTGTTATCATAGATTCCATGAGGCTATCATCTTTATTAACTTCGTTAGCAGAATAGATAGGTGTAATGAAAACTCTATCAGCGTGATTAAAGGCATTATGAAAATCTTCCATATGCTCTTTAACACGAGAGTATCGATGCGGTTGAAAAACACAGGTAATAGGGGATTGTTTAGACTGTTTTAAGCCATCTAATGTCGCTTCTATTTCAGTAGGATGATGGCCATAGTCATCATATACTTGAATATTATTATGGGTACATATATGTTGAATACGTCGTTTGACACCTTGAAAACTTTCTAAACCCTTTTTGACATAAGATATAGATAGCCCCATTGTAAGAGCAAGAGAGCAAGCTGCAAGAGCATTATAAATATTATGACGACCAATAAGATTTAAGTGAATAGTTCCTTTAAAAACATTTTCTTGATACAAATCAAAAGAAGAGCTATTTTGGTTAAACGCAATATTACGGGCAGTAAAATCAGAATCTAAATGATCAATAGAGAATGAAACAAAATTTTTATGATCTAAACTTTTTGCAATAGAAACTAGCTGCGGCGAATCATAATTAATAACAATTTTTGATTTATGTTCAAGAGACTGATGAAAAAATGTATTAAATGCCTGAAAAAGATTGTCAGGACTTTTGTAATAATGCAGATGCTCTGCTTCTAAATTATTTAAAATAATATGAGATGGTTTTAATAATAAAAACGAACCATCAGATTCGTCAGATTCTGCAATAAAAGTAGAGCTTTCGGAATAACGTCCATTGATATGATAAGGAGGTAATTCTCCTCCTATCATAAATGAGGGCGTCACGCCTGCAGCATCTGAGATATGAATAAGCATGCCTGTAGTGGTTGTTTTACCATGAGTACCTGCAATAACAACTTGACGTTGATATAACGCCATTAATTCGGCTAAAAATTCACCACGAGAAAAGCAAGCTACTTTATGTTTTTGTGCATAGCGTAATTCACAATTAGAATCAGAAATAGCGCTAGAATAAACAACAATATCAGCTTCTTTTACGTTATCTTCATGATGAGAAAAGGAAATATTAATACCTTGTAACAATAAATCTTTAGCAGCCGATGTTTCTCTAATTTCAGATCCGGTAACTTTACAACGCCCCCATGCCCTAAGATATTGTGCAAGCGCAATCATACCTGATCCAGCAATGCCAATAAAGTGAATATTTTTATTAATTAATGTTAATGATTTCATAATATTTATTCTAAATAGACTAACATATTCACAACGCTTAAGCCATTAAACTAAAGAATAAATAAAGAAGAAGCAGGGGCCCATCCTTTAAACCCATTACTAAGTTCAATTTCAAGCCAATCACCAGTTATCTTATTAATGGTAAACTCATATCCTTCATGGATATAAAATAAAACAGACAGGGTTTCAGAGGGCCCTGAATAAACGGCTGATTTTTTAGCAATAACAACACCTTTTTTTTCAGAGTAATGACTATATTGATATGAAAAAATACTAAATGAAATAATAAAAAACAATCCAGAAATAACAAGCATATTAGATAAAAATTCACGATTAAACTTTTTCAATTGAAGTAAACGAAGCACGAAAAGAAAAGTAAGCAGGAAAAGCATCATAACATTAAAGGAAGCATTAATCGACAATAGCCTAAGCCAGTTAATGATAGTAGCTATAATAGACGTTGAAGACTCCGACTTGTGATCAACTAAAGCTCTTGCTAAAGAAAGGTTATAACGAATATCAGAATCAGAAGGATTCCATTTTAATGCTTTAAGGTAATATGCAATAGCATACCCATGATGTTTTAATTTGAAATGAACATTACCTAAGTTATACATAATATCAATATTATTAGGAAACCTATTATGAAGAGATTCATAAATTAATAAAGCGTCATCATATTGATTATTTTTATAAAGAGAAGAAGCTTGATCAAGTTGTTCTAAATCAGTAGCAAAAAGAACTGATACAAAAAAACATAAAATAAAACAGGTATATTTTAAATAAATCATACGTTTATCCTTTTAATAATATCAATAGCTTTGTCACAGATATCTAGTTTAGATGAAGGGGTAGATGAGTCAGGAGAGTAAGCTAAAAATGAGCATTGGTCTAACAGGGATTCTAAATCAGTAATAGCAGCTGAGTCAATCTTTTTTTGAGTAAGCTCATCTTTGATTTCCGCAATAGGAAGCCCTTGTGCAGGACGATTAATAATACTAGATATATAGTTAAAGATACTATTTTGAACATCATTAATATTCCAATTTGAATCTAGTTTAATTTGTTCTATTTTATTTAAAGCACGCTTACTAGGTTTTAATGTAAGTGATTGAGAAATACTTTGATAATAAGACGTTTTTGAAATAAATGACATTAGAACATTACTAAATAAAAAGAAATTTATAATAATTAAGAAAATACTAAAGAGTTGTTTGAAAAATGGTTTTGCTTGCTCAGATAATACAATAGATTCTTTAATATATCTCAAGTCCTGGCGTAATTCAGTAAGGGAGTTAGTAGAATCAGTCGCAGCTAAACGTTCAGTGACCTCTCCTGAGTCTATAATAGAAACAGTTTGATCCGGAGATGAAATTGTTTTATAGCGTTTAGTTTTTGGATTAAAAAAAGAGAAAGAAAAGTTTGGGAGAGACAATTCACCATCTGTTTTGGGCACCATAATATATTCAAAATGCCGAACACCTTTGACAGAATCAATGTAGGTTATAAGGTCATTGGTAGAAGATTGATAAACTTTAAAGAGATTAGGATCGGTATCAAAAGAAAGATCCGATAATTGTTTTAGATTACCAGAGCCCCCAACACTTAAGCGAATTGCAATAGGTTTATTTTCTATAAGAGCTTGTGTATTAACATCAACGTCAAGCTCATAGTTACCAACTAAGCCAGAAAAGTTTTTGGGTTTATTAGTTGCCGGAAGAGGGAGAATATTAATAGAAACATCATTAGATTTAATAACTTGGTTACCATAGTAAAAATTAATTTGCACTTCAGCCGTAGCGGGAGGAATTGTAATAGTACCTGATTCATAAGAAAATAAGGAGCGTCTATCTACTTCTTGAACGTAATAGCGAATACCATTATAAGACTGCGTATACGTATTTTGATCTCGTTCTAGTGTTTCCGATAGCATACCAAACTCAGGTTCTTGATAGAGTAATTGATTAATAGCAGAAAAACGACGATATAAACGAATAGAATAAATAATTTCTTCACCTACATAAGCAGTTTCTTTATCTAATACAGCTAAAATAAACAAATCTTTAGAGCTTCCTGAAGGAAGTTTTGAGTTTGTTTTGGTATTAGCAACAGAAGTAGTTTTCTGTAAAGATGGTTGAGAAGACGTCCCCTCAGAGACAGTAATTGTAATAGGCTCAGTTTCAAATGATTTGCCAGAAATAGCAATTTTAGCACTAGGAATAATGATAGTACCTTTAATATTAGGCTGCAGTTGAAATGTTTTAATTTGAGAAGAAAAGAAATCATTATTAATAAGTTGATAACTTTGCTGACTCGATCGATTAATAATAGAAAAATCTTTAAGAAAAGATTCATTTATATTAGGCTGGCCTTTAGCACCTGAGATGGTAAGTTTATATTCTAGAACATCATTAATCGAAAGCTGAGTGCGATTAACCGATGCCTTAACCGTTATATCCGTTGCTGAAACATAAGGTGACAAGGTTAGAAAAAAAATAATAACCAATGGTATAAATTTACCAATCATAATCTATATTTCCTTGTTGTTGTTGTTGCTTTTCTGCATGCTTTTTACGAGCATCTTTTTCACGTTGAGAAAGCGCGTCTAGTATATCATAAGCATCTTGTTTTTTCTTTTCTTCTTCTTCTTTTTGTTTTTGTAGCGCTTCATCAAGTTCTTGTTCCATCTCAGATGTATCAGGATCATTATCGCGATCACTTTGTTGGTTATCAGAATCATCATTATCATCGGTAGACTCAGCTTCTTCTTGTTGTTGTTCTTGTTGTTGCTGTTGTTCTTGGCTTTGTTGCTGTTGCTCCTGTTCTTGTTGTTGTTCTAATAGTTGAAGAGCAAGTTCTAAGTTGTGTTTCGCAATTTTATTAGAAGGGTTTTTTTGTAAAACAGATTTATATAGGTCAATGGCAGAGTCAACTTTTTGTTGCATTAATTGAGATGCTGCCAGATTAAGTGTGGTATGAACTTTATCTTCATCAGGCATCATAGATAGTGCTTTTTCAAAAGTGGCTTTCGCTTCTTCAGGCTTTTGTGATAAAAGCTGTGCTTGGCCTAAGTTATGTAAGTAATGTGGGTTTGTAGAATCTTCTGCTAATAATTTAGAAATAGACTTTTCAGCAGCGTCATATTGTTCTGAATCAAAGTCTTTTTTAAATTGTTTATTCAATAAATATTCAGAAATATTTATAGCAGCAAAAGAAGATGAGCAGAAGCAAAAGTAGAAAATAATAAGAATAAATTTTAACATAAGCATTATCGTTTCAGCTCTGGGATTTTGATAAGTTTTTTTCGATCAGACAAAAAGATTTCTAAAAATAATAAAATAAAACCAATCGCTAAGAACCATTGATAGCGATCTTGATGAAATTGAAGTAATGAATCTTCAAGACGTTTTTTTTCATGATACGAAATTTCTTGATAAACTTGATTCATAACAAAGGCACCTAAAGTAGAATTGAAATAACGGCCATTGCTAATGGTCGCAATTTCTTTAAGAGAAGCTTCATCAAGTTGTGATAAAACAATATCACCATTTTTATCTTTTTTATAACCATTTAATTTACCATTCTCATCAAATTGAGGGATAGGTTCCCCTTTGGGCGTACCAATACCAATGGTATAAATAGAGATTCCTTTGTCAGCCGCCACTTTAGCAGATTCGATAGGATCATTTTCAAAAGACTCTCCATCAGAAATAAGGATTAAGATAGGTTTATTAGATTTTGAGAGGCGTTGAAAAGAAAGTCGAGCTTCTTTAATAGCAGATGCGATATCCGTACCAGGAACAGCCATAAGATTAGGTTCAATAAAGTCTAAATACATTTTAATAGCACTGTAATCAGAGGTTAGGGGGCATTGAACAATAGCATCCCCAGAAAAAGCAATTAAACCAATACGATCGCCTTGCAAGTCATCTATAAGTCCTAACACTTCTCGTTTAGCATGGATTAATCGAGATGGTTTAATATCTTGAGCTAACATAGACTGAGACAAATCAATTGCAATAAAAATGTCATGACCTTTGCGTTCAATTTGTTTAAAAATAACACCATATTGAGGACGTAAAAGAGCAATGATAATAAAAGAAAATCCAACAATAAGCATAAACCGTTTCCAGAATCGGCGAGAGTAACTTAAATGAGGGATAATCGTAGACCACAAAGATATATTAATGGTTTGTTCTAGTTGACGATGTCTTTTTTTATATCCAACAATCATTAAAATGATTATCGGNATTAAAATAAAAAACCAATAAAATTGTGAAATATTTTTAAAAATCATGGGATAACCACAAATAATATATTAAATAAAATAAGTTCAAATAGAATAAGAATAGCAATTAAATGAAGTAAAAAAGGAAAATAGTCAAAATAATTAACATAATTTTTTGTTTTAATATCTGTCTTTTCTAGCGTATCAATACGATCATAAATATCNTTTAAACTATCAGTATCAGTGGCACGAAAATAACTACCATTCGTATTATTGGCAATGGTTTTGAGTGTGTTTTCATCAAGATAGGTTAAAACGTCAGAATAAACTTTTCCATATAATGGGTGATAGTAAGGGATTTGAGCGCCTCCTTCCTTACCAATACCAATAGTATAAATTTTCACCCCGATATCTTTGGCTAACTTAGAGGCCCTGATAGGGTCTATTTCCCCCGCATTATTTTCTCCATCAGTAAGCAANACCATAATTTTAGATTTAGACGTACTTGATTTAAGTCGATTAAGCCCTGTCGCAATAGCCATACCAATAGAGGTGCCATCTCCTGCCATTGATAATTCAATTGAATCAAATAAATTACCAATAATTTTATAGTCCATAGATAATGGAGCTTGAGTGTAAGCATCAGAGCCAAAAATAACGAGCCCAATGCGATCTGAGACACGTTTAGATATAAATTCTTTCATAGTATCTTTAGCAACTTGGAGTCGGTTTTTAGGTTGAAAATCTTCAGCTGCCATACTGCCAGATGTGTCTAAAACCATCATAATATCAATACCTTTATTTAAAATTTCTTTTTCAACATTAACCAATTGAGGCCTTGCTAACGTGATAATAACTAAAAATAAAATAAAATATCGTAGAAAACGCGACGAAAGGGATAGATATTTAGTCGATCGGTTTTCTATTTTTCTAAAAATAGAAACATCAGAAAATTTTAAAGTAGATATTGAATCATGACGAGATTGGTGAAAAATTAATAAAATTAATGGAATAACGCATAATAACCAAAAAGGATTAGCAAAAATCATGATGAAGATTCCTCCAAAACAGGCTGGCTAGTGGCTTGAGATGTATTAGTAGATGGTGTTTGTGAATCATGAATCGATTGAATACAATCAACCGCCTTATCATAATACAGTTTATTATCATCATCATTAGCTGGAGCTAAGGCAAATTTTACACTATCACTAAACTGTAACAGTTTTTTAATACGACGATAATCCTGTTCATTAAAACGATCAAGACATAAGGATAAGATTTCAGTTGACGTCATTTCGATATTATTAATAGTTAAAATAGAACGTAAATATGTTTTTATTATATCACTATATCTAACATAATAATCTTTAATACCAAGGGTATTTAGCTGGTTAAAATTAACTAATAAATCATGATTAGCAATTTCAAAAGGGGAGCGGGTATCGATAGGTTGATCTAATGGAGTTTGCTCAGTTGATGAACGTTTCAATCGGTGTAAGAATTTAAATACGCCTATACCTAAAATGACAACAATAATAAGCAGTAACAAAATAGGAACCCAGTTAAGATTGGTATTGATAAAGATAGCATCTGACAATTGAATATCCATAACATCGGCAGGTTTAATAGGGTTAATAGGTAAAGCAAGAGCAGGGATAGTAATATGTTGATAGGACTTGGATGTATCAGGTTGGATAGTGATATGTTGTGTAGGGATAACCTGTTGGTTAATATCAAAAATTTGAAAATCGTATTCTAAACTAATATAGCGTAATGTATCATCTGTAGATTTTAATACACGACTATCAATAAAGGACAAATTGGTATTAGTAGCAAAATTTGATTCATCAGGAACGGTAATTAATCGGGTGTCTTTATGAAGAGACATATCAATAGAATAAGTAATGATGTCTCCAATAAAGATAGCATTGGGAGAAACTGATGCAGAGACTGAAGGAGATGTAGCAAGGCAGGGAACTGAGAGCATGCCTATGAAAAGAGCAAAAGAAAATATAAATTTTAAAGGGTAACGCATTATCTGAGCCTTTTATTAAAAAATTCAATAAGAGGAGGAATATAATCTTGATTAATATCAAGTCGTAAAAATTCAGAATTTGATAATTTAAAAATACGATCTTGTTCTAACTGACGGGCATATTTCATATTATTATAAGCTTTTTGAACACTTTGTGATGACGTATTAACATAAATAATTTCATCTGTTTCTTGATCTTGGAAGGCTACGGTTCCTACAGATGGCAAGGTTGATTCACAGGTATCTTCAATAAGAATTGGAACTAAGTCATGTTTTTTTGAAACAACACGAAATTGATGTTGATAATGATGATCTAAAAAATCAGAGACTAAAAATAAGACAGATTTTTTTTTGATCATTTGGGTGACATATCGTAATGCTTCAGCTAGGTTGGTTTGTTTTTGAGTCGGTTTATGAGAAAAAATATCTCGTAAAATACGTAACATATGATTTTTCCCTTTTTTAGGAGGAATAAATAATTCAACATGATCAGAAAATAAAAGAAGACCTACTTTATCGGAATTATGAACAGCTGAAAATCCTAAAATAGCAGCAATTTCAGCAGCAAAGTTTAATTTAGTACGATGCTGTGAGCCAAAAACACCAGATCCGCTAATATCAACCATTAAAATAACNGTTAATTCTCTTTCTTCTTCAAATAAATTAACATAAGGTGTTTGAGAACGAGCAGATGCTTTCCAATTAATATTTCGAACATCATCACCTACTTGATAAGTTCTCATATCTGAAAAATTAATACCTTGACCTTTAAAAGCAGATTGAAAATTTCCAGAAAAGGTAGATTGAACAATACGTCTAGTATTTATTTCAAGTTTTTTAACATTTTTAAGTAGTTCTTCTGAAATCATAGTAATAATGATGGTATTTTAATTGAAGAAAAAATAATTTAAGGAACCTCAACTTGAGAAAAAATCTTTTCAACAAGTGTATCCGATGTAATGTTTTCAGCTTCTGCTTCAAAAGATGGAATAATTCGATGTCGTAAAACATCTTTTCCAATCGCTTTAATATCCTCTGGAGTTACAAAGCCACGTCCTTGGATAAAGGCATGAGCTTTAGCTGCCTTGATAAGAGAGATAGATGCTCTAGGTGACGCTCCATAATTAATTAAAGCCGAAATTTCTTGAAGATTATACTCATTAGGGTTTCGTGTAGCGTTAACAATATCAAGAACATATTCTTTCACTTTTTCATCAAAATAAATATCTTTTACAACTTGTCTTGCACGTAAGATGTCAGCTGATGTAATCAGTTTGTTAACCGTTGGAACAGTCGAGCCAGACATACGTTCAATAATTAATTTTTCATCTTCTTTTTTAGGATAAGAAACCGTTATTTTAAGCATAAAACGATCCACTTGAGCTTCGGGTAAGGAATAGGTCCCTTCTTGATCAATAGGATTTTGAGTCGCCAGGACAAGAAATGGTTCCTTCAAGGGGTAGGTTTTATCGCCTAAAGTTACCTGTCTTTCTTGCATAGCTTCAAGTAACGCACTTTGTACCTTAGCAGGAGCACGGTTAATCTCGTCAGCTAAAATAAAGTTAGCAAAGATAGGGCCTAATTTGGGAGAAAATTCATTTTTAGACTGGTTATACATTAAGGTCCCGATAATATCCGATGGTAATAAATCAGGGGTAAATTGAATACGACTAAATGATGAATCTGTGATATCAGATAAGGTTTTAATCGTTAATGTCTTTGCTAAACCAGGAACCCCTTCTAAAAGAACATGTCCTTCAGCAAGGATACCAATAAGAAGTTTTTCAATAACATTCTGTTGACCTGCAATGACTTTTTTTGCTTCTGTCAAAATGCTAGATACAAAAGAAGATTCTTTTTCAACTTGACTATTGATTTTAGTTAGTGTTTCAGTCCCCATGTAAACCTCCAAAGATAATGTGATTAAATTTTAACACTAAATAATATAAATCAGAAGAATATCATTTATAAAATTAACATTGTCAAAATAGAAAAACACGGTAACAATTAATGACTATGGCGATAAAAATTGGAATAGGGATAGATTCTCATCGTTTTGAGCAAGGACGGAAATTGATTTTAGGGGGAGTAGAAATTGATTATCACCTAGGTTTACTAGGGCATAGTGATGCTGATGTATTAACGCATGCTATTATGGATGCCTTGTTAGGAGCGTTAGCCTTAGGGTCTATTGGAGATCATTTTCCAGATACAGATCCTGCTTATAAAGATGCTGATAGTATGAAGTTATTACAGCAAGTCGTGAAGCTAATACACAATAAAGGCTATAAAATTAGCAATATTGATTCTGTTATTATCGCACAAGAGCCTAAATTAAAATCTTATATAACAAAAATAGCAGAAAGCTTAGCTGTAGTACTCAAGATTAATAAGGAGTGTGTGGGAGTAAAAGCGACAACTGCAGAGAAAATGGGGCCAGAAGGAAATTTAGAAGGGATGTCGGCGCATGCCGTAGTATTATTAGAAACACACAATTTATAGAGGATGATAGAAAGTACAGAAAATAAGAAAATTAAGCATATAAAGAAATTAAATGCTCAAGCGAAGTTTCGTAAAAAAGAAAAGCAATTTGTTTTAGAAAATAAACAAGCCATTTTAGATGTAATAAAACATCATGTTGATACTATAGATTACATTGTATTAATAGACACTCATTTAGAGATAGAGGACGCTGCAAAAACGAACAATATCTCTATATATCAATGCAACCAAGCCTGTATGTACTATATGTCATCAATGAAAGAACCCATGGGGTGTTTTGCCGTAATTAATCAACCAGAAGTAATAGAAAAGGAAGCAGATATTAAGCTAGCGATAGCATTATATAACATTAAATCTCCTGCTAATTGTGGGGCTATTATTAGAAATGCGCATGCATTTGGCTGTGATGCTATTTATTTAATTGGAAACTGTTGTGACCCATTTCATCCCGAAAGTGTTCGTGCCTGTGCTGGACATATATTAAGTATTCCTATGATAGAAAAAGAATCCATAAATTCATTAAGTGAGTATGTTTGTTGGAAATTAGATATTAAGGTATCAATACCCTTAAATGAAGTGCCAAAAGAGGAGAAAATATGTTTTATATTAGGATCTGAGCAAGGATTTAAGCAGGATTCTTTATCCGGTATCAAATCATGTTATATCCCAATGAAATATAATACAGATTCTCTAAATGTGGCAGCGACATCTGCTATCGTGTTATATAGTTATGTATTTTAGCTAGATAAAATTGTTTTTTATCAATCAATATTTTATGATTGAATCATCCTAAGATAGTTTTAATAAGATAAAAAAAGGGTAATCTATACAGATAAGAGAGGTAAATAATGTCTGGATCAATTCAAGGAGCCAATCAAGGCGCGTTACAAGCTAATCAGAATGTTGGAAATAAAGCAGCATTAAATGAATTAAAAGAATATATTAGTCAAACAGCTAACGAAACAATGAATGCGTTAAAGGATTTAACAGAAGAAATATCAGGTAAGGTAAAAGTAAAAGATCCTAACAAATCACAGAAAAAAGAAGCTTTAAATGAAAAAACAACTATTAAACAAGGAAATGTGGAAGCAGGTGAAGAAGTAGCCGCTGCGAGTATTTCAGCACAAGATGAGTTAGAACGAAAAAAACGTAAGAAAAAAAAGTTTGAAGAGAAGTTGAAAACATTATCAGAATTAATTAGTTTTATAGATGTGAATCAACTTGAAGAAGAAGATAAAAAAGAGATTGATCAGTTTAAACAGAATTTAAATCAATTAAATTCATTAAATAAGCAATTAGAATTATTAGACAAAGAAGAAACTTTTTTAGAAGATATTATTGAAAAAAACCAAGAGAAAAAAGGTAACTAAAAAAAGTAAAAGAAAATGAAAAAAATTATTGATAAATTTAAAAATTTAATTTTAGGAAAAAAAGAATCAAGTGAGGTTATTGATAATTTACGTCTATTTAATAAAGCAACAGAATCATATTTAAAACTATTAGATAAAGAAGTTAAAGAAAAAGACCAAAAGGTAAAGAGGATACGTGTGCTAGTAACCCAAATGAAACCAAAATCAGAAATGAAATCACAATTAAATATACAGCTTGTTGATATTAATAAAACAAAGGTGAGTAAGAAGGGAAAAGGGTCATTTAATCAAAAAATGAATTGGGAAAAAAAGTTAAAAGAATTTAGTAATAAAAAGGGTAAAATAGTATAGTTATTTACCAACACAAAAACGAGAAAAAATACCATCTAAAACTTCTTCAGTTATAGCATCTCCAGTTAACTCAGAGCATGTATGAATGCAATCTCTTAAATCAATAGCAAGCATATCATCATGATGTTCTGTCTGAAGATTAGTTTGTAAGGTAGATACTTGAGAAGATAACATGTTAAGACAGGCTTGTTGGCGAATATTGCAAAGAAATTCTAGATCCTGATCTTGAAATGAGGAAACAGTATAATCATAGATTAATTGTTTTAGCTGATGAATAGAATCGATATGTTTAAGAGAGCAATTATGTTGAAATAAGGGAGATGTTTTTGGGAGTACAAATGAGGAGTTCGTTGGAAGGTCAGATTTATTCAAGATAATCGCATAATTTTGATAATCTTTAATATGATCAAAAACAACCTTGTCATCTTGGGTAAGTGGTTCAGATTGATCCGAGACCCAAAGAATAATAGAGGCTGATTTAAGAAGCGTTTGAATTTTTTCCATTCCTAAGAATTCAATAACATCGTCAGAGTTACGAAGACCAGCTGTATCATAAAGATGAAAGTGCATATTTTTATAATGAATCCGTTCACTAATATAATCACGGGTTGTTCCAGGAATATCAGTAACAATAGATCGTTCTTCGCCTAATAGCGCATTAAATAAAGATGATTTACCAACATTAGGTTTTCCAATTAAGACACAATGTATACCCTCAGTAATTGATTTACCTAAATCTTGTAGAGATAGAATACGAGTTAAATCGGTGCCAATTGATTCAAGTGTATGGGTTGTATCCTTGCGATTAAGTGCCGGGACTTCATCTGGAAAATCAATAGAACCCTCTAGTTGTTCTAATAGAGTCATAAAGTGTTGTCGAATAGATTGTATATGGTTAAATAATTTACCTTGAACACGATTTAAGCTTGCTTGATGTTGAAGCTTTGTTTCGCTATGAATAAGATCAATAACAGATTCAGATTGAGTTAAGCTTAATTTGCCATTGATATAGGCTCTTTTTGAGAACTCACCGGGATTAGCTAAACGTGCGCCTAGAGACAGGAATGAGTTTAAAATAGATTTGATAACATAAGTACTTGAGTGGCAATAAATTTCTATAGAGTCTTCGCCTGTATAGGATTTAGGAGCCTTAAAATATGAAATACATACATGATCGATAGTATCTTGTGTGTTAGGGTCATTAAAATAACCAACACAGATAGTATTGGGAGAGATGGATTTAGAAACTGAAAAACAGGATTTTAAATAATTTAAACTGTTAGATCCAGATAATCGAATAACACCAATGGCAGCAATTCCAGCAGGGGTTGCTCGAGCGACAATGGTATCATCATTTGGAGTCATCTCGTTTCATAAGAACGATATGACGTTCATTCCCTTCTCCCTCGCTTTGTGTAACAATGTCATTATGATTTTCAAATAAAACATGAATGGTTCGTCTATCAACCGCATTCATAGGTTCAAGCTTGATATCATTGCCAGATGTAATAACATCATCAGCTGCTTTTAATGCCATACGTTTCATTTGAGATTGATGTCTATTTTTATAATCACCAGCATCAACAACGATACGGAGAGAAAGTTCAAATTTTCGGATAATAAAAAACTTAATTAAAATTTGAAGAGCTTGAAGACACGAGCCATTTTTACCAATGATACGTCCTAAATCATCCCCCGCATCACTAATTTCCATACACAAGGTATAGCCTTTTTTATAACGAGGGGATACCGTTCCCTGAAATTGAGCTAATCTTAATAATTCCTGTGCTTTTTCAATAGCAAAGCGTTCAATTTCATCCGTAATAACAACAGCTGCTTTATCGGTATCTTTATCAGCAACTTTAGTCGCGGATCGGGGGCCTGGCTGATTTGAATCATTCGATTCAGGGGCACTTCCCTCCTTGTCAGACCAGTTTGATAAAAAACTAAAAATTCCTTTCTTGTCATTCATAATAGTAACTCCTTAATAAATTTAATGTGCTTTTTTTGGTATAACATTCAAGATTTCAGATGAATTTGGTTTAGAAATCATAAATTGTTGAATGGTTGATAAAACAGTAGAGGTAGCCCAGTATAGCAATACCCCTGAAGGTAACTGAAGCCCAAAAATTAAAATCATGATAGGCGATAAATACAGTAATTGCTTTTGTTTTGGGTCAACCATCATCATTTTTTGAGAATAAAACGTAAAGATAGCTAAGATAATAGGCAAGATATAAGTACCATCAGCAACAGTAAGATCCGATAGCCAAAAAGAAAAAAGGCCTGTGTTGATACCGGGAGAATGAATAGCAGCCTGAAATTGTTCACTAATAATAGTCGCATAAATAGCTATAAAAAAAGGAATCTGTAATAACATAGGCAAGCATCCCTGTAAGGGGTTAACATTATGATCTTTATATAATTTCATAACTTCTTGCTGCATTTTTTGTGGGTTACTTTTATGTTTTTGCCTAATTTCAGTCATTTTAGGGGCAATATCCTGCATTTGTTTCATGGATTTATACTGTTTATTCATCAATGGATAAAAGATGATTTTAATGACAATAGTTAAGAGAATAATGCTAATACCATAATTAGGGGCAATCGTTTCATAAGAAAAATTTAAAAAAGGAAGCATAAACGCTTCTATCAAAAATTTTATTGGGCCAAATTCAGTCATAATAAATCCTTAATGTTTCCTGCAAAAAATACTTTTAATTTTACAACAGACTTTGCTGCATGAACATATCATACCATATTTATTTGAAATTGTATCTACTAAAAAGAACATTAATCCACCCAAATTGATGCTTCTTGTATAGAATTAATAAACTCATGAGCAACGTCTTTATAAGAAGTATTAAGCAAGTCTTTACGAGCAATCAATAAAATATCATACTGTTTATGAATATTGTATTGGTGTTGCCTGACAATTTCTTTTAAGGTGCGTTTAGATTTATTTCGAAGAACAGCATTTCCTATTTTTTTACTTGTAATAAACCCTATATTTTGGGTTTCGTTTATTTTAGAAGTCGTATATAAAATAAAAGAGTTAGAGACTATCTTATTGCCTTTATCGATTAAATGTTGAAAATGAAAATCAGTTTTAATTCGCTCATCTTGAGAGAATGAATACTTGGCCAAATGTTATACAGCTAATTTAGAGCGACCTTTACGGCGTCGATTAGCAATAACCCGTCTACCACCTGGAGTTCTCATGCGAACAAGAAAGCCGTGTTTCTTATGTCGTTTTCTTTGATTAGGTTGAAAAGTACGCTTCATAGTTAGTTACCTGCAATAAATAAATTTTTAATAAAATATATTATCGAAAATACTTAAAAAAGTCAATAAATAAATTAAACAAAAAGATTAATTTTGTTTATCCATATATTCCTGAAAGTCATCAGGGTTTATATTCTCAATAAAATTTTTAAAATCTTTAGTTTCTTCTTCATCTTTTTCAGAATTAACCATTTTAGCTTTTGCCATTACAGTTTCAGAAACAAAAATAGGGGCATTAACACGAACAGAAATAGCAATTGCATCAGAGGGTCTAGCATCAACTTTAATCAGTTGTTTTTGCTTAGTTTCTATTTCAATAACGGCATAAAATGTATTTTCAACAATTTCAACAATAACCACACGCTGTATGGTTGCCTCTAAAGTACGTATGGTTTTTGTAATAAGATCATGAGTCATGGGCCGAGGTGGTTTAAAGTCTTGTAACTCCATCGCGATAGCAGCCGCTTCAAACATCCCAATCCATATAGGAAGAAAGTTTCTTTCTTCTGTATCTTTGAGTAGAATAATGGGAGACATATTTTTTGGATCAAAACCTAAGCCCCCTAATTCCATTAAGATCATATATTTATAATTCCTTTTAGCTAGTAATATGATCTACAAGTTGGTTAAAAACCTCTGGTTTATTTAAAGCAAGTTCAGATAACATCTTACGATTAAGTATAACATTTTTTTTCTTACATAATCCCATAAATATTGAATAACTCATACTTCTGCTTTCCAAGGCTGCATTCATGCGAAGGATCCATATTTTTCTGAAATCACGTTTTTTAAGTCGTCTATCACGATATGCATTATTGCCAGCATGTAAAAGTGCTTGACTTGCAGGTCGAAATAGTTTGGATAATGAACCTCTAAATCCTTTTGCTAACTTTAATTGTTTTTTTCTTCTTTTACGTGCAACATTTCCACGTTTTACTCGAGACATCGTTTACTCCTTTATGCTAATACCTGGTAATAAAGCTTTAATTTTTTTGATATCTGATGACGAAACACCTGTTTTAAATCGTTTTGAACGAATAAGGGTAGAAGATTTATGTTCTAATAAGTGACGCCTACCTGTTTTATAGCGCTTAACCTTACCCGACCCTGTAATTGTGAATCGTTTTTTTGCTGCTTTTTTTGTCTTTTGTTTAAATTTTTTCATAACCTAACCTCATTTTGGATTTATCAAAACAGATAAATTTCTACCTGATTTTACAATATCATTGTCTTTTATACCATATTCTTCTATATCTTTTAAAAAACGGAATACCATATCCATACCTAAACCATCTCTATAAACAATTTCTCTACCTCGAAAAACAATCGTTATTTTGACCTTAAACTTTTTTGATAAAAACTTTTTAGCATGATTGAGTCGAACATTATAATCATGAATTGAAATTTTGTGACTCATCTTAAGTTCTTTAATAACTTGAGTAGATCGACGTGATTGTTTTTCTTTTTTCTTTAGATGGTACATAAATTGACCATAATCTACAATCTTACACACTGGAGGAGTCGCACTATTAGATAAAAGTAATAAATCTAAATTTTTCTCAGAGGAAAGTCGTCTTGCTTCCGAAATAGATACAATACCAAGCTGATTACCTTCATTATCGATTAATCGAACTGTATCTGCTTTGATTTTTTCGTTGATAATATAATGTTTTATACAGATTCCTCCTAGTTAATAATGCTATACCGCATTTTTAGTAGTATTACACATTGAAGGGAAAATATATATGGTTTAAGTATCATTGTCAATTGGGCTGTAGAATTCCTGTTGATAAGACTGCATAAATGACTCAAGAGAAAACGATCCTAAATTATCCTTTTTATGACGTAGAGTAATCTGATTATTTTCTTTCTCTTTATCGCCAATAATAATCAAGTAAGGAATTTTTTGAGTAATGGCTTGTCTGATTTTATAACCAATTTTTTCAGATGATGAATCTAAATCGGCACGAATATTAAGCTGTTTCAAAGAAGCAAGTACCGATTGCGCATAAGGAAGAACCTCGGAGTTAATTGTTAGAACAATACACTGAACAGGAGAAAGCCAGGTCGGAAACCAGCCAGAATAATGTTCAATAAGAATACCAAAAAATCGTTCAAGAGAGCCAAGTAAAGCTCGATGAATCATAAAGGGTTCTTCTTTGTTACCCTCAGAGTTAATAAAAGACATGCCAAAACGTTCAGGAAGATTAAAATCAAATTGGATAGTAGAACATTGCCATTGTCTACCAATCGCATCTTTTATTTTAATATCAATTTTAGGGCCATAAAAAGCGCCACCCCCTTCATCGATTTGATAAGGAAGCTTTTGTACTTCTACTGCTTTTTGTAACGATGATTCAGCTAATTTCCATTGATCCGGGTTTCCAACAAACTTTTCAGAAGGTTTGGTAGAGATAAATAATTCAAAATCAGAAAAGCCAAAAAATTTAAGCATATTTAACGAAAAAGTAAGAGCACGATTGATTTCATCATTAACTTGATCCTTGGAGCAAATAATATGAGCATCATCTTGCGTAAATCCTCTTACACGAAACAATCCTTGTAAAACACCAGATCGTTCAAAACGATAAACAGTGCCAAGTTCAGCATATCGAATAGGTAGATTGCGGTAAGAATGTAAGGAACTATTATAGATCATAATATGAAAGGGGCAATTCATAGGGCGTAAATAATAATCCTGATTTTCAATAGACATTTTATCGTACATATTTTCTTCATAAAAATCTAAATGACCGGATGTTTTCCAGAGCTCAGATTTACCAATATGAGGGGTATAAATAAGATCATAACCTTGTTTAAAATGCTCATCTTTCCAAAAGGTTTCGATAATATTGCGCATAATAGACCCTTTTGGGTGCCATAAGATAAGACCGCCACCAATCTCTTCTTGAATACTAAATAGATTTAATTCTTTTCCTATTTTGCGATGATCACGTTTCTTTGCTTCTTCTAGTTGATGTAAATATATTTTTAAATCTTTTGGATTAAAAAAGGCTGTTCCATAAATTCGTTGCAACATTTTATTCTTTTCAGAACCTTTCCAATAAGCACCTGATACTTTGAGTAATTTAAACGCTTTAATTTCTTTAGTACTTTGAATATGAGGACCTTTACATAAATCAACAAAAGGGCCATTCTCATAAAATGAATAATCATTTAATTGCAAATCATCAATTAATTCACATTTATACGGTTGATTAGATTTTTGTAGTATTTTTAGAGATTCTTCTTTGCCAAGAGAAAAATGTGAAAATGATTGATTTTCATCAATAATTTGAGTCATCATTAACTCAAGTTTTTTAAGATCCTCTTCTGTAATAGGGGTATCAAGATCAAAGTCATAGTAAAAGCCGTCACTAATAGAAGGGCCAATACCTAATTTTGCCGTTGGAAATAACTTTAATACAGCTTGCGCTAAAACATGCGAAGTAGAATGCCGCAAAGTATCAAGATCATAGGTTAATTGAGACATACATTAATACCTAGAATTAGGTCATCATTTCCCTGTTGGTTATTATTATCAATGAAATTTTCTAAATTAAAATGGTCAGATAACATATCATCATCTTCTTTTGAAAAAGTAATAGGATTTAGCATAGAGTTAATAGATTTAAGAAAAATACGATGATCAACAATTTGAGATTTTGTTCCAATGTTAATAATACGATGTTGAAAATCATCATTGCTATTAGGATCAGTGATAACTTCAGTATAGTTATTACTTAAAAGGTGAAGTTTTAAAAAATCAAGAGTAGATTCTTTAATAAAATTAGCAATAGAGCTGCACAACTTTGAAATAGATTCTTTTTTTGTGCTTCCAAAGCCTTTGCAATGGGGATAAGAAGGAGCTGTAGCCTTATACCGATTATTTTTTTGTTTTGTAATTATCAGCTCAAAATCTAAATTTTTAAGTATACTATCATACATTTAAGGGTATTCTATCATGGAAATAAAGAATAAATAAACAGATAATTATAAAATATTTAAATAACAAATACCTAAATTAAAATAGGAACTATTATTACCTGATCTAAGTAAATTTTGAATTGAACCTCTAAGATAAATATTATCAGTAGATTCGCCCAACATTAATTTGTAAAGGCCACTAATATTAATCGTATAATAATTATTTCCTTTGTTTGTTAAATCTCCAAGAAAAATAAGTGATTCACTGTAGGCATAATCTGAACCAGCCATAAATCCTACCTCAACTTGCTCATTAAATAGAGCTTTAAATCCACCATGGATACCAAGGTCAGACCGTATTTTTTTGGATGTAACAATATAAAAATCAGACTCGTCACTTGATGTTAGATTTTCAAAACCAATCGCCATTTTTAGTGGAAAGCGTCCTGTATTAGATGAAAGACTCCATTTGAAATTTAAGAAAACACCTTCGGCAGGGTTAGTTCCTCCAACAAAGCCTAGCTCCATATTATCAAGAGCTCCAACATTGAGCTTGTAAAAATATTGAGAGCCATCATTATCATCCAAGTTTAGGTTGTAATCGATACCAAGATTATATTCCTTATAGTTTAATATTTCAGCAGTAGGCATATTAACAAGCCCCGTAGATCCTGTAATATTAGGCAANGCAAAAGAAAGGTGATTAAGAGAAAGTATAGCGATAAAAAATAACATAAATAATGGTTTCATAGATAACTCCTAACTAATTTTTTTTCTTAATAATGCTTCTTTTTTTAATTCTTTTTTATGATCCCAAGCAGGAAATCCTGATACCATTTGATAGTCATCAACATTTTTAGTAACACCTGCTTTTGCTGTAATAATAGCATGAGTTCCAATTTTAGCAGCATCAACCCCAGCTTGTCCCCCAATCATAACATGTTTTCCAATAAATGTACTTCCAGTAAACCCAACTTGAGCAGCAATAGCAACATGAGGTTCCATAATCGTATTATGAGCAATATGAACTAAATTATCAATTTTGCAACCGGACATAATGTGAGTAAGCCCAATACAACCACGATCAATGCAGGTATTTGCCCCAATTTCCACATTATCATCAATTTGAACATAGCCTATATGAGGGACTTTAAACCATTGATCGGAATCTTTATAATAGCCAAACCCATCAGAGCCTATAACACTTCCAGCATGGATAGTAACCTTATCTCGAATAATGGTATGATCATAAAGTGTGACGTTAGGATGAATAAATACATCAGATCCAATCTGGCAGTTATATCCAATACTAACATTGGCAGAGATGACAGTACGATCTCCAATAGAACAGTGCTCACTAATAAACGCTGAATCAGAAATAATAGCATCTTGAGAAATAGTGGCGGTATGCTTAGACACATAAGCGCTAGTAATAGACTCTTTAAATAACATAATTACATCAGATAATGCCTTTTTAGGGGAATCAATAACAATTTGATTGTTTAAATTATCAATATATTTAAACGTAATAAACGCACTTGCTTCGGAACACTGTGCAAGCTGAATGTATTGTTTTTCTAACACAAATGAAAGCTGACCTTGTGAAGACGAATGCAAATCATTAATAGCATTAATTTCCAATGAACCATCGCCATATAACGTTCCTGCTATATGACTAGCTATATCAGTTAAAATCACTACTTATTAAGTCGCTCTAAAACAATGTTGGTTAAATCAAATCCACCATAATAAACAACTTGTTTATCAAGAACAACATCAATGTCATATTCAGCAGCAACTTTTTTTGCCATAGTACTAACATTTAATAAAAAGTTTTGCTGAAAAGACATTTCATATTGCATAAGTTCTTGCTTTTTAGGTTCCAGTTCTTCATCTCGTTTTTGAACCATTTCTCGAATTTCAGCTTCTTGTGTTCCTTTTGCAATAGCTTTTTCAATTTTTTTAGTCTTTTTTTCTAATATTTCGTTAAAATCTTTTTCTTTTTCAGAAAAATTTTCTTTAAAGGTAGTAACAAATTTTGCTTTTTGAAAAATAACAGCTGTATCAATAAAACCAACTTCACTTGCGATAGCTACAGATGGAATCATGAAAGCTAATAATGTAAAAATAAAGAATTGTTTCATTGTAAGAAGTCCTTTTAATTAAAAATATTATAAAAAATTATAACGTATGAAATAAAATATTACTATTATTGGCTTAAAAGGAATAGCCTAAGTTAAATTGTACTCGACCGACATTTTTTTCAGTAACACCAAAATGAAGGCGGATAGGGCCAATAGGGTTGATCACAAAATTAATACCAATACCCTTGGTAACATTATATTGAGAAAGATCTGTAAATCGAGTGCTTACAAAGTTTCCGTTATTATTTTTTATTTTAGAAGCATAGCCAACATCTGCAAAGAAGTAACCTGTTATATTCGGGGCAAAAATATAACGATATTCGATGGTACCAAGAACTTGCTTGTTACCATAACCGAAGGGCTCATTATCAAGGTAACCACGTACTGTATAACTACCTCCGACGTAATAATACTCGTCAACAAAAATAGATTCATTAGCAATTTGGGGGCTTCTAATAAAGCCAAGTTTTGACTGTAAAAAAAGAACTTGTTTATCAAATGTGGGAAATAGTTTTTGTAAAACAATATCAAGGCGAGTAAGGTCAATCGCTTTTGGACGAAACTTAAACCCTTGTTCAATAGATAAATTAGCATAGTACCCATTAGTAGGGTTTAATTTTTGATTACGTTTATCGTAAGATGCTGTAAATGTATAAGTGTATAAGTAATAGTGTAAATTATCATCTAAAATCGAAATAGACTCATATTTAGTTTTATGTGATGTTCTGAAATCATAGGTATGAGGTATTCCAAACTCTGTATCAATACCACGGCGAAAAGTATTTTTAAAAGCATATTGCTGATTTAATAAATTAAATGATTGAAAGTTTCCTGAGCTAGACCAAAGGCGAAGCGTAAATGATTTTCGTTTTCCAAATGCCCAAGGATCACTAAATTTAAATTGATATGTATTACTTCTATTATCAAAACTACCTGCACCTAGGCCAAAATTTCCTTTTAACATAATAAGCTGACCTTTTCCCATTAAATTATCCCAATATAAATCAGAAAATAAATTGAACCCTCGATTAGGTTGGAATCCACCCCCAAACGTAAAAGCGCCACTGGTTTCCTTCTCTATTAAATTGATGATTAATTTATAGTGGTGAGGTTCTTCTGTTAATGTTAAATCAGGAATAATATTATCAAAATAGTTTAAATTAAAAATTTGACGTATATTATCTTGTAAAATAGTCTGATTGATAACATCCCCAGGTCTAATATCTAATTCTCGTAAAATAACATAAGTTTGTGTTTTTAAATTTCCTGTAATAACGATATCGTCAATAATACCTTCAGCAATTTTAAATATTAAGGGACCATTATCAGATTCAGGGCGTTCTATATTATAAATTTTAAATTCAATATATCCCTCATCTTTATACTTAGATTCAATAATTTTAATATCATTACGAACATGTTTCATATTAAGAGGTTTATTAGCGGAAGAGGTAATTAAAGACAATAGCTCGTCTGCAGGATAAATACTAATACCTTCAAAAATAATCTCTGTTACAAGAGGATTTTCAATAACATCAATGGAAACACGTTTATTAGAGTTGTCATATGTTACAGAGACAGATTTAAAAGGACCATTACGTTTAATCTTTTTTTCTGCTATTGCTAAACTATGATTAGAAACAGAGCTTCCCTCAGAGAGTTCAGCATATGATAAAATCATAGCAGAGGATACAGAAGCATTCCCTTGAATACGAATATCATCGATAACAAATGTTTTTAAATCAACTGGTGTAGTTGAAGAAGCACTGGAAGAAGTATTAGAAAAATCAGG
This sequence comes from Actinomycetota bacterium, assembly GCA_002697535.1. Taxonomy (GTDB): domain Bacteria; phylum Margulisbacteria; class Marinamargulisbacteria. The sequence goes on along the minus strand of NZWE01000024.1, from coordinate 5,738 downwards.
CATATATTGCTTGATATAACTTTGTTCAGATAGTGTTGATGAATCTTGAGAATATGAGTAGGAAGCTAAAGAAATAAGAAAAATAGAGAAAACTAAAATATTTTTAATAATAAACACCAAAGATACCGGCTGTTGTAAGAAAAATAATAGCTAAAATAGTGGTAATACGATTCAAGCCATCTTCAAGACCTTTCTGACTATTAAACATACGACCCTGACCACCAATTCCAGCAAGCCCTTCTCCTTTAGCAGAATGTAGCAAAACCGCAATAACTAACGCTATAGCAGAAAAAAATTCTATTGTTAAAAGTAATGTTTTCATAATATTAGGATATTTTATGCAAAAATAAGAACGAATGCAATGTATACTTTTGTATATTATAGCTAAGTAGTGGTAATCTTGTGATTAATGGAAGTATCAATTTCATTAATAATTATTTGTTTTTTTACCGGGTTGATTCATACAACAGAGTCATTAGCCTATGGTATGAGATTAGCTGGCGTCAGAACCAGGCAAATAGCCATTGCTATGGCTTTTGTAACCTCGACATTACTGGTTTCAAGATTATCCAATATGTTTCAAGCTCCTTTATTAGGAGCTATGGTCGATACAACAATATTAATTAACACACCAGAAAGTTTGGGGGTATTAGAAAATCAATTTAGACTGATTATTTTCTTTGCCTTTATAGGAGCCTTTATAGGAGCTTTATTAACACCCACAGCCGTATTTTTATTTCAAAAAGCTATTTTGCATTTCCAAGAGACTGGATCTATTCCTAGACTTGTATTAAGAGGGTTAAAACCAAAAAATATGATTCAAATTTTAAAATCATTTCGCTTTCCATCAATCAAAGCGTTAAAAACAATTTCAATTAAAGATGTACCAAAAGGATTTTTGGTCACCAATGTGCTCGTAACCTCTATTTATGTTATTGGTGTATTATGCTCTTTATTAGCGGGAGCATTTTTACCAGAATTTCGTTCAACTGCATTACAGTTATCCGGTATCGTCAATGGAATGGCTACCATTTTATTTACTATTTTTGTCGACCCACCCGGTGCTAGAATAACGGATCAAGCTGTTAATGGAAATCGATCAGAAAATGATGTTAGAAGTGTTGTATTTTGTTTGCAAATAGGCAAAATGATTGGGATTTTAGTATTGGCACAGTTATTTTTAAGACCATTTAGTACATATATTATGTGGGTTACAGAAATCATTAAACATTGGGTAAGTTAATGAATCATAAAGAGTATGAGGCTTTAGTAAAGCAGGTCAATCAGTATGCATTTGAATACTACCAGTTAGATACTCCCACAATTACAGATAAGCNATACAATGACTATTACCAGCAATTAAAAGAGTTTGAAACTAAAAATCCTCTGTTAATAAATCCAGAGTCTCCAACTCAAAAAGTAGGGGATGAGCCCCGAAAAGATTTGACGCAATTTAATCATAAAATCCCCTTAAAATCATTGAGCAATATTTATAATCATGAAGAATTTATGGTCTTTTATGAACGGATGCAAAAACAGCTAGATCTATCTGAGGTAGAACTGTCGATTGAACCAAAAATGGATGGGCTAGCAGTTGCCTTGCATTATGAGAAGGGACAGTTAAAGGTTGCTGCAACACGTGGTAATGGCGTAACAGGAGAAATTGTAACAGAAAATATTAAGACGATTCAGTCTTTACCTCAACAGTTAAAAGATCCTATTACAATAGAAGTACGAGGCGAAGTGATGATAAGGCATTCTACCTTTGAAAAAATAAGTCATTTATTTGTAAATCCAAGAAATGCAGCAGCGGGGTCGTTGCGTCAATTAAATCCTGAAATAACAGCTCAAAGAGAGCTAGATATTATTATTTATGCTGGTATTTACCCTGATATTAATAAACATACAGAAATGATACGCTTTTTAGCAAAGCAAGGGTTGCCAGTATGTCCGGATATAACAGCGTGTACAATCCCACAAGACATATGGAGAGCCATAGAAGTTATTGAAGGTAAACGAGCTATATATGACTTTGATATTGATGGCGCTGTGATAAAAGTAAATCAGTTAGCAGCACAAGCTGCTATGGGAGAAACAGCAAAAGCGCCACGATGGGCGGCTGCGTATAAGTTTGCTGAAGAAGAGGTTGTTACGCGATTAGAAGATGTAGAGTTTCAAGTAGGGAGAACAGGGGTCATTACACCGGTCGCACATTTAAAAGCAGTAAACGTATCAGGCGCTATGTTATCAAAGGCATCCTTGCATAATAAAGATGAAATTGAGCGGTTAGGTATTGAGATAGGAGATGACATTGTCATTAAACGAGCAGGAGAAGTAATTCCAAAAGTAGTACGATTAGCTAAAAAAAATAACAAGCAAAATCCTATTCTATTTCCTACCCATTGCCCCTGCTGTGAAAGTATCTTAATTCAGTTAGAATCAGAGGTGGCATTACGTTGTGAAAATGCTCAATGTCATGATCAAGTAATAGAAAAAATTAAACATTATGTATCACGTAATGCCATGAATATAGATGGGTTAGGGGAATCGATTATTGAGCAATTATTAATGGAAAAGCTTGTGAATAATATTCCAGATTTATATANATTAACAAAAGATCAGTTAATAAACTTAGATCGATTTGCTGAAAAATCAGCTGATAATTTAATCACCGCTATTCATGCATCCAAAACCTGTGATTTAGAAAAATTTATTTTTGCCTTAGGTATTCATCATATCGGACAAGTTACAGCAAGTATTTTAGCGGAACAGTATCAAACGATCGATGCATTTTTAGCTGCAGATTATGATGATTTATGTAATATTTATGGAATTGGAAAGACGGTAGCTGAATCTATGAAAGTAGAATTAACCAATCCTATATTTATTAATCAGGTAACACAATTAATCAATTTAGGAGTAAGGCCTAGCTATAAATCAAAAACAATAACAGGAGAATTATCTGGGAAAACTTGTTTAATTACCGGAACATTAGCAGAATCACGATACAAAGTAGAAGCTCGAATAAAAGAAAATGGCGGGCGACTTGTATCTAGTGTTTCAAAGCAATTAAATTATTTAATTGTAGGTGATAATCCAGGATCAAAATTAGATAAAGCAAAAAATTTAAATAAAAAAGACGCTGAGATTCAGATTATCTCCTACGATGAATTAAGCGATAAGCTATCATAAAGTAAATAATTAAGATTTTAAAATAGAGGGTTAAGCTAACAAAGAACTCGTATTAGCCCCATTGATAACCGCTGCTAATTTGATAACCGTTTGAATATCAGAATTGGTAACACCCGCTTGTTGGGCAACGCCAACATGAGCATTAACACAGGTTCCACACCCGTTAATAGCAGAAACGGCTAAGCAATAAAGTTCAAAATCCAGTTTTTCAATACCAGGATTACCAATAACTTGCATACGCAAACCCGCAGGTAAAGACTTAAATGCATCATCTTTAAGCTGGCTCATCGAACGATAATACACATTATTCATAGCCATAATACTTGCTGCCGATTTAGCAGCTAGTATCTCAGCCTCTGACAAAATAGAGGCTGACATAGATTCAATAACAGCAATAAGATCGGCATTAGTATAAGAGTAAGTACAAGCAAGTACACATCCATAAAGCTGATTTTGAGATAAATTAGTTTGTGTATTGGATAGGATGACTGACGAAATATTAATTCGTATATCCTTAGCAAAATCAGGAATTAAATCACGTAGTGTACGAGTTGTCATAGAAGTCTTAGGCCATTACAAGCGTTTTTTCGCCTTTTTCCCAATTACATGGACATAATTCATCTGTTTGAAGAGCGTCTAATACACGAAGCACTTCTTTAGCGTTTCGACCAACATTTAAATCAGTCACCATAATAAATCTTACGATTCCATCTGGATCGATAATAAAGGAAGCTCTTTGAGCAACACCTTCTTCTTCATCTAAAATACCTAATTCGTTTGATAATTCTCGTTTTACATCAGAAAGCATAGGAAATGGAAGGTTATTTAATAATTCATTGTGTTGTCTCCAAGCAAGATGAACAAAGGATGTATCGATACTAACACCAACGATAGAAGCGTCACGATCTTCAAACTCATCATTAAGCTCACCAAAGGCAGCAATTTCAGTTGGACAAACAAACGTAAAATCTTTTGGCCAGAAAAAAGCAACAATCCATTTATTTTGAAAGTTATTATTGTCTCCATAGTTTTGAAACGGTTTAAATGCAGAATCTATGTTATTAGATACTGTTCCTTCTAAATCAAAATTAGGAAATTTTTCACCAATTTTTATCATGTTAAAACTCCTTAGTATAGTTTTTTTGTGGAATTATACGAGAAAACATATGAAAAAGCAAATTTTCTTACTTAAAATAAGCATGAAGGATAATCGATTCGGAAACACAAAAGAATATTTATTAGATAACCAATGTTTTACGATAGCTCATAGCGTCGATGGTATAGCGTGTGCCTTCAGAACCAATACCACTATCTTTAATACCAGAAAAGGGGAAATGATCAGCCCGAAAACCAGGGCCATCATTAAGATTTAAAGCTCCCACCTGTAACCGGTTAAATGTAGATTTAGCTAAATTAATATCATTAGTAAAAATGCCTGCTTGTAAGCCATAAGAACCAGCATTAATGGTTTTAATAGCAGTATTAAGATCTGAAAAAGATTGTAAAACCATAACAGGGCCAAATACTTCATCCATAATTAAGGGCGAGTCAGGTAAAACAGATTCAAGAATAATAGGATGAAAAAGAGCGCCCTCTCTTTGAATAGGCAATAAAGAAATAGCCCCCTGTTTGATAGCCTTCTGAACAGAATTTGCAAGTAATTGAGCTACTTCGATAGAAATCATAGGACCAATATCAGTGGTATTCAAAGAAGGATCTCCGACGGTAAGGGATTGAGTTTCAGAGATTACGAGTGCTTTAAAATCATCATAGATACTCTCATGAATATAAAAGCGTTTTGGTGCATTACAGCGTTGACCCGCTGTTCCAAATCGTTGAGATACCGCTGTTTTAGCAGCTAAAGAAAGATCTGCATCAGGCATAACAATGAAAGGATCATTCCCGCCCAGTTCACATAAGAATTTTTTTAAGCCCATATGTTGGGTGATAGATTTAGCTGCGTCAGGGCTGCCTGTTAAACTGATGCAGTTAATATTGGAAAGACTAACTAATTTTTGTAAATCATCAATAGACGGCATGATTAACTGAAGACATTCTTTTGGGATACCTGCTTCATAACAACACTCTACTAGTTTTTTAGCCGATAAATAAGTTTTAGGCGAGGGTTTAAAGAGCAAGCAATTACCAGCTGCAAAACCAGGAGCAAGTTTATGCAGTGCTAAATTAATCGGAAAATTAAACGGAGTAATACATAAGATAATACCGAGTGGAAAATACTGAACAATGCCAATTTTATTACTTGGAATACCATAAATTGTAGAATCAATTGCTTCACCACGAAGTGCTTGAATATCAACGATAGTACTTTTGAGTGTTATAAGAGCACGTTTCATTTCAGCATAACTTTCAGCAATTGGTTTTCCCATTTCACTTGTAATCAAAGTGGCAAAGGTATCAATATGTTTTTCTAAAATATGAATAAGTTTATTTAAGATAGAGATACGATCTGAGATTCCTAATGATTCTTGTATGGGCAAACCTAATTTTAAATGATTGAGTTGATTAACCGTATCATCAAAAGGGGT
>NZWE01000023.1 GCA_002697535.1 Actinomycetota bacterium | reverse complement strand
TCTATCAAAAAATATAAAACGGCAGAATTCAGGCACTATTTTTCAATTCAAAAATTTTTTATTACAATCCAACAATATTCCCCCACTTTTTTCATGCGCTTTAAAACAAATATGAAAAATTAAATAAATAAAAAATTTATATGGAATGAAATAATCATCTGTTTTTTATATTCCATTCATAACAAACGATGAACCGATTTTTAGTAACAGGTGGTGCTGGTTTTATTGGGTCTCACTTATTTGAAACCTTATTAAAAAAAGGCCATCAGGTTGTTATCTTAGATAATTTTTGCAACAGCTCAAAAGAAAATCTCTCGTTTTTAGCTAACTATCCCGATCAATCATTCACCTTAAATGATAAAACACCCGTTATTTATGAAAATGAAAATCAAACACGAGATTTTATTTATATAGAAAACATTATTCAAGCTAATTTAAATAGTTGTTTTGCCAATAAATCAGCATATGGTCTTTCATTTAATATTGGAAGTGGAACCCCATTAGCATCAATACGTTAACAAAAAAAATAGTACCTATCATTACAAAGACAAATGAGCTGGCGATGTTAAAGATAGTATTGCCGATATTACCCTTGCTAAAAAAATATTGATTATAATAATAAAGTTACACTGAATACAGGCTTAGATGTAACTGTAAACTGGTATCAAAATCAATTAAAGCTTAAATAAGCCACTAAAATTGTAAACAATCTATTTCCTATAAAAATTGATTAAAATAATTATCCCAATTCAAATACTTACACGCAAGACGTCTTAGCTCATTTTTAGAATCTCCTAAAGATGTAATTTTATCATACCAATCATCTTGATGATCACGGTAATCAATAATAAAGGGCTTTAATGCATCAAAGTCACTAGCACAATCATAATAATTAACCAAAACAGGACAACCATGACACAAATACTGTCTACTTTTCAATAAACTTCCCTCGGAAATATTAATCATATCCAACCGAAACGAACTAATTGAAAAATCGCATTGTTCAATCAAATAACTAATACTATTCGTATCCAAATTAGCAAATTGCAAATATTGATCAGAATCTTGAAGTGTATAAGGCCCAACAATCAATAACCCAATATCAGTTTTTGAAGATAATAATTTAATAATGTCATCAACACCGTGCCAAGTATATCCATTACCACAAAAAATAGCTAAATAGGAAAATTTCTCTCTAAAATCACGTACCTGATCAACTAATAAAGGAGGTAATGTTCTTGTATTTACATCATAAAAATCATACCCATTTTGAGCATAAACAACTTGCTTAAGTTTTTTTACTTCTAAATAAGATTTCAACTCATTATTAACGGCAACATGGGTAAACTGCCCCCATCGCATAAAGTATAATGTCATAAGATAAAAACGTTGCTCAAAAAAACGCCTACGAACAAGTAATTCTGTTTCTATAATATTATTATGTTCCACATAAACAGGCTTGAAATGAGACAAAAAAATTAACCAAAAATTAATACATACACTCTTTGTATTATAACGAATATAAATAATATCAGCAGAAAAACTATAAAAAATTGCAGATAATTCAAAAATAATATAAGCCCATAATTTTTGTATAAAAAATGACTGGGTTTTAAAATTATTTGCAATTAAAGTAACTTTAAACTGCCTCCTTAAAAAAGCAATTTGTCCATCAACTTTCTTAGAAATACCGTTATGGTCAAAATTAGTTGGCAAAATATAAATAAATCGTTGCATAACTATGATGATCCACTAATCTTTTGAAACTTTTCCTGAAATGCTTTGACTCGAGCTAAACATTCTTGATCAATATTTGCTTTATTAACTTCAGGGGAACAATAGCCATTCTGAATACAACGCGTACACCTCTGATCCGTGCCGTAACGATCAATTATATCCTGCTGGATTTGCTTAGTTACACCAACATAAATGATATGTTTTAACCCTTTAAAAGGCTTCATAAAAAATGTATTCGCGTATTGTTCCCCTAATCGATTTAGCAACTTAAGTTGTAACTCAAAAATAGTATTTATTTCAAGATAAATGGTTTTACTTGTAAAATATGGCAGCAAATAATTAGTAATAAATAATTTTGGATTATAACGCAAATAAATTGTTTTTGATGTAATAATAGCAATAAGTGAACGACACTCAAAATATAAATAAAGACCTAACTTTTTAAGTTTCCAGTCAAAAGAAGTCCAGTTAAAACATACCAACTTAACTGTATATTTTTTTCTAAATGCCGTTAATTTCCCATAATATTTAAGCTTTAAACCTGGATGATCTAAATTATTTGTAAAAATGTAGGCAAAGTTTGGTTTCTTTAAAAAATTCATGACACACAATAATTATATGTTTAAATTTAATTAATTAAAATAAAAAAGAACATACTTGTCTTAGATTAAGATGGTTCAATTAATAAGTATTATAAAACGCTACCACCCATCTAGGGTAATTAATGCATATTTTCAAAAAAAACATGAATCTAGACTATTGTTTATCTAAAGCAACTAATGATTTATAGATACTATTAGAGATCTCTAACGAGTCATGATTACCCTGTCCAACAAGTTTTCCTTTATCTAAAACATAAATACAATCAAAATCTTTTACTGTACTCAAACGATGTGCAATAACAATAATCGTTAATTGACCTTTCATCCTAGCAATACTATTGGCAATATGTTTTTCCGTCACAGAATCTAATGATGACGTAGCTTCATCCAAAACCAATATATCGGGCTCCAAATAAAGAGCTCTAGCAATTGCAACACGTTGTTGTTGACCTCCCGATAATTGTATCCCTCGATCACCTAAAACCGTATTAACACCTAACTTTAAATTTGCTAAAACATCATCTAAATGAGCCATTTTTATAACTCGATTCAATTTTTCTTCATCGATAATATCCACACCAAAAGCAATATTACGAGCCAACGTATCATCTAAAACCGTCATCATCTGAGGAACATACCCTATCTTTGGCCATAACCCTTCCAAAGATTTTATTGGATTACCGTCCACCAAAAACTGCCCCGAATCAGGTGATAAAAAAGAAAGAAACAAATCTAATAACGTACTTTTTCCAGAGCCTGATGGTCCAACAAAAGCAATACTGTTATTGCATTTAATATCCAAAGAAATAGATTTTAACACGTCATTTTTCTTATTATAACTAAAAGAAATATTATCAAATGAAATAACATCAAATGACTTAATAGGCTGTATTAATAAGTCATTATTGTATGCTTTATCAGTATCCTGATTAACTAATTCTTTATAAATTGCATTTAAAGACGGTTTTAAATTTTCAATAGAACTTTTGTTAGCAATCATAATGCCCAAACAACTCAATAAACGTCGTCCAACAATTGCATAAAAAATAAATAAGGTACCATATACTTGAGGTTGATTAACAAATAACATCAAAACATAAACAACCCCAACTAAAAACAAAATCACAACATATTCCATTACAATTCCTGGAACCGCCGATAAAAATGATGATACTTTTAAGGAACCCGTTACCTTATCGCTAACAGCTCCCATTACATTTTGAAAATAAGTAATCTTATTAAATAATTTAATCTCTTTAATTAATTGAAACGATTCTAAGCCTGTTTTATAAAAATCAGCAGTTCCATTTTCATAATCATTTCCAGCTTGTTTTTGTCTTGATTTAAAAAAATAATATAAAAAAACACCAACTCCTCCAATAACACTTAGCATAATAAGAGAAAATAAAAATTGTTTAAAAAGTAATATAGCAATTAAACAGCAAGATGTAATTAAGGAAGAATAAAACGATAGCTGAGCAATTAACAAAAAAGATAAGCGAGGAATACTTTGAGTTAAAACCTTCATCATATGTTTATGATTTTTCTTTAAAAATAATTCATAGGACAACCCTAAATAATGCCAATACAACAATTTCATATTATGTCGTGCAACATCATAAGGAAATTTATTAATCCAATACTGTAATATTAATTGAGTTATTATTTTAAAGGTATAAAGACTTAAAAATATAACCGAAATTAAAGCAACCAAACTTAAAGGGTCCTGTAAATTAAAATAAGCAATGATTGGTTGCAATTGTTGTACTGAAGATATTCTATTAGGATCTATAACAACATTCAAATAAGGTATAACTAACGAATAAGTAAATGCTTCAACAAGTCCAAAAAATATCATTAAAAATAATAACCAAAAAAATATTTTCTTTTCTTTTTTTGATAATATCTTAAAAATATTGGTACTTAATACTTGGCTTAACATCGTTATGTTATTCCTTAAAATCAAAAAACTTAAACTGAACACTATAACTAACTCAAAAAAAGAAAAAACAATATCATCAATAAATTTAAAGTAAATACATCTAAACTTTTTTTATAAAACTATTAATAAAGAAATAGTAAATCAAAATCAAAATTAAAATAAAATTAAAACTATTTTTTCTTAATACCCATCCGGATTATGCTTTTGCCACCGCCAACTATCCACACACATTTTATTTAAACTAAGCTCAGCCTCCCACCCCAAAAGATCTTTAGCTTTACGTGGATCTGCATAACATTCCGAAATATCACCCGGACGTCTATCTTGAATTATATATGGTATTGATTGCCCCGAAGCTTGCTCAAATGCCCCCACAAGTTCCAAGACACTATATCCTTTACCCGTCCCTAAATTAATAGCATCACATTCAAATCGTCCTAGTGCTTCCAAAGCTTTTAAATGACCTTTTGCCAAATCAACAACATGAATATAATCTCGAACACCAGTTCCATCAGGAGTCTGGTAATCATTTCCAAAAACCGCTAATTGTTTTCGTTTTCCCACAGCCACCTGAGTAATAAATGGCATTAAATTATTAGGAATCCCTGAAGGATCTTCTCCAATCAAACCACTTTCATGAGCACCTACCGGATTAAAATAGCGTAACAAAGCAATTTGCCAGTCTTTATCAGAGTTATAAAGGGCTCTTAGCATCATCTCAATAGCTAATTTTGTTTCACCATAAGGATTCGTAGCCTCACAACGATGCACTTCTGTTAACGGCAAAAACTCTGGGTCCCCATACATAGTAGCAGACGAACTAAACACTATATTTTTTATTAAGAGCTCTTGCATAACATGAAATAAACATAAGCTACCCAAAACATTATTATCATAATACAGCAACGGTTTTTCAACCGACTCCCCCACAGCCTTTAGCCCAGCAAAGTGAATGACGGCATCACAGCCTGTCATGGCATTTTTTAAGGCATCTTTATCTCGTATATCGCCTTTAATAAAGGTGATTGATTTACCCGTAATTTGCTCTACCCGACGTAACGATTCAAGCTTTGAATTAGCTAAATTATCATAAACAATAACATTATAATTTGCCTGTAATAACTCGATACATGTATGAGACCCAATATAACCAGCTCCCCCCGTTACAAAAATAGTTTTAATGCTCATTGATTATAACTATATCATAAATAGTATTTGATCTTAAATTAGTAACCAAATAATTAATTAAGTCACTAAGCAATTATTTACTAACATCCATCAACCATTTATACTTAACAGTAAGCATGAGCACAGAAACATCTAACTTAAAAAATAATGACGCTTCTTTTAATGATGATGACGAAATTGATTTAGTAGAATTATTTAAAACACTTTGGGAAAATAAAAAAACTATTATTGCTACAGCGCTACTTTTTGCTATTACAGTGGGGATTATTTCATTTATGCTTCCAAAACAATACAAGTCTACAGCATCGTTTTTTATTACCGAAAGTGATAAACCTTCCAGTTCATTGATGGGCTATGCTGCAATGCTAGGAGTTAGCACTCCTGGTAATATTGAAAGCCTAATTAAAAATGTCTTAGATAGTTACTCAATTAAAGTTAATATCGCAGAAAAATATCATCAAGATTTTGATGATGCTATTAAAGAATATAAAGCATCTGAAAAACCCCCTATTACCCCTGCTCATATCAACGACTTTATAATTAAAAAACAATTAAAATTAGATAAAAAATTTTCGTTTTCAGTTAATAAAAATAATTTATTTAAACTAAATTACATTTCTCAAGATAAAATCCAAAGTAAAACAATTTTGGAACACTATTTAAATAACATTATAGAGTATAATGAAAGTCTAGAATTAAGTGCTGAAAAAAATATTATTACTATTGTAGATCCTCCACAAATACCCTTAAAAAAATTTAAACCAAAAATTAAATTAAATATTATTATTAGTGGAATTTTAGGTGGGTTTTTATCGGTAATATTTGTTTTTATAAGATCATCTTTATTCAAAAATTAAATTATTGGGAACCCCTTCAGGATCTTCTCAATCAAACCATTTTCATGAGCGCCTACCGGAAAAATAACGTAAAAATGCAATTTCATGTCCAAAAAAACACAAGTCTACAAGCTCTTTTTTTATTGAAAAAAATAGTAACAAAGGAATATAATATTGATAACTTCTTGATTAATTAATTATTAAAAATTAAAATCAAATATCTAGACAACAAAATTTAGGAAACCAGTGAAATTATTAATTATTATTCCAGCAAGAGGCGGATCAAAAGAAATACCAAGAAAAAACCTAAGACTTTTAAATGGCAAACCGTTAATCTATTATGCTATTAATACCGCTTTAAACTTAAAGTATTCTACAGATGTATATGTATCAAGCGAAGATAATGAAATATTAAATATTGCAAGTCAATTAGGTTCTAAAACACATAAAAGAGATCCTTCTATTGCAAATGATATAACTACATTGGATCCAGTTATTTATGATTGTTACAAGTATGCAAAAAACATTGAAGGTATTGAATATGAGTATATAATTACCCTGCAACCCACCTCTCCACTTTTAAAATCATCTTCTTTAAATACTGCCATTACAAAAGCAATAGCAAACTCAAATATAGAAACAATAATTTCTTCAAAAGATAACACTCATTTATCATGGAGAAAAGAAGGAGATAAATTTTTACCAAACTATAAAAAAAGAGTAAATAGACAGTATCTTACACCTACTTTTACTGAAACAGGTGGTTTTTTTATCACAAAAAAAGATATTATAACTCCTAATAATAGGATAGGTAAAAATGTAGAACTATATGTCCTCTCAAAGGGAGAAGAGATAGATATAGATACATATGAAGATTGGAATATTTGTGAATACTACCTAAAAAGAAAACATATTCTTTTTATTGTAACAGGAAATAATACTGTTGGTTTAGGTCATGTGTATAATACACTTTTAATTGCAAATGATATTTTAAATCATAAAATCACCTTTTTAGTTGATAAAAATAGCCAATTGGCATTTAATAAAATATTATCAAAAAACTATCCTGTTTATATTCAAAAAAGTGATGATATTGTAAATGATATAAAAAAATTAAGTCCAGATATCATTATAAATGATAGACTTGACACATCCAGTGACTATATTAAGAAACTTAAAAGACTAAATCTAAAAGTGATTAACTTTGAAGATCTTGGAACTGGAGTTACACATGCTGACTTAGTTATAAATGCGATCTACCCTGAAAAACAAGTTTTACCACATCACTACTTTGGTCCTGACTATTTTATACTTAGAGATGAGTTTATATATTCAGCCCAAAAAAAAGTGAGTAAGAAGGTGAAAAACATCCTTATTACTTTTGGTGGAGTTGATCCAAATAACTATACAAAGAAAGTAATAAACTCAATCTATAGTTATTGTCATTCCAACGATATTTCTATTACAGTAATAACTGGTTTTGGATATACAGACTACGATAGTTTGAACGAGTTTAAAAATATAACAGTTTTAAAAAATGTACCCAACATATCAATATATATGCTTGATGCAGATCTTATTTTCACATCGGCAGGAAGAACAACTTATGAGATAGCCAGTGTTTCAACACCTGCGATTGTTATGGCTCAAAATGAGAGAGAACTCACTCATTTTTTTGCAAATAGTGAATTTGGTTTTTTAAACCTTGGTCTTGGTAAAAATTTAAGTAATGAAGAGTTGTATCAAAACTTTATAAAACTAGTTGAATCTTATGAAAGTAGAAAGTATATGAATAAGTTAATGAAAAAAATTGACTTAAAAAGTGGTAGAAAAACAGTGAGAAAATTAATACAAAATTTAATAGAGGCATAAATTAATGAAACTAAAAGAACTTTTTAATACTATAAACACTGATGAAAAAAAACTGTATAAACCCTATGTTATCGCAGAAGCTGGTGTAAACCATGAAGGAAATATGGCGCTAGCAAAAAGACTATGTGATGAAGCACTAGAAGGTAGCGCCGATGCGATTAAGTTTCAAACTTATAAGGCCGATACAATTGCATCAAAAGATTCGCCTGCGTATTGGGATACAACAAAAGAACCTACAAAATCTCAGTATGAGCTTTTTACAAAGCACGATAAGTTTTGGAAAAGTGAGATGCAAGAACTTAAAGATTATTGTGATGAGATAGGTATAGAGTTTATGTCTACACCTTTTGATGTCGAGTCTGCTGCATTTTTAAATGAAATGATGGATGTGTTTAAAATCTCTTCAAGTGATTTGACTAATAAACCATTTATAGAGTACTTATGTGATTTTAAAAAGCCTATTATCCTTTCAACTGGTGCTAGTAGTTTAGCGGAGATTGCAGAAGCTGTTAGTTGGATAGAAGCTAAAGGGAATTCTCTATCATTACTTCATTGTGTACTAAACTATCCAACGCCAGATAAAAATGCAAATCTAGGTATGATTATGGATCTGAAAGCCAGCTTTCCAGATAAAATTATTGGTTATAGCGACCACACATTACCAAACGATATGAAAGTGTGTGAAATGGCTGTGATGCTAGGAAGTGTAATCATAGAAAAACACTTCACTCACGATAAAACTCTTCCAGGGAATGACCACTATCATGCTATGGATAAAGAAGATTTAAAACTATTTAGAAGTAATCTTGAGCGAACTTTTGAGATACTAGGAGGGTTTAAGATAGAAGCGCTAGAAGATGAAGCCCCTGCTAGAGCACATGCAAGAAGAAGTCTTGTAGCCCTAAAGAATATTCCAAAAGGTAAAACTATAGAAAAAGGAGATCTAACTTTTAAAAGGCCAGCTCATGGTATAAGTCCAAAATTTATAGATGATGTGATAGGTAAAAAGGCTTTAGTGGATATAAAAGATGATGATGTGTTGAAATGGAATATGTTTACATGAAAAATCAATATGTAATATTAACAGGGAATAAAAATAATGGTAAATAATAGTTTAGAGTACTATTTAAATATAGCGGGTGTATGTATTAAAATTATCTCTAATAATGAAATTTCGAATTTAGTTGCAGATAACTTAAATGCTATAAATAAACAAAGTATTAATGATGTAGATATAGTTTTAAACTTGCAAAATAGCGAGATAGAAAATTACGAACCTTCTATTTACTCTGCCAAAGGAAATATGAACTTTAATAAAACAGAGTATTATGTAGATTACTTAACAGAGTGTAATTATTTAGTCAAAAATATCTTCCATACAGATATGACTGAAGTTACTATTAATACATCTAAAACCACTTTTAAAAAGGAATTAAAAGGTTTATTTAAAAATAAAAATATTATGACAAGAGATATGATTTTATCATATTATTTATTTTGGTATATTTTATACATTGAACTTTTAAACAAAAATAAAGCATTTATACATGCTGGCATATTTGAAAAAGATAATAAAGCTACAATTATTACTGGCACAGGAGGATGTGGTAAAACAAGTACATTATTTAAGATACTTGAGAATGAAACTACTAAGTATATCTCAGAAGATTTTGGGATTGTAGATATAGATGGAAATACATATTTCAATCCAAAGCCAATATCAATATATGCTACTGATATAGAATTTGGTCAATCACTACTAAATAATGCATTAAAAGAGTTTTCACTTTTAGAAAACCTGCAATGGACTTTGTCTAGAAAGCTCTTAAAAAGAAATCCAATGTGTAAATCCAAGCCTAAGTCTATAATGGGTAATCGTATTGCAGAAATTTCAAAAATAAAAAATGTTTTATATTTTATAAGAACCAATACTAATGAGATGGATGTAAAAGATATAGCTATTGATGAATTGGCTGAAAGAGTTTCAGATGCTAGCATGAGAGAACTAAAAACATTAAATGAATTGTTATTACTCTTGCGAGCAAACGCACCAAGTGACTTTGCTTTTCCTTCTTTTGATAATATAAGAAAAAAAACAAAAGAAATCTATTTAAAAAACTTTTCTTTAACTAATAATAAAATAGTTAAGATACCTTATAAAACTAGCCCAGGAGATTTAGTTTCTTTTTTGAATTCCAAAGGGTTAATATAAAATTGATAAATTTACCAAAAAAATTAGAAAAATATTTAAATGACAACTCTTATAAGATTGTTGATGTACTGCAATACAGTAATTGGAAATATACATATATTTTAAAGATAATAAAAAATAAAGAAATATATATTTTAAAAGGTTTTAGTCCCAAAACACCAATAGAAATACAAAAAAAGTTTGATAATGAAATTAATTTTTATAAACACAATCAATCCAAACTTTTTCCTAAACTTATAAATAGTTCTGAGTTTTTTTTGATTATTGAATTAATAAATGGTCAAACATTAAGAGAATATTTAAAAACAGGGCAAGTGGATGATCATTTTTTGAAAAATATTGAAACACTTCTTGATGAGTTGTATTCTGAAAGTCATAAAAAGTTAAGAGGAAATCTTGAAGTAAGCTTTTCAAATGCTTACAATCATTTATATGCACTACTTCAAAGTGGACCCATTCAAAATAAAGAAGCGAAAATTAATGCTTTTATAAAAATTAGAAATAAGATATTTGCGGTGCTTTTAAAAATTTATTTAAAAATCTTATTATCTACTTTAGATCAATCAAAATTAAAATGTGGGTTATTACATGGAGACTTGCATTATAATAATATCTTAGTTCAAAAAGATAAGACTATTAAATTTATAGATTTTGAAAATATTAAATATGGTGGTTTTTTTGATTTTGATCAGTTGTATTTGTATTCAATTATTGAAAAATATTTAAATTCTAACTTTATATTTAATATTGAAAATGAAGAGCTTATAAAAATATTTAAATTATATAAGTTTGCAATAAGTTTAAATAAGAGGTTTTAGTGGATATAAAAGATGATGATGTGTTGAAATGGAATATGTTTACATGAAAAATCAGTATGTAATATTAACAGGGAGTAAAAATAATGCAGGAGATTTTCTTATTAAATTTCGTGCGAAACAACTTTTTAAAAAATTACGCTCTGATAGAAAAATTATAGATTACAATGGCTGGGAGGCTTTTGATGATAAAAAACTTCAAACTATAAATAAATCAAAAGCATTACTTTTAGTTGGTGGACCAGCACTCATAAAAGGAATGAGAGACAGAATTTACAAGATGACAAATAACTTAAATGATATAAAAGTTCCAATTATTTTTATGGGGATTGGCTGGAAGTCTTATAATGGAGAGTGGCGTGACACTTATAAGTATTCGCTTGATCTTAACGATATAGAATTACTTGAAAAAATAAACAGTTCAGGCTATATGTCTAGTGTACGAGATTATCATACGCTTAACTCTTTAAGATTTGCAGGATTTAATAATTTTACCATGACTGGCTGCCCTGCTTATTATGACTTAGATTACATAAATAAACCTTTAGAAAAAACCATAATTAATAAAGTTGCTTTTTCATTAGGCGTTTCTTTTATAGAATCTCCATCTATGGAAAAATTAATGAAAGAAAATATTCTTAAAATAAAAGAACAGTTTAAAAATAAAGAGTTTGAAGTAGTGTTTCACCACTCTTTAGATAGAGAAAAAATTTTATCAGTACATGGTTCAAATTCAAAACACAATAAGAAACATAATCAGTTTGCTTTGTGGTTAGAATCAAAAAACATAAATTATATTGATATCTCAGGCAGCGCCGAAAATCTTATAAATTATTACAGTACAGTAGATTTACATATTGGCTATAGGGTTCACGCTCATATATTTATGAATTCTATATCAAGATTTTCTATTTTACTGAGTGAAGATGGTAGAGCGAAAGCAGTAAAAAATGTTATTGGTGGTATTGTGCTTGATGGGTTTTCATCTTTTCAAGATAGTTTTATATCAAAAATATTCAATAGACTATTTGATTTTTATGATAGATATATTCCAAATAGTTACCTTACCAAAGAGTTGTTAGATAATGTAGACTATGAAAAAAACATTGGTTATGTAAGAATAAAAAATTCAAGAACTCAAATTGATAATAATTTTATCATAATGCAAGAATTTTTAAAGCAATTGCCATAGTTTGATGCTAATTAAAAATTCTATAATATATCTGAGTAGTAGTATATTAAGTAAATCTGTTCCATTCTTACTTTTACCTATAATGACTACCTACCTAACTCCTAAAGAATATGGAGTATTGTCTATATATCTAATATTTATAACACTTTATAATGCTTTTATTGGAATGAATATACATGCTAATATATCTAAAAACTTTTTTAAAGTACCTAAAGAAGAGTTATCAAGTTTTATAGGAAATATATTTTACATCCTTGGTTTTACATTTATATTTTATTTGAGTGTTACCTATATTATAAGTGTGTTTTATGATGATTTTTTTTCTATACCCACAAATTGGCTTTTAGCGATACCATTTATAAGTTTTGCGATGATGATAAATGAGTTAAATACAACTATTTTACGAAACGAACAAAGAGCATATATGTTTGGTATATTTGAGGTATCAAACATAGCGATAAAGATGGGATTTACTATCCTTTTTCTATTAGTTTTTTTTATGAGTTGGTTCTCTCAAGTGATAGGGACACTAATAGGAAGTGTAGTGTTTTTTATTATAGGTATAGTTTATATGAAAAAAAGAGGCTATATATCTATGAAATTTGATATTAAAAAAATAAAATCTATTTTACATATATCATTACCTCTTATACCCCACGTTTTAGGCGGTGTTGTTATCGCAATGAGCGATAGGCTTTTTATCGAGACCATGGTTTCTCTTGAAGCTGTAGGTATATATAGTGTAGGGTATATGTTCGGTATGATTGTGATGCTTTTTACAGACGCTTTTATAAAAGCATGGTCTCCCTGGTTTTATAAAAACATAGAAGAACCAACATACGATAAAAAACAAAAAATAGTTAAATATACATATGTTTATATCGTAAGTATATTTATATTAGCTATAGCCATCTCTTTTGTTAGTAAATTTATATTACCCTATTTTGTAGGGGCTAAGTTTTTTGGGGCAAGTAAATTTATAGTATGGATATCGATAGGGTATGCAATACAAGGTGTCTATAAAATATTTTTTCCATATTTGGTACATATTAGCCGTACTTCATTTTTAGCGTTTAGCACAGTTACGGCTGCTATATTAAATCTAGTATTTAATTATATTTTAATTAAACAATACGGAACTATTGGTGCAGCTTATGCAACTATATTAGCTTTTTCTGTAAGTGCGGGGCTGGTATTTTGGTATCAAAAAAAACATGTTGATATGCCGTGGTTTATAAGAGAAAGGAATAAATGAAAAAACCAACAACTATAAAAGAACTATGTGAGTTTATATGGTATCTCGAGGATAAGTATGATCTGTTAAATTTTGAGCTGGATGGGGTTAAAGTATGGCAATATTCAAGAATGATTATATATTATGAATTAGCGTATAAATTAAATATTTTAGACCCTCCAAATAAATCTCAAAAAAATATCAAAATGATTTTTAAAAATATTTTTTCTCTATTAAAAAATGCCATTATATATAATCCTTTATTAAATTTCCGTAATGTAGATAATATTATATTTACTCATAATAGATCAAAAAAAATTGATGGAGAATATATAGATATATATACAAAATATTTCATTGATGATTTAAAAAAAAGTGGTAAATCTTATTTATGTTATGAAAAACCTTTTCATAATCAACATCTTAGGAAAAAAGATTCAAATACAGTTTATTTAGATTTTATTTTGTCAATATCTATACTTTATGGAAAGCTTTATAGAATAAAAAATGACAAAAAGCTAAAAAAACTTAAGTCTATAGAAGATGAAATAAACAATTTAGCACAAATTAAATTTAAACTTTTAGAACTAGCTAGAAAAAATACAGGAAGATTTAAATTATCCTATCAAATCTATCATTATATATTTTCAAAAATAAAGCCAAAAAAAGTTTTTGCAGTGGTTGCTTATATTTATTTAGGGGATATGTTAAAAGCTGCTAAAGACTTAAAGATAGACACAATAGAGTTTCAACATGGAATTATTAGCAAATATCATTTAGGTTATAGTTACCCTAAAAAAGAAACTTTGGATTATATGACAAACACGTTCTATAGTTGGGGAAATTTCTGGCACAATCCCATAAATAATATATTTGATAAAAAAAATATTATCGAATATGGATTTGATTATTTTAATAAGGTCAAAAATAATTATAAAACAATACAAAAAAAGAAAAATAAAATAATAATCATTTCTCAAACTGCTTTAGGCAATGAAATAATGAATTATGTAAGTAATATTATAGAAAGCTTAAAAAGCTACTCAATAGTTTACAAACTACATCCAGAAGAATATACACTTTATAAGTCGTATCGTAGATTTGAAACACTATCTCAATATAACAATATTCAATTTTTAGAAAATTGTGATTTATATAAAGAATTTGCAGAATCAGAATATCAAATGGGGGTTTTTTCAACTGCTTTGTATGAGGGATTAAATTTTCAATGTAAAACAATCATTTTTGATTTAAATGGTGTCGAATATATTCAAGAACTTATCCACGAAGAGCTTGCTGTACTTTATAATAAACAAAATGACATACTTAAAACGATAAAAACTAAAATAAAAGTAAATAGTGATGGTTATAAATATATCTAGATTTAAAAATCATTTAATACTACTTTCTTTAACAATAGCTTCAATTATAAGTTTTATTGCTTATAAAAAAGGAGAGACCATAGAATTTACTTTATTGTTAGAAGTAATATTTTTAATGTCAGGATTTTTTTTGATTAAAAAAATAAAAAATAAGTTTTTATTTTTAAATAGTCTTATTATTTCATATTTAACCTATACATTTATTAGTGCTGTTATACTTAAAAGTGTACATCCTATAGATTATTTCATTGCATATAAATTTTTTGTTTATTTAATTTTTCTTGGATTTAGTGTTAAAAAAAAATTCTTTGAATATAAATTTACTAAAAAATTATTTCAAGTATTACTATTTTTTTTCTTCTTAAAATATTCTATTAGTATTCTAATGGGACTTAATTTTAGACCCCTTTTATTTGCAGAAAATAATTTTGAACTTTTTTTAATTTTACTTATATATATAGCAGTATATAGATACAACACCCCGTATTTAAATAAATTACATGGAATTATACTGTTTTTAATTATTGCAATGTCTGGTTCTAGAAGTGCTTTATTAGGATTATTATTAATGATTATTATATTAAATTTTAGTAAAACAAATAAACGATTTATTTTTAAAATTTTTATTGTTCTCATTTCTATTAGTGTAATAGGATTTATATTATCAATAAGGTTAGATGACAGAGGTCTCGAAGGTGTTGATAGATTTTATTTTTTATTAGCTTTCTTAAATGATACGAGTCAATGGAATGTTTTAACGTGGTTTACTGGAAGCAGCCCTCTTACCCCATTAAGCCCAGAATCGTGCAAATCACTTTCTCATTGGCAAGGTTTATTTAGTAAATCCGGGGATGGTTCGTGTTACTCTGTAATACTACATTCATTCGTAATGCGATTAATTTATGATCATGGTATTTTTGGATTATTTTTTTTATTATTATTTTTATATATAGCTTTAAAAGAGTCTAATTATAAATTCAATTTAATCTTAATTGTTATCGGACTAATTATGGTACAATCATTATCTGTTTCAGGAATGAATAATCCTTATATAACATTAGGTTTATTGTTTGTATTAACAACATATAAAGGTGATGAAATGGTAAGAATATGAATGTCGTAATTTTATTTATTTATGGAGAAGGTGGCCATAAAGCACAAATGAAAAGCTTATTAAAGAAAATGGAATTGAAAAAAAACAAACTTAAATTTATTGGAGTTTGCGAGAACTCTAGTGTTATAAATTCTTTGGATGAAAATTATACATTCCCCCCATTAAGAGATAAATATAGTAACTTCAAAACTTTTATAAAATTACCTGTTTCTTTTTTGAGCTACATTAAAATTCTGTATTTTTTACATAAAAAGTATGAGGTTAAAGCAGTTATATCAACTGGCCCAGGAATTGCAATTATCGCTTCTATGTTTTTTAAGTTGTTTAGAAAAAAAACTATTTTTCTTGAAACATACTCAAGGTTTGAAACCCAGTCTTTAACAGGAAGAGTTATGTATAAAGTAGCTGATAGGTTTTACATTCAAAACAAATCTCTTCAAAAATATTATCCTAATGCTATATATGGCGGACTTTTATGAAAATTTTTGTGACAGTCGGTACAACAAAGTTTGATAGCTTGATAAAGATAGTAGATGAAAAATTATTTTATTTAGATTATGAAGTAATTATGCAGATATCAGATGGCGACTATAAACCAAAAAATTTTGAGTATTTTGATTTTACAAACGATATACAAAGTTATTTTTTACAAAGTGATATTATTATTACACATGCTGGTGCTGGATCAATTTATGAGCTTTTAGAACTAGGTAAAAAAATAATAATAGTGCCTAATCTTGATAGAATAGATAAACATCAATCAGATATTGCAAACTTTATGGATAGTAATAATTATGCGAAGTCTATTTACAATTTAGATAATATTGTAGAAATTGTAAAAAGTATAGAAAATCACAATTTCAAAAAATTTAAGAAAAAAAAATTTTTTAAAGCTCAAGAAATAATTGATTTTATTTTTGAATAAATAGTTCTAAATTTATTAGCATCCAAATTTTCATCGCAAAACTATGGTCTATTTTTAGTTGATTGTTGAATAGTTTTTTTTGTATTAAAAATATTAGTGTCAATTAATCGCATTAACGTAAAAGGATCTTTTTCACTTCTAACATGTTTTAATGCAGACAAATTGAGTACATAATCATATTTCCCGAAGCTATTAATAAAAGCCTCATATTCTAATGATCCAATATCTAAAGAAAATGTTTTGAATTCTCCATCAATGTACCCATAACTACTTCTAATATCGCGGACTAACTCAACCATATTATTTTCCGAAATATCTACAACATGAAGTATTTTAGGATTTCGTTTAAAAATTTCTTTTGTAACTGCTTGACCAATAGAGCCAACTCCTCCTATTACAAAAAATGACAATTTTGAAATCGTTTTTTTAAGTTCATTTTCATAATTTAATATATCCTCAGAAAATAGTTCTTTTCTTCTACCAATAAGATCTAATATTGTTAACATTTAATTGTTATAAAAATTATTTTAAATGCCTTACTGTATTGTAAACTCTTTCACAACTGTTATTATCTTGATAAAAATGAAATCTATTCTTTTAATTGCATCATACGATGCATATCCGTATAAGAAGAAATGTTAAATTGACTTGCAATAGCATCAGACTTTTCTTTATCTATATCACAAACTGCTACTAAACAAGCATCCTTAATTTGATTTTGCCCCAACAATTCACTATGACGTTTTGCAATTCGACCGCACCCAACAAGAGCAAATTTCAACATACGACCTGATCCTCAATAGATGTAAATTTTTTTAAATACCAATCCACAGTCTTAATAATCCCTGAATCAAAATTCTCATCAGCCTGCCAACCTAACTCTGTTTCAATCTTCGTTGCATCTATAGCATAACGTCTATCATGACCTGCCCTATCTTCTACAAATGTAATATACTCTTTGTACGATTTTTCATGTGATACTTTTTCATCTAAAATCGAACAAATGCTATCAACAATCTGTAAATTCGTTCGCTCATTTCTACCACCAATATTATACACTTCCCCTGCTTTTCCCTGATGATAAACCAAATCAATTCCCTTACAATGATCTAAGACATATAACCAATCTCTTACATTTTTCCCATCCCCATAAATGGGGATAGGCTCATGTGCTAACGCTTTGCGAATAATGGTTGGTATTAACTTTTCTTGATGTTGCTTCGGCCCATAATTATTAGAACAATTGGTCATCACCGTATTAAGCCCATACGTTTCTTGATAGGATCGCACGATCATATCACTGGAAGCTTTAGAAGCACTGTATGGAGAGTTAGGGGCATAGGGTGTTTTTTCTGTAAAAAGACCTGTTTCACCCAATGTACCATATACCTCATCCGTAGAAATATGATGAAATCTAGCACCATCAAACTCTTGTTTATAATTAAATGGTTTTTCCATCCATGATTTATAAGCCACATCAATTAACGTAAACGTTCCCATGACATTTGTTTCAATGAACACACCTGGGTTTTTTATTGAATTATCGACATGCGATTCTGCAGCAAAATGAATAACCCCCGATATAGCATGCTCTTGAAAGAGCTTTTCAACAAGAGGCCTATCACAAATATTTCCTTGAATAAATGTGTAGCGAGACTCTGATTCAACTTCAGAAAGATTAGATAAATTACCTGCATATGTTAGTGCATCTAAATGAATGAGCTGATAATGAGGATATTTATTTAAAAAATATGGAATAAAATTAGACCCAATAAAACCTGCACAACCTGTTAGCAAAATTGATTTTTCATTTAAAATCATACCATTTAAAATACTATCATAGTCTTAACTAGTTTAACATCCTACTAAAAACATAAAAAAAGTTTATTCTCATAGTAAATAAATATTCAAATCACATTAAAAAAATAGTATTTAAAAAGAAATATCAACTACACTATTGAAAGTAATAATTAATTGAATAATCAAACAAATCAATCGCATCTTTTAACAAAGGATTTTTGTTATCTTTATCAGATAAAATCAATTCGCTTTCTGGCAACCCCCAATCTATACTTAATACAGGATCAGAAAATAAAATACCTCGATCATGTTGCGGAGAGTAATAGCTATCAACCTTATATGAAAAGATAGTTTCATCTTCTAATACAAGAAAACCATGAGCGAATCCACGTGGTACAAATAACTGGGTTTTATTTTCTGCAGATAATTCAATAGCAATATGCTTACCAAACGTAGGTGAGCCACGTCTAATATCGACAACAACATCCAAAGCGCTACCCTTAATCACACGAACAAGCTTACTTTGAGCATATGGCCCACATTGATAATGTAAGCCTCGCAAAACTCCTTTATTTGACTGAGACTCATTATCCTGACAAAACCCAACAGAAAAACCTAAAAAACTTTCAAAATGTTCTTGCTTAAAAGTTTCAAGAAAGTAACCTCGACTATCTGCAAAAATCTTTGGCTGACAAATAATGACATCGTCTATAGATGTTCTAGAAAACTGCATCGTTTAACCCAAATTTGCTCGTCGTATTAAATATTGGCCATACTCATTTTTCTTCAAAGGCTCTGCTAACTGCAATAATTGATCCTTTGAAATATACCCTTCTTCATACGCAATCTCTTCAATACAAGCTACTTTAAGTCCCTGACGTTTTTCAATGGTTTGAATAAAATTACTAGCATCAATTAATGATTCATGAGTTCCTGTATCCAACCAAGCATACCCTCTTCCCATCGGTTGTAACTTTAAGCGCTTTTCATCCAAATAAGCTTGATGTAATGATGTAATTTCTAATTCCCCACGATCACTAGGTTTAACTTGCTTAGCTTTTTTCACAACATCATTGGGATAAAAATATAGTCCAATAATAGCAATATTTGAATTGGGTTTTTTTGGCTTTTCTTCTACAGAAAGCACATTACCATGACTATCAACATCAGCAACACCATAACGTTCTGGATCCGTCACTGTATAACCAAAAACCACACTCTTTTTTTCTGATTCGACAATCTCAACAGACTGCTTTAATAATTTTTGAATACCATGACCATAATGAATATTATCTCCCAATACTAAACAAACATCATCATCTCCAATAAACTCTTCCCCCAAAATAAAGGCCTGAGCTAAACCATCCGGACTAGGTTGAACAACGTAATCAAAGCGCAAACCAAACTGCGATCCGTCACCAAATAGCTCTTCAAATCGAGGTAAGTCTTGGGGCGTTGAAATTATTAATATTTCTGTAATACCAGCAGACATTAAAATAGAAAGTGGATAATAAATCATTGGCTTATCATAGATTGGCAACAGCTGTTTACTAACAACTGTTGTTACTGGATACAAACGAGTTCCTGAACCACCAGCTAAAATTATTCCCTTCATAAGTACTCCTAATAATTTTCCAACATAATATTTTGATTCATTTATTATTACAACCAAAACTCTCTATTTTCACCAAGTTATAAATTAAGAAACTATAATTTATTGACTAACATACTCTTAGTAAAAACCTTATGATATTATTTAAAAAAAAAAAAAATGGAGAAGATTATGTCTACCACAGTTTCATCTCAAAATTACAAGATAAAGGATATCAATCTAGCAGAGTTCGGCCGAAAAGAAATTACAATTTCCGAAAAAGAAATGCCTGGACTCATGGCATTAAGAGACCAGTTTGGCTCTAAAAAACCTCTTAACAACGTTAAAATAACAGGTTCCCTGCATATGACCATTCAAACAGCCATTTTAATTGAAACACTCACAGCTCTTGGAGCAGATGTACAATGGGCATCTTGTAATATATTTTCAACACAAGATCATGCCGCTGCTGCCATTGCAAAAACAGGCATCCCTGTATTTGCCTGGAAAGGTGAAACCTTAGAAGAATACTGGGAATGCACCATTGATGCCTTATCATTTCCCAATAATACAGGTCCCGATTTAATTTTAGATGATGGTGGCGATGCTACAATGCTTGTACACATTGCTAAAAACATGATTGAACAAGGTAATCAATTTCAATTAGCTACAGAAGGAGAACTTGGTATCGCTCATAAACTCTTAAAAGCTGATCTCGAAAAAAACCAAGAAAAATGGGAAAGCATGATTAAAAGTGTTAAAGGCGTTTCAGAAGAAACAACAACAGGCGTTCATCGACTATGCCAACTTCATGAAGAAGGCAAATTATTATTTCCTGCAATTAATGTTAATGATTCTGTAACAAAATCTAAATTTGATAATTTATATGGCTGTAGAGAATCTCTAGCTGACGGAATTAAACGTGCAACAGACGTAATGGTTGCAGGAAAAGTAGTCGTTGTTTGTGGTTATGGTGATGTTGGTAAAGGATCTGCTTTTTCCATGAGAGGCTTTGGAGCTCGTGTAATTATCACAGAAATTGATCCAATTTGCGCCTTACAAGCTGCCATCGAAGGCTTTGAAGTCCGATCACTAGAAGAAGTTGTAACTGAAGGCGATATTTTTGTAACAACAACAGGTAATAAAGATGTTATTTGTTACGAGCACATGACTAAAATGAAAGATCAAGCAATTGTCTGTAATATTGGTCACTTTGATAATGAAATTCAAGTAGAATCACTAAATAAGTTAAAACGAGATACAATTAAACCTCAAGTTGATGTCTATACATTTGATGATGGCCATCGAATTATTTTATTAGCCGAAGGACGCTTAGTAAATCTTGGGTGTGCAACCGGCCATTCATCATTTGTAATGAGCACATCGTTTACCAATCAAGTTTTGGCTCAAATTGAATTAGCAACCCAATCATATGAGTTAGGAGTTCATCGTTTAGCGAAAGAACTAGATGAAGAAGTAGCACGTCTTCATTTAGATAAATTAGGGGTTACACTAACAAAATTAACAAAAGAACAATCAGATTATTTAGGAATTAAAGTAGAAGGTCCTTATAAACCTGATCATTATCGATATTAAAAACTACGATTGATTAAATAATAGTTTGGGTTGAAACCATCGTTTAACAGCGTAATTCAACCCAAACACCCCAAACAATACCCCCACTGTAGCAATAACCGTATTATGAAAAAAAGGAATAGCAGCAACATAGCAACTCATTAATCCTAATACCGTCTTTGGGTACATCGATGACAATACCCAAACTCCAAAATTAGTCATCACAAAAAAGATAATAGATGACACTAATCCTGAACCAAGAATCGTTGAAAAAGACGATCGCTTTTTCAAAATAAAACCTGTTAATCCAGCACACATAATAGCCAGATATACGACTGGCATTAACGAATGAAAACCAATAACCATATCTGTTAACAGCATAATCAGCAATGGAAATCCAAATTGAAATACAGGCCGCTTAAACCACGTTACGGCTAAAATACTTACTGCAATTACAGGGGTCATGTTAGGAGGATGGGGTACAAAACGCAACAAACTCACAACAATCATAATCAGCCCAAAATAAATAATATTCTTATTTAACATGTCTTGTATACTAACCAATTTCAACCTGTTTAACCAGAATTAAAAGTGTTTTTTAAGACCAAAAAAAAACGTTCTTCCAGCCTCATTATACCCTACTGCCGTTTCATATGATTCATCAAATACATTATGCAACTTTGTAAATAATGATGTCGTATTATTGTAATCATAATGAATAGAAACATCGACATAAGAATAAGCTGCCATTGTTGAACTAAAATCCTCTCGCTCCCCTTCTCCAATCAAAAAGAAACCATAGGTCCATTTGTCATGACTGATACCTGATGAAAATGAAAGTTTATAATCTGGAACTTTTTTTGCTGGCAGATTATTATCAATCGCATTTAACGTCGTATAATCTAAACGAAAAAAATCAAATACGCCCCATTGACGTAATTGAATGACATATTCAGATCCAGAGTATTGACTATCTTTAAAATTTTCATAACGATCATCTGAAGAATTTGGCCAAGGTGTTCCTTTATCGTCCCAAGCAATTTTATTCTTAATATCTGATTGAAAAAAAGTGGTACTAAATTCTACATTATTTATTTGCTTAGAAAATGAAATTTCTTTTGTAAGAGATTCTTCTGCCTTTAACTTTTCATTACCATTTACAGGTAAAAACTGCTGATAAATTGTTGGTAATTTAAAACCTGTTTTATACGTGCCTTTTACCTTTACATCAATGCCTGGAATAGACCTAAATAATGACACATGATACGTAGGTGCTACCTGTCCTTTAGTATTGGCCTTGTAATAATTTACTCGAGAACCTAATTGTGTAGACAACCAAGTATGTTTCCATAATAATTGCGAATAAAAAGATGTTGTAAATTGTGTTTTCCTGGAAAAATCAACAGGCATACCCCAATAACCTGAACTTTCACCAGATTCTTCATGAAATTCCCAACCAAGAAGCAAACGTCTGTCTTGACCTAATCCAATATGATTATAAAAATCTAAACCATAATGGTTTCCCTTATAAGTAATATTCGTATCCGTAGATGGATCTCCATCTGGATCATGGTTACCACGACTCAAATAAGATGCATTCACTCGTATTCCTGAATCAATATTGTCGCTTAACTTAAACACATAACGTAACACTGCCAACTGTCGACTAGCATCACTAACATAATCTGTATCATCTTGTATTGCACTATCATCAACTTCCTGTCGACCATTAATAATACTTAAAAATCCATCCAAATGCCCTAAACGTTGAACCGAATCAAATCCTAGAGTAATCGAATTATTGGAATACAAATCTTTTTCAGACGTTGTTTGTCCCACAGACTGAGTATTATTATACCCATGCGTTCCTAGCACATAAATCTGATTCCCTTTCACATCAAAATTCATCTTTAATGACGTGTAATACTGATTATTGCTAAATTTTGATGCAATATACCCGTCATGATTCTCTTTTTTAGTAATAATATTAATGACCCCAGCCGATGCACCCGATCCATTAGCAATAGCTGAAGCTCCTGAAACAACTTCAATACGTGCAACATCATCAATAGGTATAAATTTGAAATTTGGCGCTCCATTAGGCCCAATGGAATCTTTTAAATCAACCCCATTATACAATACCTTTGTATTCCCCACGGAAAAACCACGCATTCTGATTCCTACTAGACCACCGGCATCATCTATAGACACATTTCCTAACATTCTCAATGCCCCTTCTAAATCAACAACCCCAACTGTTTCTAATTCATCTCCTTCAATAACCCGAATTACATCCCCTAATTGACTACGTCTAATAGGTGCTTTAGTAGCAATCGATACAACAGGATCTAACTTAGAAGACAAATTCGCCTCATCAATCAACGTAAAACTAAATAAGGCGGTCATTCCTTCTTTGGTTAATGATTTAGATAAATGATAGCGAATCTGATTACCTTCTTTATCTACTTCAATACGATCAATATCATCTAAAGATAATGAGGATAACACATCCTCAATACTTCCCTGCTCTTTAGCCGTTACTAAATCACCCTCATAAACAAGTTGTGCATTAGACGTTTTTTGATCTTTTTGTAACTGTTTTATCACCATCAACGACTCTTGTACCGTTGATGCTCCCAAGTTTTCTAACTCTTGAACAGAAAATGTTACCTTATCATTAATAGTATCTGCAAAAATAAACGTTTGAGTGAGATAAAAAAGGAAAAANAAATAAAACAGATTTTTTTTTGCACTAACTAAATGTACTATTTTCATAGTAATTCAACCTCCAAAGCTTGTTCCACGAAGTGAAAGGCATTATTTAAATTTTATACTTACGTAGGCATTCCGACTACACTGCTAAACAGCTACACGGTTGCGGGCCAGCTGGGGTTTACACCCAATTTCCCTACCTTAGTACAAGTAAATCAAGCCTACACAACTGATAAAAATATGTCAACCATATTACTTATAATCTATATAATTATGCTTAAATCCTATATAATTTGGGCATAATTATAGTTATGAAAAATCAATTAAAACAATTATTAACCAAAAAAATAGTCATCATCGATGGTGCTATGGGCACAGCTATCCAAGACTATAATCTAACAGCTGAAGACTTTGGCGGAGAAGCCTATGATGGCTGTAACGAATATTTAGTACTAACAAAACCAAACATTATCCAAGCTATTCATGAAAGCTATCTAAAAGCAGGCGCTGATATTATTGAAACCAATACGTTTGGTGGCACTAATTTTGTACTAGGAGAATATGGATTAGAAGATAAAGTTAAAGAAATTAATACAAAAGCTGTGGAATTAGCAAAAGCGGCTTGCAAAAAATATGCTAACGAAAAACCACGCTTTATTGCTGGGGCTATTGGGCCTACAACAAAAGCCCTATCTGTAACAGGTGGAATCAGTTTTGATAATTTATCATTTTCGTTTTACGAACAAGCAAAAGCACTCATAGAAGCCGGTATCGACTATCTGTTTCTAGAAACCGCCCTTGATACATTAAATTTAAAAGCTGCCTACATAGGTATCACAAAAGCACGTGATGAATTAAAACAAGACACACCTCTTGCTATTTCAGGAACCATTGAAACCATGGGAACCATGTTAGCAGGTCAAAGTGTCGAAGCATTTTATACATCCGTAGAACACATGAATCCATTATATATTGGTCTTAATTGTGCTACAGGTCCTGAATT
This sequence comes from Actinomycetota bacterium, assembly GCA_002697535.1. Lineage (GTDB taxonomy): Bacteria > Margulisbacteria > Marinamargulisbacteria. The sequence goes on along the minus strand of NZWE01000023.1, from coordinate 69,566 downwards.
TATGAGAGACCATATTAGAACATTATCACAAATATCAAAATTTCCTGTATCCGTTATTCCCAATGCAGGAATACCAGATGATGAAGGAAATTATATTGAAACACCAGAATCACTGGCTAGGATTCTAGAATCATTTATGGATGAATCTTGGATTAATGTAATAGGAGGCTGTTGTGGAACACGACCTGCACATATAAAAGAATTATCAAAAAGATCATCCACAAAAAAAACGAGACAACCAGCAACCATAAAAAGTTCAAGAATTTCTGGTATCGAAACACTCATTATGGAAGATGGAGATGGCCCTTATATCGTAGGTGAACGAACCAATGTCATTGGATCTCGAAAATTTAAAACCATGATTGAAGAAGAAAAGTTTGAAGAAGCAGCCGAAATTGCTCGTAAACAAGTTAAAGCGGGCGCTCATATTATTGATATCTGTCTATCAAATCCTGATAGAGATGAAAAACAAGATATGATCAAATTTTTAGATAATGTAACTAAAATAACAAAAGCCCCTATCATGATTGATTCTCAAGTACCTGAGGTTGTAGAAGAAGCCTTTAAACGAACTCAAGGAAAATGTATTTTAAATTCTGTTAACTTAGAAGAAGGCGAAAAATCATTTCAAGAATTACTTCCNATTGTAAANCGATATGGCGCCAGTATTGTTGTNGGTTGTATTGAAGGAGAGATGGCTGTTAGCGCGCAAGAAAAGTTAAACGTCGCAAGCAATTCATATGACTTATTAACCAAAAAATATGNGATTGCAGAAGAAGATATTATGTTNGANCCNCTAGTATTTCCTTGTGGAACTGGTGATAAAAATTATTTTGGATCCGGTAAAGAAACCATTGAAGGGGTTCGATTAATAAAAGAAAAATATCCAAAAACAAGAACAACCTTAGGTATTTCCAACGTATCATTTGGTTTACCTAATGCAGGTAGAGAAGTACTAAACTCTGTATTTTTACATCATTGTGTTAAAGCAGGGTTAGATACAGCCATTGTAAATTCAGAAAAATTAGTACGATTTTCTCAAATTACAGACCAAGAAAAACAGTTATGTGACGATCTATTATGGTATCGAACCGACAACAACAATGACCCCGTCGCTAATTTCACAGCTTATTTCCGAGACAAACAAGGGGTACAAAAAGAAAAAGTAGATTTATCAAATTTAAGTGTTGAAAAACGCTTAGAGCACAATATCGTAGAAGGTACAAAAGAAGATCTTATTCAAACATTAGACGAAGCTCTAAAAAAATATACCCCACTAGAAGTTATTAATATCCCCCTAATGGCAGGAATGGATATTGTAGGAAAATTATTTAATAACAATGAACTNATNGTTGCTGAGGTATTACAATCAGCNGAAGTCATGAAAGCCGCCGTAGCTTANCTNGAACCNAAAATGGAAAAAACAGAATCNAGTCATAAAGGCACCATTTTATTAGCTACAGTAAAAGGCGATGTTCATGATATTGGCAAAAATTTAGTNAATATNATTTTATCTAATAATGGTTATAANNTAATTGATTTAGGNATCAAATGNCCTCCAGAAACNATGATAGAAGCANCTNTNGAACATCANCCTGATATNATCGGNATGTCTGGACTACTTGTAAAATCAGCTCAACAAATGGTTGGTACTGTAAAAGATTTTAAAGCTGCCGGTATTTCAATACCCGTACTAGTAGGAGGTGCCGCATTAACACAAACCTTTACAACCAATAAAATTCAACCCGAATATGATGGTATTGTCGTGTATGCTAAAGATGCAATGAATGGACTCGATCTTATTAACCAGCTCATTGATTCCGAAAAAAAAGACTCTTTTATAGCCAATTATCGAAAAACATTTCAACCAAGTTCTAATGAAAACAAAGAAAAAAAACCATGTCCATGTTGCTCAAAAAAACCAATCAAACAAAAAAATATATCATTTAATTATGATATTCAATCAATTACAGCACCAACCTATAAACCTCAAATCATAGAAGAAACAGTAGATACCTTATGGCCCTATATTAATCGCCAAATGTTATACGGACACCATTTAGGATTAAAAGGAAACATGAAAACACTATTTGAAACAAACGATCCAAAAGCATTAAAACTGGATCGACAAATACAAGACGTTAAAACAAATATTATTAACCAGAATCGATGTCAGCCAAAAGGTGTTTACCAATTTTTTAAAGTACGTCGTGACAACAATACCATGATTATTTTAAATGAAAGTGAAACTAAAGAGTTACAACAATTTACATTTCCAAGACAACCCGCCGGCTATCAATTTTGTTTAACAGATTTTATTCATCCAGAAAAAGTAGATACCTTATGCTTTTTTGTTGTAACATCCGGTCAAGATATTTTAGATTATGCAAAAGAATTAAAAGAAAAAGAAGAATTTTTAGCATCTCATATTGCAAATGCAATTGGATTAGAACTAGCTGAAGCATTTTCTGAACATATCCATCAACATATACGATCAAAATGGGGCTTTCCAGATGATCCTAACAACAGCATTGATGATCTATTTAAATTAAAATTTCAAGGACGCCGTTACTCCTTTGGTTATCCAGCTTGTCCTGATTTAGGCTACCAAAAACTCTTATGGAATATCTTACATCCTGATAAACATATTAATGTTGAACTATGTGATGACTTTATGATGAATCCAGATGGATCCGTCTCGGCACTAGTATTACATCATCCAGACGCAACTTATTTTCGAGTAAAAGAATAAAAACAACTTAATACTTTAATTTTAAAGTTAAAAAACTAGACCGAAAAAATAAAAATACTAACAATAATTCAAGCCAAATACTCGAAATAAGACCAATTTGATTACTAAATATAAGCACATATAAAAAGCTAATAAATAAACAAATAATGATCAACATATCACTATTTTTCCAAAACCTCATCAAATAAAAAGTTGAATAACTAACCATATAACGAATCATCATTAATACTAAACTTAGTAAAATTAAGTATTTAAAAATCAATAAAACAAAAACCAAATTAAAACCAATATCTACTAACTCTTTACTTAAAAAGAATAATAATAAAAAATGAACTCCTAGGTACAAAATAGTTCCCAAATTAGAACGCTGAAAAAAATATTGCATTAAAAACGCCACCAAAGTACCCACTGTTAATGCGATGATCAATTTACTATTATGAAACATCATATAAAACAACAAAAAATGACTTAAAATATAAATAAAAAAATTTATTTTAAAAGTTAAATGTGAAAATGAAAATTGTTTAGAATTAACTTGAATCAATATACTACGCAACCATTTTCGGATCATTCCAAAAATATCCAAAATACTTTTTATAAATCTCGTACTGATAATAAATAAAATCATAATAAGCAAATATGCCACCCCAAACCCTATCGTTAATTGTAATTTCAACATTAAAATACCAACCAAAATAAATAACCCCATTAACAAATAGATATAAAATAATGTTGCATTATAAGAACCTAATTTATCTAAAATAAGATGATGAAAATGTTGGCGATCAGGAACCAAAGGATTTTTCTTTTTCTTAGCACGATAATAAAAAACACGTAACGTATCAAAAATAAAATATGAAAAAAACATCAAAAAAGGTGTTATATCCAAAGAGATATACGCCCCATTTGTAAAATAAAATAAAATAGGGGAAATCGCTAATAATAACCCCAAAAATAAACTTCCCGTGTCTCCCATAAAAAATTTAGCTGGTTTAGCATTAAAAATTAAAAAAGCATACAGTGAACAAATAACAACCAAACAAAAACACAAAAAAATACTATTAGAAAAAAACCACCCTAAATAGGCAAGTCCCATAAATGTTATAAAAACCATACCCCCAGCAAGACCATCCATACCATCTACCAAATTTACAGAATTCATCATACCTACAAACCATAATAAAAATAAAACAAACATTGGGATTAAAGGTAATGTAAAACTAAAGGAAAAAAATTGAATTTCAGGAATAATATCTTTAATAGCAGAAAAAACAATACTTCCCGTAATAAGTTGAACAAGCATTTTTATCCGCCAGGAAAGTCGAAATAAATCATCTAATATTCCAAGAGTAATAACCAATATAAAACTGATATAAACCCAAAAATACTGACTATCAAATTTAAAAAGACCTATTATGCCTAATAAAATACTAAAAGAAAAAGCAATGCCTCCATAACGTGGAACCGTGACACCATGTAACTTTCTTTCATTATCTGGCGAATCTAAAAATTGTGAAATAGTAACATATTTTAATAAAATATAAGAAAGTAAAAGTGTCACAAGAAATGAACACACACACCAAAAAAAATAGTCCAGTAACATAAAAACCTCACCTTGATGATATACATCATAACGAAAAAAAACAATTATTTAATACTCAACTATTTAAAGAACCATCAAAAAACTATACACTCTGATTGATGGATATTTTAATTACAGGCGCAGCAGGATTGATTGGTTTAAACTTAGCAGACACATTATTATCAAAAAAATATAGTATTATTGGTTTAGATAATTTTAATAATTATTACGATCCCAATTTATAAGCATGGAACATGCTTACAAGATTATACTTACATTGATGACATAATTAACGAAGTTATTAACATACTAAAAGCCCCCAAACTATCATTTAATATTATCAACCTAGATAAATCTGAAACTATTTCAACCAATGACTTAATTTTATTACTAGGAAAAAAGCTTAATACAAAAGGAACCATTACTTATCTAGACAGCCAACAAGGAGATGTTGAACAAACATTTACTGATATTACACTTGAAAAAAAATATAATTACAGCCCTAAATTTCCACTAGAAACAGGATTAAAACAATTTGTTAACTGGGATCAGCCCCTTAACCATTTTGCGTAATTTTTTGCGAAGAACTCAGTAATTTTCTACCAATAACATATGTCTCAAAGCCTGCATCACTAAGTTTTTCTGGAGAATAAACATTTCTTAAATCAAAAAATAAAGAAGGATGATTCATAGATGCTTTCAATCGAATAAGATCTAACTCACGAAACGTATTCCATTCAGTAACTAATATAATTGCATCCGATAATTCAGCAGCTTCATAACTATCTGAAACAATAGAAAAATTTTGATTATCTTCAAACTGAGTTAAGGACTTAACTTCTGGATCAAATGCTTTAACTTTCGCACCATATTTTAATAACAACTCAATAATAGTTAAGGAAGAAGCTTCTCGAACATCATCTGTATTTGGCTTAAATGAAAGCCCCAATAAAGCAAATGTTTTTCCTGCTATATCATGATCAAAATAATCAAGCACATACGACATAACACGCTTTTTTTGACTCTCATTTACGACTTCTACAGCTGATACAACTTTCAAATCATAGCCAAGTTTTTCAGATAAATGAACCAAAGCTTTGGTATCCTTTGGAAAACAAGACCCCCCATAGCCTGGACCTGGATGTAAAAAATATTTTCCAATCCGACCATCCATCCCCATAATTTTTGAAATATCACTTACATCTGCACCCATCAATTCACATAAATTTGCCATCTCATTAATAAAAGAAATCTTAGTTGCCAAAAAAGCATTAGAAGCATATTTAGATAATTCCGATGTTTGTAAACTAGTACGAACAATAGGTGTTTCACTACGATACAGCGGTGAATATAATTCCTGAGCAACATCTAATGCTTTTTCATTAGAACTTCCAATTACAATACGATCAGGATGAAAAAAATCATAAATAGCTGTACCTTCTCTCAAAAATTCTGGATTTGACACAATCGCTACCTGATCATCCGAAATCCCATAAGAATCTCGAATAGATATAATCTCCTGACCTGTACCAACAGGCACTGTACTCTTAGTAACCAGAATCTTAAAATCTTGACACCCTAACTCTTTATAAACATCAAAAAACTCATTCACAACAGAATACACATAAGATAAATCCGATTCACCTGATTCTTGAGGAGGAGTGCCTACTGCATTAAAAAAAATATCAGTTTCCTGAAAAGTATCTCGAATAGACGATGTAAACGTTAAGCGTCCTGCATCGATATTACGCTTTAACCGCTCCTCAAGCCCTGGTTCATAAAAAGGACTTTTACACTCCTCTAACACTTTTAATTTTTCTAAATCAGAATCAACACATGTAACAAAGTTTCCAAGATCTGCTAAACAAGTACCTGTAACTAATCCAACATACCCCGTTCCCACTACCATAACTTTCATAAAAACTCCTCACATATGTTAATAGTATAAATAAATATTGTAACAAAAACTTAAATTTAACAATAGTCAAGCAAGCAAATATAACATAAAATATTATAAATTAATTAAAAAGAAAAATAATATGAATCAAAAAACAGCTTCACAAATAAATGTTCCTTTATTAGACCTCAACAGACAATATGATCCTATCAAAAATGACATTACCAATAAATTATTAACCATGTTTGATGACAAACGTTTCATTAATGGCCCAGAAGTGACAGAATTAGAAGAAAAAATTTGTCAGTATACAAACACAAACTATGCAGTAGGCGTTTCATCAGGATCAGATGCCCTTATCATAAGTATGATGGGCCTTGATATTGGCCAAAACGATGAAGTCATTACCAGCCCATTTTCATTTTTTGCAACAGTAGGTTGTATTGCCAGACTAGGAGCTAAACCCGTATTTTGTGATATTGATCCAAACACATTTAATATTGATAGCAAGCAAATTGAATCAAAAATAACATCAAAAACAAAAGCAATTATGCCTGTACATTTATTTGGGCAATGTGCAGATATGGAAGCCATTCAAGCCATTGCTAAAAAACATAATTTAGCCATCATCGAAGATGCAGCGCAGGCCTTAGGTGCTAACTATCAATTTGCTGATAAAGCACTTAAAAAAGCTGGCAATTTAGGAACTATAGGCTGCTTTTCATTTTTCCCATCCAAAAATTTAGGAGCATGTGGTGATGCTGGTATCGTCACAACAAATGACAAAGATCTGTATGAAAAAATAAAATGTTTACGTATGCATGGTGAAACCCAACGGTATCATCATAAATATATTGGGGGAAACTTTAGATTAGATACCATACAAGCTGGTATTTTAACCATTAAACTAAACTATTTAGACGAACAACATAACGGTAGACAAAGCAATGCAAACTACTACAACACACATCTAGCTGAAACCATTCAAAAACCAATTATTAATTCTAATAGCCCCTCTATTTATAATCAATACACCTTAAAAACAGCAAAACGAGATGCATTAAAAGACTATTTAACAAAACATACTATCGGCAACAATATCTACTACCCTATCCCACTTCATTTACAAGAATGTTTTACCTATTTAGGCTATCAAGAAGGAGATTTTCCAGAAGCAGAAAAAGCAGCTAATCAGGTATTATCAATTCCTATTTTTACAGAATTAACCAAAGAAGAATTAGAATATACTTGCTACCACATCAATCAATTCTTTAAAGGATGACTCCTGATTTATCATTAGATGATAGTATCACATTTCTAGACAAGCTAGTCTCCATCAATTCATCATCCTACAACCAAACTGGTATTATATCTTGTTTAACACTCATTAAAGAAAAGTTTGCTACGTTCAAACCAACTATGGAATCTATTCCATCACCAAAGCCTGCCAAAAATGAATTCCCTATTGCATTAAAAATAACAAAAAATGTAACAGCCAAAACAACCTGTTTATTATCTATTCATGTTGATACTGTTTTTGATCAAACAAGTCCATTTCAAACCTTTCAGTTATCCCATGATAAAAAAGAAGCAAGCGGACCAGGAGTCATTGATGCCAAGGGTGGTATTGTAATCATCTGGAACACCATAGCATTATTAGAAAAAAGTTCGCTATCAGCTAATATTGGTTGGACCGTGATCATTACAACGGATGAAGAAATTGGGTCACCAGAATCAAAACACATTTTAGAACAAGAAGCCCAAAAACATACCTTTTCTCTAGTATTTGAACCACCACTAGAAAATGGGAACATAATCAAAGAACGCCCAGCTTCAAGTAATATAACCCTCACCGCACAAGGAAAAGCAGCCCATGCAGGTCGCCATGCAACACAAGGAATCAATGCCATTAATGGTTTAATAGCCTTATTAAACACACTCCCCTTAACAAAAGAATCCGATACACAAACCATTAACCTTGGAACCATTCAAGGAGGAACACGAGAAAACATTATTCCCGATACGGCAACATGCTGCTTAAATGCTCGCTTTATGAAGCAAAACGATTTAGATAATTTTATCAAAGCGTGTCAGAATAATGCAAAAACCATAGAATCAGAAACAGGGGTTACAATAACCGTAGATATCACATCACTAAGACCCAGCAAATCAAAAACAAAAGAATCTGAAATATTATATACACATCTAGAAAATGCAGCTAAAGAACTCAACCTCACTATTGACTTTGAAAATAGTTTTGGCGTTTGTGATGGTAATTTTATTGCCAATCAAGGTATTCCTGTTATTGATACCATGGGAGCTCAAGGATCAGGCATGCATACCCATAACGAAACTATCAAACTCAATAGTTTAATCACACAAAGTACATTAGCTTATAACGTAATTAAAAAAATGGCTAAAAAATAAATTACTTAACTATGAAAAAAAAAACCTATGATTTACATGATATCTATAATCAATCTAAAAAACTGGAAGACACCTTAAACGAAGCCATTAAAGAAGCCGTTGAAAAAAAAATTAAAACCATAGAAATCATACCTGGAAAAGGATCCGGACAATTAAAAAAACGTGTCTTACGATTTTTAAATCAATCCCATATCAAAACTCAATATCATCGAATTGATAAAGACTCAAAAAACTTTGGCCGATTATTTGTTCATTTTAGGCATTAATATTTTATAGATACTTCGATCAAATGATTAAGTGGGAAATTTCCAAGCTTGATCCATCATTTCCTTTACTACATATAAGTCGGCTTCTAGAATGACTCTAATTGGGATATCCTTTCCATCCACTTCAACTGTATCATCTTTATCATTATAAAAACGTGAAAGATTTTTTATCTTATCAATCTCAGTTAAATCTTTTATGTCTTGAACAAGCTTAGAATTCAACAATTTATTAACTAATAAAGACAACATAATTTTAGACTTAAGCGCCATTGGCGTTTTAAAATCAAATTTAGCGTTATTTGAAGGTGATCCTGATATATCATTTATTTTTTCTTTCAGTCTTTTTAAGTATGAATTGATATTAAAGTTAGAACCAAACGTCATTTTCAATACTTCAAACTTTCCATCTGAATCAATTAAAACTGATAAGGGACTGGGATTAAAACCCCCGGGATACATTGAAGAACTTGTTGCACAATCAAGTTTGTAAAGATGAGTTTTTCCATGAGGAGTGGTTACTTCAATTTGACCAGACTTCCTAGTAAATGCTGGATAATGACCATTAACATGACTCATGAGAGGTAATGGAAAATTTTTTGTATTAAATGGTGCATAATATTTTTCTTCACTATCTGGCGAATTATAATATTTTTCAACTCCTTTTTGCCAAATAAATGATTCAGGTTCTGAATCATAAAATAATGTTTTTACAATATCCCTATTCTCTTTAGTGTTAATAAAATTTGGATGAATCAAACCATTAATTACCATCTCAAGATTCTTCATAAAATCATCTTGATTTTTAGGATTCTTCCAATCTTCAAAATCTGGCATTTTAGATAATAATGTTAATATTTTATCTCCAGAATAGCCCTCATTACTAAATTTGCCTTTTATAAATTCTTTAAAAGAACCAGATTCTTCGCTATTCAAAAAATCAATAAATTTTTCTAAAAAACCAGACGTAAATACGGCATGACTAGTCAATCTTTTTACCGAGCTATCCCATTCTATTAACTTTAAACAACCTTGCTCATTCATCTCACGAAAAAGATCTGAGATGAATTCAAACCCCCCTTCAGTATCTTTATCAACATAAAAATTAGAGGGATGAACCATTTCAGAAGGTACGCATGGAATATTCTCATTAGATTTAAGTAACAAATTATAAAGATCATGATTACCCAAGTAAAATTTAAACTTAATATGCTCATTGTGCATATTACGGTTCATTGAAAGAGCCGTAATAACACCAAATATACCACGATCCATAATATCTCCCAAACAAACAAAGCTTTTTGTATTGCTATCAGATTCAGGCTTAAAATCAAGAAAACTAGAATAAAAAGGAGGACTTGTAAGCTGTGACTTATCATTAGTATTGTAAAACTTAGCATAAGGGATTCCACTTTTTGAATCAATTTCTATAGAAACTGTATAACCAAGAGCCCTCATCGCAATTACATAAGACCAATATTCTCCTTCTAAATCACCAACCATCGAAACTGTTTCGTTAGGACTATATGGTAATGTTTTTATTGAAGTAAATGTAGCAGGTAACATATTACTTTGACTTAAAAAAGGAAGATTAGCTTGTGGAGATTCTATTCTTGAAATAGTAGAAGATGATGACCCAAACGTGAGCCTAGATCTAAAATACGACAAAAAGTCTCCCTTTTCCTTGTTATTAGTTATCTTTACAGGCTGACCATTCTTAGAACCAGAGCTATCATTAGTGACTCCCAATGCTTGTGGGTCACCCGAACCTATAGCTGATGTCTTTGAGACATCCGAAGCTCTAGATGATGTAGAAACATCTGCAGGGCTTATTGACCCCAAATCAGGTTTAGAAAAACCTCCACAACACCAAGAACAAAATTGAGATAAACGAGATTGTTTAAGTTGAGCTTCTTTAACTTTTAGCGTAGTTGATCTATTACCAAATAGAGCTAAATCAATAACAGTTCCATTATGAGCTGAACCGTCAGAGCTTAAAGAACTTACCATTGTAGTCCCGCTATGACAAGAATCTTCGAATGAGGGAGTTTCAGGTCTTGTGTGAGTTACCGGTATTGATTGTTTTAAATTAGAACTCAACATTGCTGACCTACCAATAAACCTCACTAAAAACCCCTTTTAATAAAAGAATAAACTATAATTAAATCTAACACTATAAGATAAAACTTACAGAAAAAAATACTAAACTAATAAATTATTTATAGGTTATAAATATAAAAAAGTTATCCTAAAAACCATTCTTAATCTAACAGATAGTATTAAGATCATTTAAAAAACTTACAGATAAAAAATCATTAAGCTCTAATGAATTTGGATAATACTGATTAACAAGCCTGAAAAAATCGTCATATTTTTCTAAAGTAAACAGATACCTATCATCAAAAATTATATTAGGATCATCAAAAACATCAATACTATTTCTCAAACAAGCAGGTCCCCCACCATTTTTAATACTTTCTTCCACATCACAATACACAACATCTAATTCTTTTCCCCATTGATTAGATACCTCTGATATAAAATAATCAACAACAGGCAATCCCTGACAACGAGAAGGAACTAATAATAGATAACAATCATTGTGTTTACGAACTAATTGAGAATTAAAAAAATAAGAATTAACGGCATCTTTCAAAGTAAAAATAGAATCAGGAATTTGAATCAGTGTTAAGTCAGTTCCAAAACAAGAAGAATACGTTTCTAAAATAGTATCACAATAATTAGCCTGATCAACAAAAGCATTTTCATGAACAACTAATAAATCATCTAAGCCAAACGAAATAACATCATTATGAAATACACCAGCATCAATAGCATCCGGATGTTGTGTTAAATAAATAACATAATCTAGATCCAATTGATGCTGATTAACAAGTAATTGCCAAGAACGACTATCATGACGAGATTCAAATCGCTTGGTATTAGAAGATCCCGATACAAAAAGATAAAGTCCTTTACCCCCAGCTGATAAACGAATCATATTAGCCGCGCCCTCATCAAAAAAAGTAGCAGGATGATGACATGTAACATAAGATTTAGAACATAACATCTTAGTTAAAATAGTAATAGTTTGATCCACATCTAACTGACGATGAAAACAAGCTTGCAAACTAGCTGGACTAACATGATAACGACAATCTACTGAATCAATGGAAGGGGTCATCGTCCAAGCGTTAGCTAACCAAGCTGATGAGGCCGAAAAAAACGCACTAAATAAATTCAAATTATCATCATATAAACGTTTTAAATTATCTTCAAAATCACCTTGATAATCATAATACCCCTGTATCAATGATTTATAATCACGTTTATAAGGTGGCAAAATATATTGAATCACACCATGATCTAATAATAGTTTCATCTTAGATAATCCTTGCAAGGCTGCTTTTTTAGGATACGAAACCTGATGTTTATGACTTAAAGAATGAGTATTACCTAAAGCTAACCCTCCATAATGATAACTAGGACCAATAACGGTATCAAAACATGTATAAATAGGGTTCACAATAACTCTTTATTTTGAATAGAAGAAACAGGATAGACACAACTATCAATCGAAAAATAACCTGCGGGACGAAAATTACCACTCCGCCCAATCCCTCCAAACGGTAATTGTGATGATGCTCCATTCGTAGGTTTATTCCAATTAATAATACCAGCACGAACATGCTGATAAACATAATCAAATTCTTGAGCTGATGTTGAAATTAAACTAGCAGATAAACCATACGATGTATGATTAGCTACTGCCACAGCTTCCTCTAATGAATCAACCCAAATAACTTGAAGTAAAGGACCAAAACATTCAGTATCAGGAATACTCTGATAACAATTAGAAACATCAAAAACAGTAGGTGTTACAAAATATCCTACATCAAAAGATTGATGAGACTCAAATAAAGAAACACCACCAACGTCTCGTAACACATCAATAGAAGTCAAATAATTATCCCGAGCATTTGCTGAAATCAAAGGTCCCATAAAAGGTTCCGGATCAGCATCACATGATCCGATTGTTAACGAAGCAACCTGCTCTAAAAAAACATCTAATAAAGAATCTGTTTGAGATGATCGAATTAAAATCAAACGTCTCATGGATGTACACCGTTGACCCGATGTTAAAAACGCTGACTTTATCAAACACTCTGCAACCCTATTAGCATCATTAAATGATGATACGATGAGAGGATTATTCCCACCACATTCTAAGGCTAACATTTTTTCAGGAGTAGAAGACACCATTTTTGAAATAGCTTGAGCAGTATGATATCCCCCTGTAAATAAAACTCCTTGAATATGAGGATGAGACACTAAGTACTGTCCCTGTTCAACACCCCCCAACACTAATTGAAAAACACGATGTGGAACACCCGCTTCATACAAACAATCCGTACATAGTTGAGCTACCATACTAGTTAATTCACTCGGCTTAAACAAAACAATATTACCAACTAACAAGGCTGGAATAATATGCCCCAATGGTAATAATAATGGAAAATTAAAAGGACCTAAAACAGCAAGTGTCCCAATAGGTTTATAAGCGGTTAATAAGACAGAATCTGTCGTATCAATACGATACGATTGAACACGTTGTTCATACGCGTTAATCACTAAATCGATCTTTGAAATAGAAGCCTTAACCTCTAAGTTTGCTTCCCAATAAGGCTTTCCATTTTCTTGAGAAATCACTTTAGAAAAAATATTAGATTTTTTTTCTAAACAACTAGCAAAGCGCTTTAAAATAGAAATACGATCCTCAACAGAAACATCTTTCCAAACATTAAAACTTAACTGTGATTGAGCAACAAAAGAATCAATATCATCACATGATGTTACGCGAAACGATTGAATAATAGATTCAGTAGCCGGATTAATCGATTCAAATGATGTCATTAACGATAAAACGTATAATGTTCATCACGAACGACACGGTCATGCCATTTTGAAAATAATTTACTAAACGATTGAGAATTAGAACTAGCCATATTATTAACAACAGGAACTGATACTTGACCTGAACGACGTACCTTAGGATGTAATCTCATATAAGATAAAATATCACCAAAATCAAACAATGTTTTCATACTTAATGTTTCTTTAACAGATAACGAATTAAGAGCACCTTGTTCACGAGCCTTAATACATCCATACATAAAATGTTCGCCATGTCCTGCTGTAACAATATACATATTTTTACTACCTAAACCACTACTAACTGTACTAGATTCACACGGCTTAATACGATTATACGCTTTAACTTGATTTAATTTTGCAGCATATTTTGGACCCGCATCAAAAATATCAAGATACTCTGTTTTTAAAAAACCTTCTGAAATTAACAACGTTTCAGCAGGCGCCGTTAAAGGATGAACCTGTCCAATAACAGCTTGAACAGAATGTGGTAACATATCAACATAAATAGGTGTTTTAGGAACATATTCTTCAATAAAATTTTGAGATTGTTGTGATAAGTCATCCGCTTCAAAAAAAGGCATTTCAAAAAATGGTTTCATAACAACATCCCAAAAAAGACAAGTACCATCTTCATCAGAAATCCCTCTTAATTCAGCAATAACAGTCGAACAAAAACGATCAACATGACTAGCCATATATAAAAAACGAACTAACGATAAAAATCGACCCGCTCCACAATTACGATAATCAGGATGTAAGTATAATGTACATAATTCAGATGCTTGAAACGGTTCTCGAGATAAATTTAAAACTTGATGAGTAGAACGAGAATTTTTACTATCTTTATGATAACATTCCCCTCGCTGATAAGCATAAAACGTATCACAATGTCCGACATTAGCAAGAATACCAGAAATACCAACAACTTTCTGTTTTGTTAAATCAACTAAAACAAATAAATACAATTCATTTCCTGGTTTCCCAATATGAGAATGAAATGAACTGACAGATTTTTGTATTTTTGCCTCTAATAAATCTTTATCTTTAGGTAATGTTGATAAACCATGTTTAGCTTCAAGTGATAATTCATAAACATCATCTAAATCCTTCTCTTCTATCGGTCGAACAATAAGATTTTCCATCATATACTAGCTCCCTCCTTAATAATCCCTAACGATTGCTCAATAATAGCGATCGCCTCATCAATATGATTACAGTTCGTAGCACCTACTGGTAATAAAAACCGTATATATGTAGGTTTATTCCCAGCTATGAACAAAATTAAACCATTTTTATAACATGTTTTAATAAAAAGTAAGGATTCTTCATAATTACCCTCAAACAATTTAAAAGCAATCATAGAACCAACCCCACGAAAATCACTTATATCAGCAGGATATTTTTTAGCTAAATCTTGTAATTTATTAATAAAATATGTATGTAACTGAGCTATTTTTCCATCGTTACCAAAATAATCATTAGACGCTAATTTAGTTAAAATAATATTAGCAGCTTCAATGGCTGTTGTAGAACTCGTAAAAGTTTGCGAAATAAGACCAGGTTTTGGTTTTAAATGCTTACGGTATAACGTCGCACACACCTGAGACATTTTGCCAATACTAACGACATCAACATCATCTTGTAAATCAAATAATTGAAACGCAAATAACTCTGTTGTGCGACCAAAGGTTTGTGTTTCATCAATATAAACAGGAATGTCAGCTTCTTTTAAACAACTAATTAAAGCTTTAAAAAATTCTTTAGATCCTACATTAAAACCACCTTCGCCTTGAATTAATTCAAATTTCATACACGCATAATCATTAGGATATCGTTTTATATAACGGTGCAATATATCAACCGATTGCTGAATACTCTCTTTAGGATTTTTTGGATCATAAAAGGGAATATAGTCGACCGGTAATACAACAGGAAGCCCTTCACGATACTGAGGTTTATCTGTAATAGATGCCGCAGCTAACGTACGTCCACAAAAACAATTTGAAAAAGACAAAATACGTTTAGCCGGTGATTTATATTGAAAACATAATTTCAAAGCATTTTCTACACCCATAACACCTGATGATGTTAAAAAAACATGATCTAATCCTGACATCTCACGCAACCGTTGATAAAGATCAACAGAACCACGATGTTGTTGAAGATTTCCTTGCATAACAGAATCATGAACAGCTGCCTTTAAAGAAGCTTTAATAATAGCAGGATCAGAATGAGCCCAATGAACCCCTATCCCACTGATAAAATCTAATTTAACACTACCATCAGCACACTCAACATATGGCCCTTTGCCAAATCCTGATGATAAGTAAGGATAAAACAAAGATCCTCTAACAGACTCTATCAATTTAATTAAATTAGAAAAATCAGTTTCAAAATCTTTATTAGCTGGTTTAACGCCCTCAATATTATGTTGGTAGAACTCTAACCGTTTTAAAATAATATCGATAGCATCTTGCACATCGTTATCATTAAAAAACTGATCAAATAAAAGCATTAGAAACCTCTAGAAGGTTTATACCCAAACAAAAATCAAATAAAACATTCACCTATCTAAACTATTATGTATTATAACTATTACAAGTATCAAAATCATCGCTTAAAAACGTCCTACTTAGCGTCTCGTTATAAGTATCAGGGACATCATTTAAACCTAACACCAACCTTACCTGTTTACCATTTTCCCCTAAGCAATAAACAGCATATTTTACACTATAATTTTCTCTCACGAAATTTCCACCCACAGGAAAATTTTCGTTTACGACTTCTTCAGTGTCTGTAAAAACTCTTTTCCATTCATACTTGGGTAAAAATGGTCGTTCGCTATTTATATGTTTTGAAACACGAGATAACATATTAAAATTTGGGATTTCACATTCTTTTTTTTGAATGGCATTCAAAAAGGATAAAATAATTTTATTTTTTTGTTCCGGTGTTTTACCATCTTCTTTCTCTTTAACAGCCTCAAGAATACCAACAAAATAATCTAAATTAAAAAAAATTAAATTCAAAAAAACATGTACTTCATGGTAATTTTGATCTAATACATTAAAAAAATAATCTGAAATAGAATCTTCACCTGTACTTTTAGACAAGCGTTCTATAACACTTAAGACTATAGTTTTAGCATCCTTTTGAGAAATTGGCAGCTTGTATTTAGCATTAGCAATTTTATCCGGTTCGAGAGAATAAACACATTTACCAATAGGAGTAACTGCAATTCCACCAAGTCCTTTGGCTAGTTTGACACCTAATCGAATTTTGTTATCAGCTAATGATACGCCGATAGCTTGTAAGTCTGTATTCGCTGCAATAAATTCAACGCCTTGGACACTTTCTGCAACCATGCCTTTCAAATCTGTATGTCGAAAAGCTATAGATACATCAGTTGGACCCTTGTATACATCAAATCCAGTTTTTCTCTGGACTTTAGCTGGACTCTGAACTCTAGCTGGACTCTGAACTCTAGCTGGACTCTTAGCTCTAGCTGAACTCTGGTCTTCAGCTAATAACGGAACCGTAAGTTCCGGTATTAAACCATTCTTTACTGTATTAAATCTAAAACCTATCATAATAATCTCCTTTCATCTTATTAACTACAAAATAAGTTAATTTAATTTTCCCCTTTGAATTTATATTTATTATTTTTTAATATGACAAAGCAAAAAACACTGAGTGCCTTGCTCTTTTACTGGTTGAGATATAAAACAAATAATTGATTAGTTAGTTGTCATGTTAGTTCTAGCTAACGATTATTTTATATCCCTAAATTGAATCAAATAAATGTTTGCAATGCCAACGAAATTCGCCGCCACCAATCAGTGGAATAAACTGTTCTAGTAAATTATAGTTTTTTTCATATAGATTATCGTTTGTTACCATAATCGTCTCTTGTTTATTATACCCTTTTTATATAAAGGCTTTATCTAGTTATCGTATTTTAGAGACAAAAAATTTCAATGAAATTATTAAAAAAAACCAAAACATGAGCATATCATATTATTTTAGATCAGGAAAAAGACGATATTCTACCTGTTCGATAATAGCATGAAGAACTAACATATGAATTTCCTGAATACGATCTGAAGTTTTTTCAGTAATAAACACTTCATAATCAGCAAGTCCCTTTAAAGTCCCACCTGTTTTACCGTTAAAAATAACCGTTTTCATTTTTTTAGCTTGAGCTTCTTGAAAAGCATTCACAATATTTTGAGAATTACCGCTAGTAGTTAACGCTAAAAACACATCATTTTCGTTACCAAATGCTTCAACACCACGTTGAAAAATAGCGTCAAAACCAAAATCATTAGCAACACAGGTAATATGACTTGGATCAGCTAAAGCTAAAACAGGAAGCGCTGGTCTATTTTTGTTAAATCGACCGGTAAACTCTTCTGCAAAATGCATCGCATCACAACAACTCCCACCATTTCCACAAACAAGAATTTTATGATTATGTTGAAAAGTAGCAACAAATAACGAAATAATATTATCAATAACAGATAAAGTATGTTCATCTGCTAAAAGTGTATCAATAGAATTACGAGCTACATGTAAAGAGTCTTTTATATCAGACATATAACAAGTTACTCAGAACCAAGAGCTGAGAACAAGTAATCTTTATTAAGTTGCGCAATATATTTAACAGAAATTCCTTTTGGACAAGCAACTTCACATTGATATTCATTCGAACACCCACCAAAACCCTCTTTAACCATTTGTTTAACCATAGATAACACTCTTTTTTTAGATTCAGGTTTACCCTGAGGTAACGAAGATAGATGACTAACCTTAGCAGACATCATTAACATAGCAGATGCATTTGGACACGCTGCAACACAAGCCGCACACCCAATACATTGTGCTGCATCAAACGCTTGATCAGCATCTTTCTTAGCAATAGGAATAGAATTAGCATCAGGAGCACTACCAGTACGAACAGAAATATATCCCCCTGCTTGAATAATCCGATCCAAAGCTGAGCGATCAACAACCAAATCTTTTATAATAGGAAGTGCCCGTGCTCTAAAAGGTTCAAGAATAATGGTATCACCATCAGCAAACGATCGCATATGAAGTTGACATAACGTCACTTTATCACGAGGACCATGCGCTTCTCCATTAACTACAGCACCACATGTTCCACAAATACCTTCTCTACAATCATGGGCAAATGCAATAGGTTCATTACCTTTTTTAATTAAATCTTCATTAACAACATCTAACATTTCTAAAAAAGAAGCATCTGTATCTATATTTTCAGCTAAATACGTTTTAAAAAAACCTTTTTCATCCGGTCCATTTTGGCGCCAAACCATTAAATTTAGAGAAATTGTTTTCATTTTATTTATAACTCCTAACAGAGGGTTGAACATTTTCAAACTCTAATTCTTCGATATGCAACTCTGGTATATTATCTATACCCTTAAATTCCCAAGCAAAAACATTTGTATACGATTCATCATCACGTAAAGCCTCCCCTTCAGGAGTTTGACTATCTTCACGAAAATGACCACCACATGACTCTTTTCGTTCTAAAGCATCTCGACACATTGTTTCAGCAAACTCTAAAAAATCAGCAACACGTAACGCCTTTTCTAACGTTTGATTAAACTCATTATTAGAACCCGTAACAATAACATCTTTCCAAAAACGTTTCCTAATTTCAGGAATACGTTTAATTGCTTCCTTTAAACCTTCCTCATTACGAGACATGCCACATTTATCCCACATTAACAAACCTAATTCCCGATGAAATTCATCAACCGTTTTAGTACCTCTAACCGCCAACAATGTCTTAATACGTTCCATAACATCTTTTTCAGCAGTCAAAAACGACTCATGTTCAACAGTAACAGGCTCTAAATCAACATTGGCCAAATAATTTCCTAATGTATATGAAATCACAAAATAACCATCTGCTAAACCCTGCATCAACGCACTAGCACCTAAACGATTCGCGCCATGATCAGAAAAATTAGCTTCTCCAAGAACAAATAAACCTTCAACATTCGACATCAAATTATAATCCACCCATAATCCACCCATAGTGTAATGAACCGCAGGATAAATCATCATTGGTTCTTCGTAAGGATTAGAATCTGTAATACTATGATACATATCAAATAAATTCCCATAACGCGCTTCAATAGCATCTTTTCCCAAACGTTCAATAGAATCTCTAAAATCTAAATAAACAGCTAATTTGGTAGGGCCAACACCTCGTCCTTCATCACAAACATATTTAGCATTTCTAGAAGCTAAATCTCGAGGAACAAGATTTCCAAAACTAGGATATTTACGTTCTAAATAATAATCACGTTCGTCTTCTGGAATATCATTAGGATGACGATCATCACCAACTTTTTTAGGAACCCAAACTCTACCATCGTTTCGTAACGATTCACTCATTAATGTTAATTTAGATTGATACTCACCATGAACAGGAATACATGTAGGATGAATTTGTGTATAACAAGGATTAGCAAAATAAGCACCTCGTTTATGAGCTTTCCAAGCAGCAGTCACATTAGACCCCATCGCATTTGTCGACAAATAAAAGACATTCCCATAACCACCTGAACAAAGTAAAACCGCATCTGCAAAATGACTTGTTATCTCACCTGTTTTTAAATTTCTTGTAACAATCCCTCTAGCTTTTCCATCTACAATGACTACATCCATCATTTCATGTTCTGTATACATCGTTACACCACCAGAATTAACCTGTTTCATTAACGCAGAGTAAGCACCTAATAAAAGTTGCTGACCTGTTTGACCTTTAGCATAAAACGTACGAGATACTTGAGCCCCCCCAAACGATCGATTATCTAACAATCCACCATATTCACGAGCAAAAGGAACACCTTGAGCAACACATTGATCAATAATATTAACACTAATTTCAGCTAAACGGTGAACATTCGCTTCTCTAGCACGAAAATCACCACCTTTGATGGTGTCATAAAACAAACGATAGACACTATCACCATCATTTTGATAATTTTTAGCAGCATTAATACCACCTTGAGCCGCAATACTGTGAGCTCTTCTAGGGGTATCATGAAAACAAAAGGTATGAACTTGATAACCAAGTTCTGATAACGTTGCCGAAGCACTAGCTCCCGCTAAACCCGTTCCCACAACAATAACTTTATATTTTCGTTTATTCGCAGGATTTACCAACTTCATATTAAATTTGTGCTGAGTCCACTTATCAGATAACTCACCTTCTGGAATGTTTGAGTTTAAAGATTTATTAGCCGACATATATTTCCCAACCTAAATGATGATGCAAAAAAACATAAACAGGAATAATAGAAAAACCAAATGCAACAAAAGCCCCCATACCCCAACTAATTTTCTGGATAATTGGTGTATAAACTTGGTGATAAAAACCAAACGTATGTAAAACACTCTGAACGCCATGAATTAAATGAAAACCAATAGCAAACATAGTTACAATATAAAAAACAGAACGAAGAGGGTTAATAAAATAATTATAAACGTGCCCATATAAACCATAATAAACACCATCAATCACAGAATTGTCAGCCGTATGAGGCGTAAACGTAAAATCAAATAAATGAACAAAAATATAAACAAAAATTAATAATCCAGAATAACGCATAGTTTGAGTAAATAAAGATCGTGTTTTTTTATGAATAGGAACAGTATAACTATGTTCACGAGCCTTTTTATTAACAATAACCAAATAAATAACTAAAGAAAAATGCATTAAAAACATAAAAAGCAAACCCAATCTCATAATCCATAATATTGGGCCCAAACTATGTAATTTATGAGCATAAGAATTTAAGGCAACCGGACCCGAAAAAATCAAAAAATTTCCTAGCAGATGTGCAATTAAAAAGCCAACCATAGCTAAACCTGAAAGAGCAACTAACTGTTTTATTCCTACTAACGATAAAGATAATTTACTAAACATAATATAAATTTATACCCAAATTTATTTGATTTAAAACGAGCACAATTATACTACTTTTCAAGCAAGAAGACAAGCTGAGCAATAACTAAAAAAATATTAAATCTTGAATTCTAAAATTTACTATAACACAATATAAGGGAAATCAGGAGGAAACTATGAAACGAATAGAACATGATACAATGGGATCCATAGAAGTGCCAAAAGAAGCTTACTATGGCGCACAATCCGCTCGATCATTAAAAAACTTTGATATTGGAATAGAAACATTTTCTAGAACATTTATCGAATCATTCGGGATTTTAAAAAAAGCATGTGCAAAAGCTAATTTTGAATCCAATACAATGAAAGAAGAAACCTATAACCTAATTGCTCAAGCAGCAGATGAAGTCATTGAAGGTAAATTAGATAACCATTTTCCTTTATCCGTATGGCAAACAGGTAGTGGAACACAAACAAACATGAACGCAAATGAAGTTATTTCAAATAGAGCCATTGAATTAGCTAATGGAGAAATTGGAAGTAAAAAACCTGTTCATCCTAATGATGATGTAAACAAATCTCAGTCATCTAACGACACATTTCCAACAGCAATGCACATAGCAATTGCTTTAGAAACACAACGAAATTTAATTCCTCAATTAAATAAACTCATAAAAACCTTATTAGAAAAAACAAAGCAATTTAATGAAATTGTCAAAATTGGCAGAACTCATTTAATGGATGCAACACCTATTACAATAGGCCAAGAATTTTCTGGCTATGTAACACAACTACAAAATGCATTATCTCGAATAGAGCATAACATTGATTTCATTTATGAATTAGCAATAGGTGGAACCGCCGTAGGAACAGGATTAAATACACCAAAAGACTTTGATAAAACAGTATGTAAACATATCGCAACCTTTAGTAAATTACCATTTAAACCAGCTCCAAACAAATTTGAAGCACTATCAGCCCATGATGCCATCGTTAATTTTCATGGGGCATTAAAAACATTAGCCTGTGCTTTACATAAAATAGCAAACGATATCCGCTGGTCTGCATCAGGACCACGATGTGGAATCGGCGAATTAACCTTACCCGCAAACGAACCAGGATCGTCTATTATGCCAGGAAAAGTAAACCCAACACAATGTGAAGCATTAACCATGATAGCGGCACAAGTCATTGGAAATGATACAACAATAGCCTTTTCAGGTGCCTCTGGAAATTTTCAACTCAATGTTTATAATCCCGTTATTATTTACAATGCACTGCAATCCATAACATTATTAAGTGATGGCATGAACAGTTTTAATGATAACTGTGTGATTGGAATAGAAGCAAACATCCCAAATATCAAAAAGAATCTAGTAAATTCATTGATGTTAGTAACAGCATTAAACCCACATATTGGGTATGATAACGCTGCAAAAATCGCAAAAAAAGCTTATACCGATAATACAACCCTTAAAAAAGCTGCTCAAGAATTAAATTTACTAAGTGAAGAAGAATTTGATAAGCTGGTAGTTCCTGAAAAAATGATAGGAAACTAAAGTGAGATTATTAATTATTCTCTTATTGTTATTAAGTACACAAGTAAGTGCAAAAAACATTTTTAAAGAATTAAAAAGCGAAGAAATTTTATTACTAACAGGAAAAAATTATCAAATTGCGACTCAAATTGGATCATCGTCATTTAAAAGCAATTTTCAAAACACATTTGGGATAAAAATCCCAATTAATAACACAAGCTTATTAGGATGTAATATTGAGTTTTATAGTTTAATCCCAAATAATTCAACAAGTAATCGAGAATATAAAGTTCGAGCAATTACGCCCACTTACACAACCCAATTTAAAAAAACACAAAAATCACAATACTTTTATGGAATTAAAACACCAATACAAATAATTTTATATAAAGAATCAGGAACCATTGATACTGGAGATGAACAATTAACAGCATTCGGATTAGAATCATTTATAGGAAGTTCCATCACTATTTATAAAACGTTATCACTACAATTAGAATTTGGAACACTAATAAGCTATCTACCTAAATTAATTCATCAATCTAATACAACACCAGAAAAAAACAAACTATATTATTTACCAAAGTTTTCACTATCAATAATTTTTTAACAACTAAAATCTAAACCCAATACTATTAGCAAAAATAACAGGATATCCAGGAACAGTTGCAAAAACAACACTCAAATTAGGCTTTATTTTCCATTCAACTTCTATATCACCCCCATACCATAAAAAAGCTTTTTCAAGCCGATCAGAATGATAGGTTTCTCCATAAAAAGAACTTCCTTCATAAGTATCTCTATGAAGCCACCAATTTTGACGCCAAATAAATGATGGGCCAAACCCTAATCTAACATAAAAATTATCAAATTTTCGAGCATTAATACGAAACCCTAAATGAAAAAAACCAGCCGCTAAATGTCCTGAGTCACGATACACAGAAACCGCACTTCTAATAACAAACCAATTTGCTAAATAAAAATCACGGTCCACCTGTAACCCAGGATGAAAAAACCAATCTTTCTCAAAATGGCTAGAGTAACCATAAAATTTCAGATTATAATCAACTTCTTTTGCAAGAAAACCTCCTTGCAAAAAAAGAAGCCAAGCAATAATTATATAAATAAACCCTTTTTTAAAGAGCCTACACACCACCATAATTCATTAAACTTGAGACGCTAACGCTTTAACAGCTGAAACAGATTCTTGTAAAGCTGATAATTCTGACTGATTAAGATCTAATTCGATAACACGGCGAACCCCCTCTCGTCCTAATTCAACTGGAACGCCACAATATAAATTATCAACACCATACTGACCTTGTAATAAAGCACAACATGGTAAAATACGACCCGAATCAAGCAAAACTGCTTCAACCATAGCAACAGACGATGCAGAAGGTGCATAAAAAGCAGAACCTGTTTTTAAATATTTAACAATTTCAGCACCACCATGACGGGTTCTATCATTAATCGCATCAATGGTTTGAGCATCTAACAATTCTGTAATAGCAATACCATTAACAGTAGAATATTGAGGAACAGGAACCATAGTATCACCATGACCACCTAAAACCATAGGTCGTACATCTTTAATCGAACAATTAAGCGCTTCTGCAATAAAACAAGCATATCGAGATGAATCTAGAACACCAGCCATTCCAAACACTCTATTAGGATCCAACCCTGACTTTTGCCAAGCTAATTGTGTCATAACATCAAGAGGGTTAGAAACAACAATAATAATAGCATCCGGAGATTGAGCAACAATTTGTTCAGTAACTGATCCAACAATATTAGCATTTGTATTTAATAAATCATCACGACTCATACCTGGTTTTCTTGCTATTCCAGCTGTAATAACAACAACATCAGAACCCGCTGTATCATCATAGTTATTCGTTCCAATAATAGACGTATCAAACCCTTCTGTTGCAGCTGACTGCATCATATCCAACGCTTTTCCCTGAGGTAACCCCTCAACAATATCAATTAAAACAACATCTGCTAATTGTTTTTCTACAATTCGCTGAGCAGCAGTCGCTCCAACATTTCCAGCGCCTACAACAGTTACTTTTGCTTTTTTCATAATTTTACTCCTTTTAATACTTTTCCATCGTTCGTTCAATAGAATCTGCCCAATTTAAAATACCCCCATCTAACCCCTTTAAATTCAAAAAACCTTTTTCTGACATAATCGTAGCAGCTTCATTACTAACTTTACCTTCTTTGCAAATGAGAATATATTCTTTTTGTTGATCAAAGTCAGTAATATGTTCACCAAATTCTGATAAAGGAACTAAAATAGATCCATCAATATGACAAATTTCAAATTCTTCAGGTTCTCTCACATCCAATAATGTAATACGATCCTGAGATTTAAGTTTATCACGCAATTCATAAGGAGTAATCATCGATATACTATCATCATTAATATTATTATCTTGTAAATTATCCTCAGTCATAAAATACTCCTTTTAATATTTATTCAACGCCGTATCAATATTATCCGCCCAAGATAAAATACCACCTGCTAAATTAACTACATTCTGAAATCCATATTCTTTCATCATAGCAACAGCTCGAGCACTACGACCGCCACTTTTACAATGAACTACATAAGATTTGGATTTATCTAGTGATTCTAACGAATCTTCTAAATCTCCCATAGGAATCAGTACCGCTGATTCAATAGAACAAATATCATATTCATGAGGTTCACGAACATCAATTAATTCAAATGTATCTTCTTTATCAAATTTTTCTTTTAAATCAAAAACCGTAATATCATCAACATCATTATTAGTCATTTCATTTACTCCACAAAATTGATTATAATCTATGAGTTCCTTAATCTCATAGTCATTTCGTTTCTTGATAGAAACCTCTCTAAAACTTAATTGTAACGCATCAAATAAAATTAGTCTTCCTGAAGCTATATTACCTATATTAAGTAAAACCTTAATCACCTCATTAGCCTGCAATGTAGCAACAACACCTGGCAATACCCCCAACACACCCCCTTCAGCACAGGAAGGAACAAGACCCGGTGGTGGAGGTTCTTGATACAAACAACGGTAATTAGGTCCATCCTGATAATTAAAAACCGTTATTTGCCCTTCAAAACGAAAAATGGATCCATACACATTTGGTTTTCCAGCTAAGACACAAGCATCATTCACTAAGTAACGTGTTGCAAAATTATCCGTTCCATCAGCAATAACATCATATTGAGAAAATAACTCAATAGCATTATCCGAAGTTAACGGTTCTTGATATGTATTAACATGAATATGTGGATTTAAATCTAACAATTTTTGCTTGGCAACATCCACCTTAGACTTCCCAATATCAGATGTTGCATACAAAACTTGTCGTTGCAAATTAGATTCATCAACAACATCAAAATCAATAATTCCAATTGTACCAACACCAGCTGCCGCAAGATACGTTAATAAAGGACACCCTAATCCACCCGCACCAACAACCAAAACAGAACTAGCTTTCAACGTTTCCTGTCCTAACTTCCCTACTTCAGGCAAAATCAAATGACGAGAATAACGACTTAACTCAGATTGAGATAAACTCATACAACCCCTCCTGCAATCGCAGGAACAATAGAAATACAATCTCCATCAGATAAAACCGTTTTTTCTCCATCTAAATCTCGAATATCAGTATCATTAATATAAAAATTAACAAACTTTCTTAATGTACCACTATCATCCACTAAATAAACCTTTAGTTTAGGGTAAGACTCAACCAAACTTCCAATAATAGTATTAACATCCCCATCAACATCAACCATTAATTCAGTTTGCTGATTAACAGAAGGTCTTAAGGGAGTTGGAATTAAAATTTTAATAGCCATTTATCACGCCTCCAATAATTGAATAAAAATTATATCATAATAATTATTTTATCAAAGTAACAAACTAAAACTTATATTTCAAAAATCACATCACTTAAAAACGAAAATTCTTCAACAGAAACAACAGAAATATGATGAGATCGATCCAATTGCATACTATGATCTAACAAAATTTGATTATTAGTTACAAAATAATCACAGCGATATAATTTATGAGCAGCCAAATGTTTACAAATAATAAAAATATCTTGATCAGAATAAGAATTATGAAGAAATATTGGAGATAATATTTCAGTCAACTCTTGTGTTAATAATGAAAAACGCCTATTAAGAGATCGTAATGATTCAATTTTAGAATAATTAAAAAAAGGAATGTCACGACACCAGCGATAAAAAACTGGCTTAATAACAACTGTTTTATCGCCTCTATTAAATCCCATTCGAAAAACATTTAAAACCCAAGAAAAAAACAACGATATTCTTGATGATTCTTCCATAAAACCAGCTTCAATCTCTTCATCCGAAAGAACAAGATCATACACTAAAAATAAATTAATCTCCTTCTTTTGATATCTAACAAAAACATCCTTAAATACTTGAAAAATATTACCTGAAAATTGATACGTATCTAAAGAAACAGAAACATCAGCTTTTGGAGAAAAAAGAACAGGCTTTTTCTTTTTAAAAATCATCGAATAACTAATGTTTCATCAACAAAAACATGAGTATCTAATGACAACTCAAAAGACTTAAAGTCAGTTGGTTCTCCATCATAAACCGCTTGAATAATATAAGAAAAAAAAGGCCAAGCATATTCTAAATCCGTTTCTGACGGAATAGCAGGGTGATCTGGATGAGAATGATAAAACCCTAACAACGTCATACCCAATTCATCCGCTTTAGCTTCTAAAAAACGATAATCATCAGCTGTAATTTTAAATCGTCGACGTTTATCTTCATCTGACTGATTCACAATATCAAAACAAGATAAAACTTCCTTAGATCCATTATCTAAAACCTTTCCTAACATAGCACCACAACACTCATAAGGATAAGCTGCAATACTTTGAAGCTTTATTTCAGAAAAATGGGTTTTCGATACAATAATCATCATCATTCCAAAATGAATCTTGTAAATATTTCGCAGCATTATCAGGAAAAACAGTAACAACCACTCCCGTATCTAAACGCTGCGAAAGTCGATGCGCTAACACTAAATTAGCAGCAGAACTAGGAGATAATGCTAAACCTAAATGACAAAACGCAGCACGTGCATAACAATAAGCATCATGTGTCCCAACATACCCATCTTCATCAGCCAAAGAACTATCATAAATACCAGGTACAATAGCTGTAGGCATATGCTTCCAACCTTCTAATCCATGCATAGGACTATCCGGCTGAACGGACATACAAAACACACCTTTTTCTTTTAAAAACCGACTAGTCCCCACAAAGGTACCCGATGTTCCTAGACCAGCTACAAAATGAGTGACTTTCTCCTTAGTTTGATTCCAAATTTCAGGTCCTGTCGATTCATAATGAGCTTTCCAATTATACTCATTATTATACTGATCAGGGTAATAATACATATCAGGAAATTGTGCTACCAACGTTTCAACCATCTTTTGAGCGCCATCTGTCCCTTCTAGAGGAGAAGAATAATGTATTTTTGCACCATAATTCTTTAACAGTAACTTTCGTTCAACAGATGCATTTTCAGGAAGTACCAACTCAATAGGAATTTGATAATAAGCTCCTAACATAGCATAAGCTAATCCTGTATTACCACTTGTTGCATCAATTAAAATTTTATTATGTAATTCACCCGAATCAAAAGCATGTTTAAACATAAAAAAAGCAGCTCTATCTTTAACTGAACCACTGGGATTATACCATTCACATTTTGCAAAAATTTTAACAGTATCTGAACACTTATGTTTAATTTCTAATAATGGCGTATTACCAACTAAATCATGAAGTTGTTGAACCTGAGAAGTATCCTTCTTAGATAATATAGTCATTTAATAAATCATCCAAATCTTTTTGCTTTTGATTCTTTGTTGCATCTAAAACCAGTTTATCATACATTGGTTTTTCAGCCTTATAAACAAGTCCAAAAACATTAGGAACATCTTTCGAAATAGCCATAGCATTTTCATAAGAATGAGGAGAATATGATTGAACCTTTGCATCAGGAGCCGATTTACTATCAGCCGCAATACCAGCCTGTTCATCAACTAAAAACGTAAGCCAAGATGAATCTTGAAAGTTCCAAGCACTAGGATTAAATTTAGGACAGCGTTGAGCAATATGAACAAAAGAAAATCCAGGATGTTTAAAAGCAGCATCTAATGTCTCTACAAAATGATTTCCCATCCATTCAGCTGTAGTAGCAACAAATGAAGCACCAGCACCTAAAGCAAACGAAATAGGGTTAATAGGCTCAATCATAGCACCTGAAGGATGAGATGGAGTTGGTAATCCCTGACGCGTTGTTGGCGATGTTTGGCTTTTGGTTAACCCATAAATTTGATTATCAAATAACAAATAAACACAATTAAAATTTTTCTTTATTCCATGAAGTAAATGATTTCCCCCGATACTTAAACTATCACCATCTCCTGAATGAATAAATAATTTTAATTCTGGTTTTGCCAAAGCAATACCCAAAGCAATAGGAATAGCTCTTCCATGAATAGAATGAATCCCATAGGTATTCATATAATGAGGAATACGTCCTGAACATCCAATCCCTGAAATATTAACTGTATTTTCACGAAAAATTTGATTTTGAACCATAAATTTTCGTAAACCCACTAAAATCGTATAATCGCCACACCCCGTACACCAACGAGGATCTGAAGACTTTAAGTCTTTCATTGTAACCGGATTCACAACATCAGAATTAGGCATGCTGAACCTCCTTTAAAAAAGCCTGAGCTTTTTCAATTAAATAAATAGGTTTGATTGGTCTTCCTTTAGCTTCACAAATCAACCCCTGTACATCACATAACGTTTCTGAACGCAGCATCATTGAAAACGGAGTAGCCTTTAACGAATCTCCATACGCCATTTCAACCGTAACAACATGTTTATAAGATTGAAAAATATCAGTAAGATTTAAAGGTAAAGGATACACCATTTTAAAATGAAGTCCGCCTACATCAACCCCATCATTCACTAAAGACTGAACAGCTTCTTCAATCGCTCCACGAGAACTCCCCCATCCTACTAACAATAGATCTCCAGAATCAGATCCAAAACGCTCAGGCATTTTTAAAGCATGCCGAACAGCATGAATTTTTTTACTACGAACTTCATGAGCACGATGATTACTATCTGCAGAATATTCAATAGCACCTGAAGAACCTGTATTTAATCCTGTCACGCGTCTCATTTGATCAGGAATACCTGGGCTATTTTGATTTTCTTTTACCATTTCTATCGAATCAGACAAACGATTCATATAAAAATGATCTAAAACAAAATCATCAATTTTACGAACATCATCAAGTTTTGACTGTTTTAATTTATCAACAACACGATAACTAACCGATATCATATAATCACTTAAAATAATAACCGGTAAACGACAAACCTCCGCAATATAACGAGCAACATGTGGAACATAAAAACAATCATCAACATTAGCAACACTAATAACAACCTTAGGACCATCACCATGACTTCCATAAGCAGCTGCAAACAAATCAGTTTGTTCAGTACGCGTAGGCAATCCTGTCGAAGGTCCACCACGTTGAACATCAACCACAATACAAGGTATTTCTGAAGCCACTGATAAACCGATAAATTCTTGTTTAAGCGATAACCCAGGACCAGATGTTGCTGTTATCGCAGGGACACCCGCAAAATAAGATCCAATCACAGTTCCAATCGCTGATATTTCATCCTCAGCTTGATGCAAAACCCCACCATAAGCAGGTAACAAACGAGCCAAGCTATGCATAATACTAGAAGCAGGCGTAATCGGATATCCAGCATATAATCTTATGCCAGCATCAATAACCCCCAAAGCTAATGCTGTATTACCATCTAACAGAACCTTTTCATTTTTATGAGTAATACCCTCAAATAAAAGAGAGTCCGCTTCATCCATAACCTGAGCATTAAAACCAAATTCAAAAATTTGAATATTACTATCTAACTTATCTTTAGGTAATTTTTTAAAAGTTTGTTTAATAAATGATATCAAAAAATCTTTATCAACATTAAACAAACACGCTAATATCCCAAGATAATACATATTTTTTCCATTACCATTCAAAGATTTAATAAGTGCCTCTGCTTCCTCAGAAATCATAAATGAAACAACATTATATCCAGCATCTGCAGCCTTTTTTTCTACAGCCTCATAAGCATCTTGTGCTCTTTTTTTAGATCCTAAATCTAATAAAATTGTACATCCCTCAGTAAATTCTTGATCCTGTAACCGTCTTTCTAACAATATTTCATGCTCAACCAAAACAAGATCACTAAAAGAACCAATATTGGTAATATCAGAATCACTTAAGCGAATAACAGCGCCAGACAAAGAAAAAGGAGTCCGTTTTGGTGGACTAATTTCAGCTGGAATAATCGGTTCAATAAAAACATAAACACCTTTTTTAGCAAAAGCCTTAATTAAAATATCACCGGCTTTTTGAGCTCCATTTCCTGCATCCATCAATAACTCAAATCGAAAATTACTTTTTTTCTGCATAGTTTACACCTTTTTTTCCCATTCGAATATTATACCACATTCAACTCAAAACAAAACATTTTAGTGACTAATAACAAATATATTTCTTTTACAAATTTAACTAATATTTTATGATATAACATACCAATGAAACAACTCAAGAATCACCCAAGCATATCTCCAACCCCCGGTCCTGTAGTCTTATTAATTTTAGATGGAGTAGGAATTGGAAAAAACGATGATAGCAATGCATGCTTTAAAGCCAACACTCCGTTTTTAGATACATTAAAAGATAATCCAATATACTTTGAATTAAAATCACATGGAACAGCTGTTGGTATGCCAACCGATAATGACATGGGAAATAGCGAAGTTGGCCATAATACTCTGGGAGCCGGACGAATCTTCAAACAAGGATCATCACTGGTTAAACAATCTCTGGAATCTAAAGCATTATTTCAAAATAAAACATATAAAGATGGTATTCAAAATTGTATTAATCATAATAGCACCTTACATTTAATAGGATTACTATCAGATGGAAATGTACATAATCACATTGATTATCAAATTCAGCTAATAAAGCAAGCCGTACATGACGGAATAAAAACTATACGACTGCACTGTCTTCTAGATGGCCGAGATGTTGAAGCACGATCAGCTTTAACCTATATCAAAACATTACGTGAACACATTGATCCATTAAAATGTGATATTAAAATAGCCTCAGGTGGAGGTCGTATGATAACAACCATGGATCGTTATAATGCAGACTGGCGAATTGTTGAACGTGGTTATAACGCCCATGTCCATGGAATTGGTCAGCACGTCAATAAAATCGAAGATGCCATTAATCAAGCATACGAAGACCCATCCATCACCGATCAATATATTCCTCCATTCGTAATTACAGATAAAAATGGCCCTATTGGAACAATAAAATCTAACGACACGGTATTTATAACTAACTTTCGAGGTGATAGAGCTATCGAAATTTCTGAAGCATTTGAAAGCAAAAACTTTACAAGATTTGATCGAGGTAATCATCCTAATGTTTTTTTTGCAGGCATGATGCAATACGATGGAGACCGAAATATACCAACTCAATTTTTAGTAGCCCCACCACAAATAGATAATCCTATAAGCAATTACTTATGTGCCAAAAACATTCGATCATTAGCTATATCTGAAACACAAAAATATGGCCATGTAACCTATTTCTGGAATGGTAATAAATCCGGTTACATTAACAAAGAACTAGAAACATTTATTGAAATCAAATCAGATTTAATTCCTTTCGATGAAGCTCCAAACATGAAAGCATATGAAATTACAGATAGAACCATTGAACAATTAAAAACAAAATCTTATCAATTTATTCGTATTAATTTTCCTAATGGAGATATGGTAGGACATACAGGTAATTTTGATGCTACCGTATCCACAATGGAAACCATTGACGAATGTACAAGCAAAATTGTTTCGTTAGTCAATGAATTACAAGGAACAACCATTGTCTTAGCAGATCACGGCAATGCAGATGAAATGTTTACTATAAAAAACGGAAAAAAAATCATTAAAACAGCTCATACTTTAAATCCAGTACCCTGTGCCATCATTACAAAAAACCCTGTTACCTATACAAAAAACACCATTGAAACTCCTGGACTAGCTAATATCGCCTCTACAATTTGCAATTTACTAGGCTATGAAAAGCCTAAAGATTATGAATATTCACTAATTAAATAAAATTAAAGATTAGGTAACGGAAAATGGATACCTTTTTCTATATTTTCATCCTGAAAAATTTTAATATTTTGAAAACGAGATTTTAAAGCAACAACAACATCATCAACAATCTTCTTTGGAACGGATGCTCCCGATGTAATGCCACATCGACGCTTATCATCAAGCCATGAAAAATCTAATTCATCTACCGAATCTATAATATAAGAATCAACCCCTAATGATTCTGACATTTCTCTCAAACGATTACTATTAGAACTCGTAGGCGATCCACAAACAATAATCACATCACAAAAAGCAGCAATGTCACTAACAGAATTTTGACGATTGGTTGTAGCATAACAAATATCCGCTTTAGGCGGACCAATAATATCTGGATAGTGCAATTTTAATTTAGAAATAATAGAATCTGTATCTGACACAGACAACGTAGTTTGTGTTAAAAATCCAATTGGTTTAGTTTCATCTAATTCCAAAAGATCAACATCTTCAACCGTTTCGATAATATGTAATAAACCTTGATCCACATACCCTGATGTTCCTATTAACTCTTGATGTCCTTTATGACCAATTAAAATAGTTTGAACACCTCGCTCCGAAAACCGGACAGCTTGACGATGTATCTTACTAACCAAAGGACAAGTCGCATCAATAATATGTAACCCTCTTTGTTTAGCCTTTACATATTCTTCAGGAGCCGTCCCATGAGCACTAAAAACAACCACATTATCTTCTGGAACATCAGACAAAGCTTCAATAAAAACGACACCTTTCTCTTCAAAATCTTCAATAACAGCCGTATTGTGAACAATTTCATGCCTAACATACAAAGGATTCCCATATTTATGCAAGGCTCGATCAACAACTTCAATAGCACTTGCAACACCAGCACAAAAACCCTGAGTAGCCGCTAAATGAATTTCTTCTAATACCTTAGTTTCAGTTAATTGACTCATAAAAACAAACCTATCACATAAACAAGAGGAATCAATGGTGGATAAAAAATAGTGATAAACAAAATTTTTCGTGCGATCATATCATTTAAATCCAAACAAAACTTATACACATATCCAATCAAACAAATATTTAACAAAGTAACAACATAAATATAAATACCACCTAAATCACCATAAAACAAGGGTAAATAGGTAGCTACAACAAAAAAAATACTTGAAAAAACTAAATAAAAACGAGTACGTCTTCCTGATTCATCATGACCACTCACCATTTTCAAATTAGCTGATTCATAAGATCGTCTATAAATCCAAGCAATCGAAAAAAAGTGAGGTAACTGCCATAAATATAACATTAAAAATAATAATAAAATAAAAAAACTAAAAGACTCCTGAACCATAAACCAACCCGATAAAAGAGGCATTGCTCCAGGAAAAGCACCAATAAATGTATTCATAGAAGAAAAACGTTTTAAGGGAGTATAAACAAAATCATATAAAACAAAAACCAATATCCCATTAAGCAACACTAACCAATTAGTTTTAATATATAAAATTAAAATTCCAATAAACATAAAAGCAATAACCATACATATCACATGAAAACGTGTTAAACGAGCTGTAGGAAGAGGTCTGAATTGTGTCCGCTCCATCAGTCCATCAACATCTTTTTCTAAAACATGATTTAAAGCAGCCGAAGCTGAAAAAACAAAACCAGAACCAAGTAAAAGCCAAAACAAATCTGATATATTCCAGAAAGAAAAATCTAAACCAACACTATAACCAAAAAATGTAGTTAATAAAGCAGAAAATAAAATTCTGATTTTTATCAGATCAAAAAAATCTTTTATCCACACAACCTATAAACCTCTTTTAAAATTATTACTACGTACTACCTTTTGTTTAGCATTAAAAGGATTTGATGAAACAGACAAATCAGTCGTATTCTTATTAACAATTAAATATTTATTTAACTGAGATTCCAAACGTTTAACCTGTAATTGAAAATTTCTTAATTCTAACTCTTTCTTTTTCAAATCAGCATCTAATGTCAAATTCGCAGATTTTAATGATTGAATATCTTTTTGTGATTGCTGCTTATATAAATCTAAGGATTGCTTATATTTATCTTCATAACTTCCAATAGTTTTCTTACGAGTTAAATCTTCAATAGAAGATAATTCCGATGTTAACCGACTAACCTCATCTTGCAAATCCTTAATCTGATCTTGATAATCTTGGAATTGATCATCAACTAAAGTATCTTTCTGAGACAAATCTTCTTTTAAAGAATCTATTTGCCCCAACAAAACGTTTTGTTGTTTCATATGCTTATCTTTTTCAAAATCTAATAAATGATCAAATTCTATTTTCTGATCTCGTTTACATTCTTCAACAATTTTTTGACGACGATCTAATAAATCTTCTTCAAATAAACGTCGTCGTTGTGACAAATCTTGTTCAAATGAATCTAAACGTTCCGAAAAATCAACCTTCTGCCTATCCTCAAGCTGTTTTAATTGACTTGAAAACTTATTTTTTTTATCTAAAAATTCTAATTCTAAATCATCTAATTTATTAGTTCGCTGAGTATCTAATATAGCAACCATTTTCTTACGAACACATTCAAACTCTTGCTCTCGCTCAAACATTAACAATTGATAAGACTCTAGTTTTTCAGATTGCTTAATTAAGCGCGTATCATAATCATGAGAACGAGATTCAAAAACGTTAATGTCACGTACAAGTGATTCTTTTTTATTTTCATACTCATCCATCAATTTTTCTTGTTGTGATTTCCAAGATTCTTTTTCATCCAAAAATTGTTGACGTAAATCATCAATTTCACCCGTTAAAGTAAGTTTTTTATTTTCTAAATCACGTAACATACGTTTACGATCCTCTTCCCACTGAAACTTTTCTTTATCAATAGATTCCAAAACATCTACTTTTTCTAATTCCCACATATCCCTCTTTTGATCTAATTGTTCAGAGAATTCAAGTAAGGCACTAACCGAGTGTTGTTTCTTTTCCTCTAAATCTTGTACAGAAGATGCTATAAGCATACGAAAGACACCATGAACAGATTCAAATTCAAAATTTAAACATTCATACTGCTCCGCTAAAACTTGCTGAGTTGAATCAACTTGATCTTGAAACGATTGATTCATAGAATCAATAGATGTCATAACCTCAGCTTTTTTATCTACTAACTTACGGTCTAATTCATCTCGCTTACTATTAAACTCACCTGATAACTGATCACAATCAAAGTCATACCGTTTCTTGGATGATGTTTTTTTTTCTTCTAAATCAAGAATAAAATCATCATACTGTTGTTTGGCATCTTCTTCTAAGTCAGCATATCGGCAAACCTGATCACAAAACCCAAAATAAAAAGATTCAGATTGAATAAGTTGATCTTGTTCAAAAGAAACCTGAACATCATATTGAGCCTTATGATGTTCTTTTTTAACCAATTGGATCACATGATCTTTTTCAGAAATCATACGATCAACATCTCGTTTTAAGTGATTTAGATCATGATCGTACTTATCTTTAGTTTCACGATACATATCATCTAAAGATTTTTTACGCTGAGATGACACGCGTTCCAGTTCTTTTAAATTATCAACAGAAACCTGTATCTGACTCGATAAATGCAATTGTCGCTTAGCATCATCCAATTTCTTTTTAATATCTTTATATTCTCGAAATTGAGAAATAAGTTGATTTTCAACATGAGACATAGATGCCGTTAAATCTGGAAAAGAGTCAGCAGCAACATCTCCATCAGCTACAGATCCTTCATTAACAGCAGAAGAATATTGAGTAACATTAGAATCCTGCCGTTGCTTCAACTGCCGTTGATAATCTTCAATAAAAGAATCTGCTGAGTAATTATTAGAGTTAGAATCCTTTTTCATGTACTCTATTATACAGAAATAGCGCTAACAGCTCTAATAGTTTTTACAATCAATGGGATGATGAACTAGATTTATATGAATCTGATTCACCATGATGAGATGAATCTCCATGATGACCACCCTCTCCAATCGGACGAACAGGAGATTGAATATCAAACATTTCACTTTCACTAGAATAAACACCCCCGCGAGTCGAAACATCCGCTATTACAATAACAAAAAATATTAATACAAATAAAAGACATCCAAATAAAGCAATTTTATTAAAGGATTCATCCCAACGAACACCCATAAAAAAGAAAATAACAAAAGCAGCCTTAATCATTGCAACAAACATAGCAATATAAATATTTAACCAACCTAAATCAACTTGTGCTACTGCAACTGTAACAACTGTCAGAATTAATAAAGCAATTAAGGTAAATACATAGTATTTTAATGGAATTACAAAATGCTCATGCTTATCACTCATTACAATCTCCTACCCTATTAAATATAATAAAGGAAATAAAAATATCCAGATCAAATCTACAAGATGCCAATAAAGACCTACCATTTCAACAGGGGTAAAATATTCTGAATTATAACGCCCCTTATACGTCTCAATCATTAACCAAATAATTAGCCCCATCCCAACCAATACATGTAAACCATGTAAGCCTGTCATCGTAAAATAAATACCAAAGAATATATGCATCGTTTCATAAACACCCTCACCCGAAAACCAAAAAGAAGGCAAATATCCATGATGAATTTTTTCAGCATATTCAAAAAATTTAATGACCATAAACATACAAGCACATAACAATGTTGTGAAAAGATACCAAAAAGAAGCCATTCTCTGATTTAATTGAGCAGCACGAATTGACATTGCCATAGTAAAACTACTTATAATAAGTACCAAAGTATTTGTACCACCCATCTTCCAAGATAAATGATGGTGAGCATCAATAAACATCTCAGGATGTAAACCTCGATACACAGCATAAGCCACAAATAAGGCACTAAAAAAAAGAATCTCTTGCACAATAAACAACCACATTCCAAGCTTTGCAGCTGAAAACTGCTGGTGAGCATGCTCAAAATGATGTGCTACCGTAGAGTTATCAGACTGACTCATGAATTACCCTTTGGATAATCATAAGGTCCATGATCAATATACGGCAAATTCTCATCAAAATTAAACGTTGTTGGAGGAGAAGCAATTTTCCACTCCATAGCAGAACTGCCCCACGGATTTGGAGGCGCTTGCTTACCCTTCATTAAGGAATGAATAAAATAACCAAGAATAATAAAAAAACCAACCGCTAAAATCCAACTTCCAATCGTAGAAACGACATGATAAGGTTGAAACTCAGGCAAATAATTATAATAACGTCTTGGCATTCCTTTTGATCCCATAATAAATTGAATAAAGAAAACCATATTAAATCCAACAAAAACAAAGATAAAAGCAATACGAGCCGCTACTTCACTATACATTTTTCCAAACATCTTAGGCCACCAATAATGCAAACCGGCTAAAAATGCCATAACGGTACCGCCCATCATAACATAGTGAAAATGAGCAACTACAAAATAAGTATCATGCAAATGAATATCAAGCGATAATGATCCTAATACAACACCTGTGAATCCACCAATAGTAAATAAAAATATAAACGATAAAAAATATAAAAACGGTGATTTTAAATCAATAGATCCTGTATACATTGTAGCAATCCAGTTAAACACCTTTATACCTGACGGAATTCCAACTAAAAATGTTAATAAAGAAAACAACATGGTTGCATAAGGAGACTGTCCACTAACATATAAATGATGTCCCCAAACTAAAAATGAAATAAATGCAATCGCCATACTAGAATATGCCATTAACTCATATCCAAATAATTTTTTCTTACAAAACGTTGCAACAACTTCTGAAATAACACCCATCGCTGGTAAAATCATAATATAAACAGCAGGATGACTATAAAACCAAAAGAAATGTTGAAATAAAACAGGATCACCACCCAAAGCAGGGTCAAAAATACCAATACCAATCGTTCGTTCCAACATTAACAACAAAACCGTAATCGCAAGAACAGGTGTTGCAAGAACCTGAATAATAGCTGTGGAATATAATGTCCAAATAAATAAAGGCATCTTAAACCACGATAAGCCAGGGGCACGCATTTTATGAACTGTAACGATAAAATTAATACCTGTTAAAATAGACGAAAATCCAAGTATAAAAACACCCATAATCATAGGAATAACTGATGTATCTGTTGATGATGAGTATGGCGTATAAAACGTCCATCCTGTATCAACAGACCCCCCAATAATAGAATAAAAACAAAAAACAGCACCTATTACATAAATCCACAAACTAGCTAAATTTAACTTAGGAAACGCAACATCAATAGCACCTAACTGAATAGGTAAAAAGAAATTACCTAAAGAAGCAGGAATAGATGGCACTATAAATAAAAAAACCATAATAGCTCCATGTAATGTAAAGGCTTGATTATATTGTTTAGCCGTAAGATAAAGAGCACTCGGGGTTAATAACTCTAAACGCAATAAAATAGCAAACATACCCCCAAGAAAAAAAGCTAATAACACAAAAGCCAAATACATAATACCAATACGCTTATGATCAACGGTAAAAATCCATGATTTAATTCCCTTGGTAGCATTAATATAATTAGTTCCGGAAGACATGAATTACTCCTTTAGCGTTTTGATATATTCAATTAAAGCATTAATTTCACGATCTGATAATAAACCAGCATATGAATTCATAACATTAGGATATCCTTTCGCGATTTTATTAGCTGGATATACAATAGACTCTCTTAAATAATTATCATCAATTAAAACAGAGTCTCCAGATTCTAGCTCTCTCATAGTACCATAAGCGTTCTTCCAAGTTGGCCCAATAACACGACTACCATCAATAGAATGACATGCATTACAAGCCTTACTTTTATAAAGTCTTTTACCAAGAATAGGCAATGGTGTTTCTGTATCTTCACCAGTTTCTTTCCACTCTTCAAAATCGTTACGCGACATAACAATTAATTTGGCTTGCATATTAGAATGTTGCGCTCCACAGTATTCCGTACAAAAAATTTGAAATGTCCCAATTTTTGTAGCTTCAAACCAAAGATGCGAATATCGATTTGGTTGAACGTCTCGCTTAACACGAAAATTAGGAATAAAAAAACTATGTAAAACATCTTTTGAAGACATAACTAACTTTACTGCCTGACCAACAGGAACAACTAAATCATCACTAGGTCGCTTATCTGTACCTGGATACTCAAAATACCACCTCCATTTCTCCCCAGTTACCCGAATTTCCATAGCATCTTCAGGAGCAACCATTAATCGCAAATAGTCTCTAAATCCCCAATAAAAAATCACCATAACAATAATTAAAGGAATAACCGTCCAAATAACTTCTACAGTAAGATTATGATCAATTTGCTTTTCTGCAACCTGATTTTTTTCAGTCCGTTTATATTTCAAACAAAAATATAACGTTACTAATGTAATTCCTATCGTACCAAAAACAGAAAGCCATAAAATAGCATTAAATTGCACATCAACAATATCTGATAATGTAGAATATGAACCTGGTAACCAAGTAGTTCCATAATCAACTAAACTAGTAATATTATCTTGTTCACTCATTGTATTACTTCTTCAATACCTTTTGTTTATTAAGTCTATAAATTAAAAAAACAATCATAAAAATAGTAACAGTACCTGCTAGCTTCATTAACTTGATCGCTTCTAAAACATATCCCTGTTCATTAGGATCATAATTATAACAAAACAATAATAGAGATTCTACAGTAGAAATGATGTTATTCTTCTTAGATTCAGTAATGGACATAGTCAAATCAAAAGGTCTAAATGTAATTCCATATAAATAACGAGATATAAGACCTGAAGGCGATAAAAATATTAAAGCAGATGAATGAGCATATTGATTTGATTTATCATTAAAGTAATAACGAAATCCAACACTATCAGCTAATTGTCGCACAACATCTTCAGACCCAAACAAAAACTCCCAATGATCATTATTAGAATTAAATGATTTTAAAGAACTTTTGTGTTTCTTAGAAAAATCTTGGGTTGTTTGTAATGTATCTCGATTATCAAATGAAATCGACAAAACTTGAACATTTTCTAAATCCTTATCAGACAAAGAATTTAATCCCTTAACCATTCCATCTACAATTAAATGACATAAACGTGGGCAAGTAAAATAAGCAAAATTCAAAATAACAGGACCTCGATTCAAATAAGTAGATAAATTAACTAATTCACCTTTAGAATTAGTTAACTCATGATCCAATAAAACAGAGTCCCCTAATTTCTCAATAATACTGGTATTTACAAATTCATCTGGAATTTTCTCAACAGCAACAATAGAAAAAGAAAATAATAAAAGAAAAAAACTAATTATAACGTTTAATAACATATTGCATACCAACATCAATGGGAACTTTGACCAGACCTTGCGGTTTATCAACCCAGCGTAAATCATCTAATTGAAACTCATATTCCTGATTTAACACATTTAATTTAGGCGTTTTAACAATAGATCGCTTTTGATTTTTATCATGAGACAACATCGAAGTAAACAAAAAATAACTAAAAATAACAACAACAAGCAAAAACACAGCTGTAATAATAAACCCTAAAGTAACATTAACAGCGTCCGGCTCATCTTCATAATATTTAACTTCAACATCAGACATTAAAAAACCTCCTAAAAGTTAACAAAGTTTAAGGACTCAGATAAACGAGGATCCTTTTTGGGAATCAAACAAACCTTATTAAGATTTTTAAAAAACATTGCAAAATATAATGCACCAATTCCAAGAAACAAAGTAATATCAATAAAATGTATATCTAAACCAGCAGGCGTTATATTCGGAATAATAATCCAATACAAATCAACAAAA
The DNA here is from genome assembly GCA_002697535.1 of Actinomycetota bacterium. Classification (GTDB taxonomy): domain Bacteria; phylum Margulisbacteria; class Marinamargulisbacteria. Next base: position 27,058 of record NZWE01000023.1, on the reverse strand, counting down.
TGCATAAAACAAATCCAACCAACCATACAAGCATGATAAGTTAAATTTCGCTTTAACCAGCGTGAAATAAATAAAATAAAAGGAATTCCAAAATGGCCAATACAAAGCAACGCTGTAACATAAGTCCAAGACCCTTCAAAATGTTTCAAATAAAAATCCGTTTCCTCAGGAACACTCGCATACCAAATAAGAAAAAATTGACAAAAAGCAATATAACTCCAAAAAATATTAAAACCATATATTAATTTTCCTAAATCATGATAATGTTCAACAGTCACAATATCCTTAAGATAATTTTTCTTTCGTAAAAACATATAAAGTAACGATGTCACTGAAAAAGCAATTAAAGTAGCCCCCGCAAAAATATAAACACCAAAAATAGTAGAATACCAATGAGGCGTAATTGACATCACTAAATCAATAGAAGAAAACGTAATAGTTAACCCAAAAATAATCATGCTATAAGTTGATGAACGCTCTAAATCTAAAGTTAGCTGATGATCCCCCGTTTCATCTTGCAACACTGACTTTTTAAAAAACTTTTTAACAATCCAAGACCAAACAACAAAATATAAAATCATTCTAATAATAAAAAAAGCTGTATTTAAAAAAGGCCTTTTAACTTGTAACAAATGGTCATGCAAAACAGCCTCTAAATGAGTCCAATGATATAAATCATGCATACCAAATAAAATAGGAACAACCAAAATACCCATCAAAGGAATATTACACATTAAAACCTCAGGAACACGACGAATAACAACACTCCATCCTGCCGCTGTCACATATTGCAACAACACAATAAACAAAGCACCTAATGTTAATGTTAAAAAAAACATATATGAGGTTAAATAAGAAAAAAAGAAATAATGCGTATCAAAGAAAAACAAAATAAATGAAATAAATAAAAATACACCCGCTACTATAAACAAACCTCGAACAAGAGAACTAAATTTATCTGAAACATCAATATCATGACCAAGTAATTGTTTTTTAACCATTCGTACCTCTCACAGTGATTTAAGTTTTTGTTGATATTCTAACGGAACATCACGATAATTCATTTTATTAGACACTTGCAAAGCTCTTATATAAGTAACAATCGCCCAGCGGTCTGACTCATTAATTTGCTGAGAATAAGAAGGCATCGTTCTAATACCATTTGTAATGATATCAAACAATTCACCATCACGATACGATACGATAGTATTATCCCAATATGGTTTTGGTTTAAACCAACCATATTCCATAACAATTCCATTTCCAGACCCATCGTTACCATGACACATCGAACAATAAATATCAAAACGATCTTGACCTCGTTTTAAAACCGCATTAGTAACATCAACAGGGACCGTTTTTACCCATACCCCATCATTCGTTTTACCTGTATAAAAAGGTTTATTAAACTGTTTAATCACAGCATCTCGCTTTTCAGGATAAGACATAGCAGACTCCATCCCCCAAGCAACTGTATGGTCTGGCATTAATTGAGGGTCTTCCTGAGACCTAGTACTTGCCTGAAAATCCATATTAGGATTTAAATGAACAGGAGGTTTTTCAGATCGCCACCCTCGACAACCAACTAAACAAGATAGTAAAAACAATAAAATTATAAAATGTTTCATTCAGAATCCTCAATTATCTCAATATGGTTAACCCCTATAGTACCCAACAGCTCTCTAAGTTTTTCACGATCATAACCCTTTTCAGTAGAATCCAATCCAATAAAAAACCCATGACTAGTTGCTTTTCTAAAATAAGCACTTTTAAATAAAGGATTATAATGTTGAGGAAGTTTATTAAGAGCAAACATACCAAAAACAGCTGAAAAGGCAGAAAATAAAACCATTAGTTCAAAGGTTACAGGAACAAAAGCAGGATAACTAAAAAAAGGTTTACCACTAATAATAAGTGGATAATGTAACGAAACCCATGTTTGTAAACAAAACCCAGTTAACAACCCAACCGAACCTCCACATAAAACAATCCACCCCAGCTTAGAATGTTTTAATTTCATAGCATCATCCATCCCATGAATAGGAAAAGGAGAATAAACGTCATATTTACTATAACCACAATCAGATAATACCTCTGCTGCTTTTAATAAAGCCTTTGGAGATGAAAATTCAGCTAATAAAATTTCATTCATAATTAATGCTCCTCTCCATAATGAGGATCTGCTTCAGGCATGACATTTTTAATTTCTGAAATTGAAATCGAAGGCAAAAATCTAAGAAACAATAAAAACAAAGTAAAAAACAAACCAAAAGAACCAACAAATGTACAAACATCAACCCATGTTGGACTATAGTAACCCCATGATGAAGGCAAAAAGTCTCTATGAAGCGAAGTAACAGTAATAACAAAGCGTTCAAACCACATACCAATATTTACAAAGATACTAATAATAAACATAATTGGAATACTTGTTCTACATTTCTTAAACCAAAACAACTGTGGAGAAATAACATTACAAGAAACCATAATCCAATAAGCCCAAGCATAAGGGCCAGAGGCTCGATTGATAAAAGCAAATGTTTCATATTGGTACCCAGAATACCAAGCCATAAAAAACTCCATTCCATAAGCATATCCTACCAACATCCCTGTCAATAAAATAATCTTATTCATTCTCTCTAAATGTCCAATTGTAACTAAAGACTTTAAATTAAAAAGCTGCCTAGCTAAAACCATTAAAGTAACAACCATAGCAAATCCAGAAAAAATAGCTCCTGCAACAAAATAAGGAGGGAATATAGTAGTATGCCATCCTGGCAACTGAGAAACAGCAAAGTCAAAACTTACAATAGAATGCACCGACAAAACTAGAGGAGTCGCTAAAGCTGCTAATAATAAATAAGCCTTTTCATAATTCTGCCAATGACGATTAGAACCTCGCCACCCTAAAGAAAAAACACCATAAATCATTTGCCTCACTTTACTTTTAGCTCTATCCCTCATAGTAGCTAAATCAGGCACTAACCCCACATACCAAAACATCAATGAAACTGTAAAATATGTACTAACTGCAAATACATCCCATAATAAAGGGCTTTTAAAATTAGGCCACATGCCCATCGAATTTGGTATTGGAAACAACCAATACGCTAACCACTGACGACCAATATGAATCCCTGGAAAAATACCTGCACATATTACAGCAAAAATAGTCATCGCTTCAGCAAAACGATTAATAGCCGTACGCCATTTTTGACGAAATAAAAATAAAATAGCTGAAATTAATGTACCTGCATGGCCAATACCAACCCAAAAAACAAAATTTACGATAGCATAACCCCAACCAACAGGGTTATTAAGTCCCCAAATACCAATCCCTTCCCATATTAAATAAGCAATCATCGACTTTAGCAATAAAACACCAGAAACAGCAACACAAAATACAATTAACCACCATGATGGCAATTTCATTTCCATAGGCCTACTAACAATTTCTGTAACCGACTCAAACGTTTCCCCAGGAACAACTAAATCAGGTCTTTTTACTTGTACCGTATTCTCAATGCTTGTTGCCATGGGACTCCTTTTTCACATGATGTCTTTTATCATGACTTGAATTTTCGGCAACCAATGCTTTATTGGGATTAAAAACATTTGCTAAATAAGTTGTCCGCGCACCTAATAAAAGTTGCTCTAATATCGAATAATTACGTTGCTTTTTACGCCATTTATAAACTTTGCTATCTTTATCCAAAATATTTCCAAAAGCAATTCCATCCGTCGGGCAAGCTTGCTGACATGCTGTTTTCAAATCAACATCCTTTACAACACGTTGTTCATTAGAAGCCTTTCTTGTTGCTGATTTTATTCGTTGAATACAATAGGTACATTTTTCCATAATACCCCTCATACGAACAGTAACATCAGGGTTAAACTGCTTCGCTAACGACTTATCAGGCTCTTTTATATAATCAAACAAATGATATTTCTTTTTAGGTACAGCTTGAGGATGACGTTGATGATAATCAAAAAAGTTAAATTTACGAACTTTTACCGGACAATTATCAGCACAATATCGAGTACCAACACAACGATTATAAACCATGACATTAAGTCCTTCATCATCATGAACCGTAGCAGCAACTGGACATACTTGCTCACAAGGAGCATTTTCACAATGTAAACATGATACAGGTTGTTCTAAAACTTTTGGATTATCCAAATCTCCTTCGTAATAACGATCCGTTCTATTCCAATGCATTTCTCTACCATTCAAAACTTCTTCTTTTCCAACAATAGGAATATTATTTTCTGCCTGACAACTTGCGGTACAAGCATTACATGATAAACAACGATTTAAATCAATAACCATTCCCCACTGGTAACCCGTATCAAATTTATGATTATCCCATAAAGCTTTGTCATGAGGGACTTCTTCTTGACCTTGAGCAAACTCTGGATTAGCTTGATATTCTGATACAGTAGCATAGCGAACATGAGGTCTACCTTCCATAGAACCATGATCTTGAGTACTAGCAAACTGATGCTTTTCACTCTGTTTAATAAGCGTTACATGTGAAATAGCGCCATCTTTATTTAACAAATGAAACCCATTAAACCCAACCCCTTCCTCAATACGATTCCCCATCTCTTTTCCATATCCCATAGGAATAGAAATAGAATCAAAGGCATGTCCAGGAGAAATAAAAACAGGAATATCTAATGACGCATAATCAGTCTGCAAACGAACAAAATCACCTGTTTCTAATGACAACTTTTTAGCAGTCTTAGGAGCAATATACGCCGCATTATCCCAAGTTAATTTATGAAGAGGATCAGATAATTCTTGAAGCCATCCATTATTACTAAAACGACCATCAAATACTTTATAATCAGGATATAATGTTACTTCAATATCATGACTCGAAGATTGAACTGTCGAAACAGTAATTTTTTTATTAAAACTAGGATACACAACCGTATTTTTAGTATATAAAAACCCATCATGAATAGCCTTATCATATTGATTAGAAGATAAATAACTCCAATGCTTCTTAACAATGGCATAATCCGATCGATAAACACGATACACTAAATTCAACAATTCATGCTCTGATAAACCATCAACAGTTCGACGAATAACAGGCTGCGCAATAGAAACAACACCATCAATAGACTCCAAATCATTCCAAAATTCTAAATAATGTAATTTAGGAATAACCCAATTACATAATTTTGCCGTTTGATTATCATGAGACGATAAATAAATACGATCTTGAGCCTTAGATAAAGCTAACTTCAACCCTAACTCTTGAGGAACCGAATAAACAGGATCCCCATCTAAAATCATAACCGTATCTAATTTTTTGTTATTTAAATCAGAAATAAACTTAGTAATGGATTCAATAGATCTTACTTTATTAAAATCATAATTAGAAAAAGGAAGTTTTTGATAAAAAACCGTTTTAAAATTATTACCTAAAATACTATTAAGTAAAAACACTAATTGATGCATAGATTCATCTAAAGATGATCCTGCCGTAACTAAAGAACGCCCACGATTTGAAACAAGATCATTAGCAACCGCCGATAAAACTTTATGATCAACAAAATCCAACTGAAGTTCTTTATACTTAATATTAGTAAAACGAGATAAATCAAAACCAACTTTTCTAGAAATTAAAACAAGTAATTGAGATAAAACATGAACCATATCAGATTGTTTAACAGGGAAATGATGATCCGCTTTAGTACCTGTAACTGTATACCGTTCTTCAAAAACATATAAACGATTTAGATCCGAATCATTATCTGGGTCACGACGATTTGCAAAATCTCTTGAATACTGAACTTGATGATGACCATAAGATAAAAAATCATCTGACAAAGAAACAACAACATTAGCACGAGATAAGTCAAACTTTGTATTAACATAACGACCTGTTAAAGTCTCTAATCCAAAAACTCGATTATCATCATTTACTGCTTCATAACGATAAAACTGAGCTTGTGGCAACACAGAACGGATAGAATCAATAAGCTTATAGGTAGAAGGAGATAATGTATGCCCCAACAAAAACCCTAACCCTTTTCCAGAGTTCTTTCTAAAATCACGCTTTTTAGCAAGCATCCAATCTTTAAAATCATCCATAGATCCTGTTTTGGTTAAATGTAAAGGAAACTTTAGACGATCAGGGTCATATAAATCGATAATAGAAGACTGAGGAAATAATACCGAGGATCCCTGTGTATTTGGATAGGTTGGATTTCCTTCAATCTTTGTAGGTCTTCCTTCATGAGTTTCCGCCAAAAGACCATAGACAGCAGAATTAACCTGAAAAGAGGTAGCATAAAAAGTTGGAATACCAGGAACTGAATGCTCAACCTTTCTAGCATAAGGTTTTATTTTATAATAGGGCTTTCTAATATTACAACCTGATAAACCTGCTAAAGCAGCCGTAGAACCAAGAAATTTTAAAAAATCACGCCTAGAAACACCTTCATTTAACTCCGATGCACCTTCCTGGAATTCTCGAAACTTAAACTTCTCAACTCTTTTATCATTATTTAAATCTTCAATACTACGCCATTGCTTTTTCATTAATTTCTCCTACCTATGACACACACTACATTCAATTTTCGGATTAAGATGATACTCTTCTACCAAACGCTTCCCCATTTCTAAGGGATCTTCATCTGACTCCCAAGACAAATTAGTAACATGTTCTTTTGGCCAAATATTTGGCTCTGGATTTCGATGACAATCCAAACACCACGACATACTTAACGATTCAACTTGTTGAACAACTTCCATCTGATCTACTCTACCATGACATTGTACACAGGAAACACCAGAATTTACATGGCGAGAATGATCAAAATAAGCATACTCTGGCAACATATGAACATTTACCCATTCAATCGGAGTATTACTATCATAATGATCTTTAACATCTTTAATATAAGGACTATCTTGCTTAATTTGAGAATGACAATTCAAACAAAGTTCTGCCGATGGTATATTAGCATGAGCCTGAGTTTCAACATTATAATGACAATACCGACAATCAATACCTAGTTCACCCGCATGAAAACGATGACTATAAGGAATAGGTTGTTCTGGCTCATAACCAATTTCTAAATGATTAGGAGAAAACCAATACCAAAACAAATGCACAACAAACATTAAAATACCGACAACAGAAACGGCAATAATTGCAGGAACTTTGTTAACCCACTTAGGAAAAACAAAATTCTTAGTCTCTAATTCTGAATCAAGCTCAACATTTTCGTCTTTCATATCGCTCATAATATATCTAAAAACACCTTAAAATATCTTAAAATCAACGATCCATCAAAACCCCAACCCACAATGAATACACTAATTTTAGTTTTTTTACACATTTATCACGCACTATTTACATAGTAATAAAAGTAAGATTCAAGTATAACACTTTTACTAAAGATTCAGTCAAGATATAAAATTAATAAGAAAACAAAATTATTATGATAAAATTAAAAATAATGAAAACAATTAACAATGTCATTCCAATGTTACAAGACAAATCCATTTTCAATATAATATCGTATGCACTAAAAAATAATAAAATCAAAACCTCTAAAATAGAAGACGCTATAAAAAACAATACCATTCAATCAAATTCTTTAATTATTATTGATAATGATTTAGATAATGAATATATAAAAAAAAACATGCAAATAATCAAAAAATTAGATAATAAACCATACATTCTTCTTGCCATCAGCAAAAATTACCGTTATGTTTTAGAACAACCATTATCTCCCCTGATTAGTGGCATTATTTATAAACCATTTGATATAGAAAAATTATTTCAAGCAATAAACAATTAACAAAAAAATGTTGAACAAAATAGAAGAATCCATTAATCAAATTAATAGCAATTTATTTTCTGAAAAAACCATCATAGAAGAAGTCTTTCGTATTTTTCAATTTATTTTTCCTACAAGCAGCATCAACATCTATACATTTGATATCGATAGAAAAAAAATTGATGGAACACTATCAAACAAAAACCTATGGCCCTTACCAAATAATATGAGCAGATGGCTAACCAATCAAAAAAATAATAAACAAAAACCTTTTCTTTATATAAAAAATCGATCCCAATTTATATTAACGGACTTTACCCAATATAATAAGGATACAAAAAAATATAAATACCCATGTGATGATGGTTTATTTATTAATATTATTAACGAAGAAAAAATAATTTTTGGAACAATTTTTATCCATAATTGGGAGATAAAACAAAAATTAACAACATCCTATAAAAATATAAACGAGAAAATTCAACTTTCCAATCATTACATTAATCAAATCATTAATTCTATAGAAAATTACCATATTCACAAAAAAATAGAATCATTACTAGATGATAAAAATAAACTTACACAAAAAATACACAAAGATGAACAATCCCTAAACCAACGTTTAATCGAACTAACAACACTATATGAAACATCCAATGAAGTAAGTCATTCCTTAAATTATATTGAAATAATTGAAAAAATATCCATAAGTATTAATAAAGTTCTTAGTTATGACGCTTGTTCAATTTTTTTAAAAAAGATTTTTAATAAAAATGAATTATTTGTTACTGTAGGTAGTAATTTTCATCATTCAACAATAAAAATTTTAACTAAATCAACACTAAATTCTATCGACTCTTTTTTTTCAACATCCATTAATCCCAATAATATAGATATAAAAATTACCAAACTAAATAAAAAAAGTATTTCCAAAGAAAAACTAATTAACTCACATGCCACCATTCCACTAATATTTAGAGATGAAATTATTGGAATCATTACACTCTTATCATTTAAAAAATCAGCATTTCAAAAAAACGAACTCCAATTTGCACATACAATATCAAACCAAGTATCTTCATCTCTAGGAAAAATAAAAATTATTCGTGAATTAGAAAAATCAAAAATATATTCTGTAATTGAAAGTATTATCGAACCCGTTATCATCTTAGATGAAAAACATAATATAAACATCATCAACCCAAAAGCAGCAACGTTACTGAACATCAATCAAAATCAACATATTACTCAAGAAAAGTTAATTGGTTTATTAGAAGATTTACGACTAATAAAACTATACCAACAAGTCATTAAAACAAAACAACCCGTTATTAATGAAAATGCAAACTATAACAACAAAAATTTTATGGTTAATATTTCACCTGTAATAAATAAAGAGTATGGATATGTTGGCATCATATTTTTATTTAGAGATATTACACAACTACAACAAATGGACCGAATTAAAACACAACGATTAGAAGCAATATCAGAAGTAAATTTAATGATAAAATCCATCCAAAACCTAGATAAACTACTAGATGTTTTAATAGACTTCTTATTAAAATCAACAAAATGCAATATGGGATCCATTCAACTCAAACAAAAAGATCGTTTCATAACAGCACAACATAGAAATTTTCCCGAAAAAATACGTCGATCTTTCCGTTACAAAAATCGAAAAACCATTTCAGAAAAAGTAGAAAAAACCAAAAAATTAATACTTATAGATAACTATTTTTCATCTCCAGAGCTAGACCCCAATGTAAAAATTTTAATTGAACTCTACCTATGCATCCCCATTCTAATTAACAATGAATTAATTGGCATTATTAATCTTGCTAGAAAATATGGAACCTCTGCAGAAACATTCACAAAAGAAGATATTGATACCTTAGTAACCATCACAACCCTCATAGCAACAACAATACAAAACTCAATGCTTTATAAAGAAAAATTAGAAAAAGAAAAAATTGACCAAGAATTAAAGGTAGCATCTGATATACACAACAACTTACTTCCAAAAAATTTACCTACAAAATCAAAATTATTATTTGGAGCATTAAATATCCCTGCACAAAAAATTGGAGGAGATTTCTACGATTTTATAGAGCTAGACAAAAATCGTACAGGTATCATTATCGCTGATATCGTCGGAAAAGGTATTCCTGCAGGATTATATATGGCCGTATTAAAAAGTATTATTAATAGAAACATTAACGCAGAAAAATCCCCAAAAGAAACCATCAACCAACTCAATAAAACAATTTACGCAGATCCTGTAATTAATAAATTCATTCCCCTCTTTTATGGCATACTAGATTCTAAAAAAAACACCTTCACCTTTTCAAATGCAGGTCATGAACCAGGCTATATTCTAAGAAAAAATAAATTCATTAAATTAGATACAAAAGGATTTCCTCTTGCTGGTTACGAAAATGAAACATTTATAGAAAAAGAAATAAAAATCGAAGATAATGACTTATTATTTTTATTTACTGATGGAATTTTAGAAACAAAAATAGCAAACAACACATCCATTGGGTTAAATGGTGTCAAAAGTTTTGTTCAAAAAAATCAAAAATTCCCACCTCAAATATTATTAAATAAAATTAAAAACTACCTAACTGGATCTGAAAATCAAACGATTAAAAAAGATGATATAACTGTCATTGCCTGTAAAATTAATCAAAAATTACAATATAAAAACCAACTTCTTTTTAAAAAAAGCATCAAAACATTAAGTATAATCTCAGAAATCAAAAAAATTAGAAAAGAAATTGAATCGATATGCAAATCCCACAACATGAACCATCAAATAAAATTAGATTTACAACTAGCTGTTAATGAAGCCCAAGCTAATATTATCGAACATGCCTATCTTGGCGATCCAAGTAAATATATTTATTTTAATTTTGCTATATATGAAGACAAATTAGAAATTATTATTAAAGACAACGGAATCCCATTAAAAAGTGACTCTATCGAAAAAAAAATAAGTAATAATCTTGAAAAACTAGAAGGCTCCGGATTAGGTCTATTTTTAATCTATACACTAATGGATGAAATAAACTTCTCCTCTACACAAACCGAAAACAAACTAAAACTTGTTAAATATAACGCTCAGTAAGTATAATAATATTAAATGGAAATAGAAATTAAAAAAATATCAAACACCGACATTACCAAAATTAATTTTGGCAATGAAAAAGATGAAGATACAAACGAATTAACAGGTACCATAGAACTTGACATTGAAAACCAAATACCATTTTTAGAACAAATAAATTCATTATTAGACGAAGGTGTATCAAAAATAATACTAACCTTATCACAAATAAGTTACATTGATTCATCTGGTTTATGGGCCATATTTGAAAGCTTTAAAAAAGCAGAACAAAGAAATGGAAAAATAGTCCTTTTAAATCCAAAAAAAGATGTTAGAAGGGTATTAGATATAACAAAAATATCATCTAAAATAAAAATTTTTGAAGAAGATGAAAGTGCTATAACCTATCTATCAGAATAATGAGTCTATCATTATCAGAAATACTAACATCAAACAAATCTATAGCAGAATCTGAAATCACTGAATTAATAACTAATAATGAACTCATTGAAAAAGGATTATATGAAACATTAATCGAAAAAGAAAAGATTGAAGAACAAGAAATTTTACTATTGCTAGCACAAAAATTAAATATCCCTTTTGATATTATTGATAACAATACAATAGATCTAAAAATAACACAGATAATACCCGAAACAATGGCTAGAAAAGACCATATTATACCCTTATTTCAATTAGGAGAAGCATTAACCATAGCAAGCTCAAATCCATGTAGCACCGAATTAATTGAAGAACTTGAATTTATTTCAAAGTGCACCATTTCCATTATTTTTTCTCCAAAAAATACTATTTTAGAATTAATTAACTACGCCTATTCTTACCAAGATCAAAAGCTAGAAGCAGATGGGTCCAGTGTATCTAACTTATTTGAAATGGGTCTAGAACTAGTCGATGACAAAGGTTTAGGTGGAGATGATGAAACAACAGACTTAGCACAAGAAGCACCTATTGCAAAATTAGTAGATACCATTTTAACCCAATCAATTGCAGAAAAAGCCTCTGATATTCATATAGAACCCGAAGAAACTATTGTGAAAATTAGATTTCGTGTTGACGGACTTTTAAAAGAAATTATGGCACCTCCAGGAAAGTTAGCATCGCCTATCATATCTCGTTTAAAAATTTTAGCTGAATTAGATATTACAGAAACAAGAAAACCACAAGATGGACGATTAACTTTTATTTTAAAAAATAAAGAAGTTGACTTTAGAGTCTCTACCGTAAGAACCATTTCCGGTGAAAAAATGGTTTTAAGAATTTTAGAAAAATCAGATGCCTTCGTAACAATGGAAAAAATAGGACTAAATGAAATAAATTTCAATTTGTTACAAGGATTAATTCAATCAACATCAGGCATCGTTTTAGTATGTGGACCAACAGGATCTGGAAAAACCTCCACCTTATATTCATGTTTATCACAAATTAACACTCCTGAAAAAAATATCATTACAATTGAAGATCCCGTAGAATTTAACTTAGATGGAATTAACCAAATTCCTGTTAACCCAAAAATTGGAGTTGATTTTGTTTCTGGTCTATCTGCCGTTGTTCGACAAGACCCAGATGTTATTATGATTGGAGAAATCAGAGATATTGAAACAGCCGGCATTGCAATTCAAGCAGCCTTAACAGGTCACTTAGTTTTTTCAACCTTACATACAAGAAGTGCAGCAGGAAGTGTAACTCGGCTTATAAACATGGGGGTTCAACCTTTTTTAATTAACAGTGCCTTTATAGGTGTTATAGGACAACGATTAGTCCGTGGAATTTGTCCAAATTGCAAAAAAGAAGCATCTTATGATGATTATGAATCCATCAAAGAAAAAGCATTAATAGAAAAATTAAAAAATGAGTATGATTCACCAAAATTACATCGTGGAGCAGGATGTAAATATTGCAACGAATCAGGCTATAAAGGCCGTTTAGGAATTTTTGAAATTTTAACCTTAAGTGAAGAATCACGAGAATTAATTATCCAAAAAGCAAGTTCAGAAAAAATCCGAGATGCTGGAAGAAGAAATGGAATGAAATTAATGCTTGAAGATGGTATCGACAAATTAATTCAAGGTCTAACAACAATTGAAGAACTCGTTCGTGTTGTTGATGTTTAATAACAGCTAAAAAACGGAATATACAAACCAGCAAACAAAAAAAATAAGGATTGAGAAACGTGAAAACATTTGTATATGTTTACAAAGGCCCAAATAATAAAATTTTAACAAAAAAATTAAAAGCATCTAATTACAAAGAAGCTGAAAATTTTTTAAAGAAAAAAAATATTGATGCAATCTCGCTAAAAACAGAGGGTTACAAGTTATTAGATGAACTAACAAAACCAACAACTGTAGAATCTGACGAATTAGTAGCTTTTGCACAGTTATTTGCAGGTTGTATTAGAACTGGACTAAAAATCAAAGAAACATTACAACTATTATCAAAACAATTAAAAAACAGACTCTTAACGGAAGCATTAGAAACCATCATCATCGACATTGAAAGTGGCTCATCTATTTCAGATTCATTTGGAAAACACAGCAAAATTTTTCCTAATTTCCTTCCAATGGCTCTCAAAGCAGGAGAAGCATCAGGAAAACTACCCGATGTCCTAGACTATGTAGCCAATTTTTTAGAAAAAACTGATAACTTAAAAAAACAAGTTACTGGCATTATGACCTATCCCATTATTGTTAGCACAATAGGAATAGCCATGTTATCGTTAATTTTAATATTTGTAGCTCCTACATTTAAAAAAATATTCAAATCCTCAGGAAAAGAACTCCCTCTGCCAACAAAAATTTTATTTGGATCTTCAGAGATATTAATTGAATACTACCCTATGATATTAACCGTTCTTGCCATATTAACAATAGCAATAATGGCCATCAATCGATCCGAGCAAGGAAAATTTCTACTTCATAAATCATTATTTTTTTTACCATTATCAGGGCCTATCTATAAACAAGTAAAACTACTAAAATTTTTAGGTTGTTTCGAAATTTTAGTCAATAATGACGTACCAATTACCCAAGCATTAGTTGTACTTGAAGAAGCAACTGAAAACCTAAGATTAAAACAAATCATAACAGAAATGAGAAAAGATGTAGCAAGAGGATTACCTTTATCAGGTGCCTTAGTAGATAACCAATCTATAGTACCTGTTATGGTATCTTATACTATTTCAATGGGAGAAAAAGCAGGTAATTTAGGGGAATCTTTAGCCAGAATTACAACTTTTATGGATAAAGAATTAACCCACAACATGAAAAAATTATCAGCAAAACTAGACCCTATTATCACAATGGTATTAGGCGGAATGGTACTATTTATAGCCATCTCTATCTACTTACCTATTTTTGACATGATGATGTAAACCCCAGGTTATAATTGACGATAACAAAATTTTCATAAATACTTAAATAACATTACATACAAAAAATAGTAATGTTAAAGAGGTAGCAATATGAAACCAACTGATATAACAGAAAACCAACAATCATCAAACGAAAATAAAACTGAAGAAACCATACGACTAGAAAAATTAACTAAGTTAAAAAACCAAACAAAACATCCCTTTAAATATACGTTTTCAAAAACACATAAAACAACCGACATTCATGAAAATTTCAATACTTTAGAAACAGGTGAATCAAACGAAACAACTGTAACATTAGCAGGACGACTCATGGCAAAACGAAATCATGGAAAAGCATTCTTTGGTAATTTACAAGATGAATTTGGAATTATCCAACTATATGCAAACTCTAATAAATTAGGAGAAGAAACATTTAATGACATATTAAGTTATGATGTAGGCGATATCATTGGTATTGTTGGAAATCCATTTAAAACGAAACGTGGAGAATTAACAATCAAAGTAACAAATATAGAGTTATTAACAAAATCATTACTACCATTACCAGAAAAGTATCACGGTCTTCAAAATATAGAGCTTCGTTATCGCCACCGGTATATTGACTTAATTTCAAATCCTCATATCAAAGAAACCTTTAAAATACGATCAAAATCAATTTCATTTATTCGAAATTATTTAGAAAAAAAAGAATTCATGGAAGTTGAAACACCTGTTTTACATAATATTTATGGAGGAGCTAACGCAAAACCATTTAATACATTCCATAACGAACTAGAACAAAATCTTTACCTTAGAATTGCATTAGAACTTCATCTTAAACGTCTTATTGTTGGCGGTTTTGAAAAAGTATTTGAAATTGGAAGAGTATTTCGAAATGAAGGTATCTCATACAAACATAACCCAGAATATACATTACTAGAATTATATGAAGCCTATACAGATTATCACGATATGATGAATCTAACAGAAGAATTATTGTCAGCATTAGTATTTAATATCCATAATAGCTATAAAATAGTATACAAAGATACCGAAATAGATTTTACACCTCCCTTTAAACGAATCAAATTAGTAGAAGAAATTCAAAATAAATGTAACATTGACTGTAATAATATAAACGAATTAAGAAATAAAGCAAAAGAGCTTAATCTAAATGTCTCAAATGAAGCAACAAAAGGACATCTGATCATGGAACTTTATGATAGCCTTATTGAACCAACCTTAATACAACCAACATTTATCATAGATCATCCATGGGAAACATCCCCATTAGCAAAAAAACACCGTGAAAACGATAATTTAGTAGAACGATTTGAACTTATTATCAACGGCATGGAAATTGCTAACGCTTTTTCTGAGTTAAATGACCCAGAAGATCAATTTGACCGATTTCAAGATCAATTAAAAGCAAAAGAAAAGGGAATGGAAGATTCTCAAGTAATGGATTTAGATTATATCCAAGCATTAAAACAAGGGTTACCTCCAACAGGTGGACTAGGAATAGGCATTGATCGAATTGTAATGTTACTAACAAACTCACACTCTATACGAGATGTGTTACTATTTCCACATATGAGAGATAAAAACGAATAGACATTTGTTGTAATTGCAATCTAGGATTATAATATAAGTCTCATGAACAAAATAAAACTACTTTTTTCCTGTTTTCTAATAATACTAGGTATTATCACCATTATCAAAAAACCAATTAATCTAGGACTTGATCTACAAGGCGGAATGCACCTCATTTTACAAGCAAAGCCCACTAATAACCAACCATTAACCAGAGACAGTGTTTTAGGTAGCATAGAAGTAATTCGTAACCGAATAGACTCATTAGGTCTAACTGAACCAAGTATTAGAATAAAAGGAAAAGACCAAATATCAATTGAATTACCAGGAATAAAAAATCCAGATGAAGCAAAAGCTATGATTGGGGATACTGCATTATTAGAATTTGTTATTGCAGAATGGGCACCCCCTGGAATAGAAAATCTACCAGAAGAAAAACAGAGAATTTTAATTGGAGAAAAAGGTGAATTATCATACATGGAAGATAACAATACATCGAAACAATCCATTAAACGCCCCATTATACTAAAAGAGATTGCATTAACAGGGGGCGATTTAAGTAAAGCAAGTCCGGGAACAGATCAATTTGGAAAACCGATTGTAAATCTAGAGTTCACACCTGAAGGAGGGACTAAATTTTACCAAGCAACCGCAAAAAGCATTAATAAGCCATTAGCCATACTACTTGATAAACGTATTATTTCTGCCCCTAATGTAAACCAAGCAATTTCAGGTGGAAAAGCACAAATATCAGGAGATTTTACCCCAACTGAAGTAAGCAATCTAATTATCAAATTAAATGCAGGAGCTCTTCCAATTCCAGTAGAAATAATCTCAGAAAAACAAATAGGACCAACTTTAGGAAAAGATTCTATTGAAAAAAGTAAACTGGCCTTTATTGCAGGTATCATATTAGTAGGTATATACATGGTTTTTATGTACAAAGGCCCTGGATTATTAGCATCAATAAGTTTAATAAGCTATATTATTTTATCATTTGCCTTATTCAAATTAATTGATGCAACCTTAACTCTGCCAGGTATAGCTGGATTTATCTTAACAATGGGAATGGCTGTTGATGCAAACGTAATTATTTTTGAACGAATTAAAGAAGAAATCAAAAAAAACACGTCTTTAAAAGCAAGTATTTTAAATGGATTTAAACATGCCTATGTCACAATACTAGATGCTAACATCACAACATTAATAGCTGCTATCGTACTATTCTGGTTAGGAACAGGTACCATAAAAGGATTTGCTATAACCTTAAGTATCGGAATTATCATTAGTATGTTTTCCGCCATTACAATCACACAAGCATTGTTACTTAGCATATCCCCATTAAGTCAATTTAAAAAAGGAAAATCATGAATACATCATTTAAATTTGTAGAAAAAAAGAATTTTTGGCTAATGATAAGTATTACAATCATTATCATTGGGATATCGTTAATGACAGTACGGTTCTTTCAAGCAAAACCTATTTTAAATTTTGGAATTGATTTTATAGGAGGGAATACCTTCCATTTAAAATTAGCCAATGCTAATACTGAAAACTACTCAATTAGCACCCTAACATCCATTCGTAATGCATTAGCTCAATATAAGTTAGAAAATAGTCAAATACAATTTTCAAATAATAATGAAGTGTATATTAAAACCATTGCAATTGAAAAAAACAAAACAACAGAAATTTTAAATAATATTCGAAAAAATGTAGGCCCAATAGAAGTATTAGAAATAGATTTTATTGGACCAAGTATTGGAAAATCTCTCCAAAAGCAAGCCTTCTTAATTATCATATTTGTAACAGGCGCCTTGCTATTATATATTACACTTCGATTTCAACTGAGCTTTGGTTTAGCCGCAATATTAGCCTTATTACATGATGGTCTAATTATATTTAGCTTTACATCTATTTTAAATTTAGAAATAAATATTGCCTTTATAGCAGCACTATTAACCATCTTAGGTTATTCCATCAATGATACCATCGTTATTTTTGATCGAATTAGAGAAAAAACAGAAAATTATGTTTCAGGTAATATTAATGAACTAACAAACACATCGCTTAATCAAACACTTCAACGAACCTTAAACACATCAATTACAACCTTAATGGTAATATCAGCCTTAATTCTATTTGGTGGAAAAACGATTCAAGAGTTTTGTATTATTTTAGCCATTGGTATTTTAAGTGGAACCTATTCATCCTTATGTATAGCAAGTCCGATACTAGCTAAATTATATAAACAACCCCCTAGCTAGTTATAAAACTTCCAATTTTACGAAACTTAGCATAACGATCTTGAATCAAGGTTTCCTGATCTTTTTTAACTAATTGGTTAATGGTTTCTAACAAATTCTTTTTCATGATAGAAGCTGTATCTTCCCAATTATTATGAGAACCACCTAAAGGTTCTTCAATAATTTGATCAGCTACACCTAATCTAACAACATCAGGTGCCGTTAACTTTAAACTTTTAGATGCATCTTCAGATTTTTTAGCATCACGAAATAAAATCGAAGCACATCCTTCTGGAGAAATAACGGAATACACCGAATATTGCATCATAAAAATACAATCCGAAACCCCAATAGCTAACGCCCCTCCGGATCCTCCTTCCCCAATGACAATACTAACAATAGGAACTTTGATACCTACCATTTCACGTAAATTTCTCGCGATAGCTTCAGCCTGACCGCGTTCTTCAGCTTCTAAACCAGGATAAGCACCTGGTGTATCAATAAAAGTAATAATAGGAACACCAAATTTTTCAGCTAATCTCATTAAACGTAACGCTTTTCGATACCCTTCAGGATGAGGCATTCCAAAATTACGATAAATATTTTCTTTTGTATCATGACCTTTTTGATGTCCAATTAACATAATTCGCTGACCACCAATTAAGCCAATCCCACCAATAATAGAAGGATCATCTCGATACAAACGATCTCCAGATAACTGTGTAAATCTATCACAAATAAGACGTGCTAAACTCGTTGTATCAGGACGATTAGGATGTCTTGCAATTTGTACAATTTGATGAGGTGTTAAATCAGAAAAAATCTCTTTTTTTAATGATTCAGCACGTTGTTCAATTTTATTAATTTCAGCATCCAAATCAAGCTTGCCATCTTTTGACAACAATTTTAATTGATCAATTTGATCATATAACTCTTTTATAGGTTCTTCAAAATCTAATAATTTAGCCATAACTATCCTCATTAAAATCTAAAATAGACACAATATTAATTAGCATATCCCTCATTTTCTTTCGTTCAACCACCATATCCACCATACCATGTTCTAGTAAAAACTCAGCCCTTTGAAATCCTGCTGGCAACTTTTGTTTAATAGTTTGTTCAATAACACGTGGCCCGGCAAACGAAATAAGAGCCCCAGGCTCAGCAATTTGAACATCACCTAACATAGCAAAACTAGCTGATGTTCCGCCCGTAGTAGGATCACATAATACTGAAACATAAAGAACTCGTTCTTGATTTAATCGAGCCAAAGCAGCTGATGTTTTAGCCATTTGCATCAAACTAACAATACCTTCTTGCATGCGTGCCCCACCCGACATCGTAAACACAATAAGAGGTAATTTATCTACAACTGATTTCTCAATTAACCGAGTTAATTTTTCACCAACAACAGCTCCCATAGAACCTCCCATATAAGCGAAATCCATAATACCAACATTAACCTGCATCCCATTAAGTTTTGCGGTACCCGTAACAATAGCTTCATGCTTATCTGTTTTCTTCTTAGTCTTTTGAATTCGTTTTAAATAAGGTTCTGTATCAACAAAATCTAAAAAATCAGTAGGTTCAAGATCAACATCATATTCAGTAAACGAATCTGAATCAAATGTATAATCAATCCGTTGTTTTGGAGAAATACGAAAATGATGCTTACATGACAAGCAAACCATCATATTATTTTCTAAATCTTTCCGAAACGACACTTCAGCACACTTTGGACATTTAAGCCAAAGATTACCAGGAATGTTAAGTTTATCAGTAGACTTAACGTTCTTTTTCTTCTTTTCAAACCAATCTAATATTGACATACGCAAAACTATATCTGTAAAATCCTTTTAGCTAGTTTAAAAAATTATATAGCAAAAGTCAATCTAAAGAGGTCAAATAATGGCAAATAAAAAAGCAGCAAAGAAAGATATTTTAACAAATAAAAGAAATAATTTAAGAAACACTCATTTCAAATCATTAATGAAAACACGCATCAAAAATGCAGAATCAGCCATTGAAAGCAATGATAAAGAAACCGTAACAATAGTACGAAACGCTTTAAAACAAATCGATAAAACCGCAAGTAAAGGTATTATCCACAAAAACTCAGCTGCTAGAAAAAAATCATCGTTATCAAAAAAGCTAAATAAATCAAAAGCATAATTGAATTATTTAAGTTGGGTACTCATAACAATAATTATATATCCAACCTATGTAATAGCATCTAAGCCCCATTTACTTGAAGCCTCATATATCAAGGCTTGCTACAAAAAAACAATATGTTTCAATCTGGAACATGCTAATACAGTTAAAAAACGAACAAAAGGATTAATGTACAAAAGAAGTTTAAAAGATAATCAAGGAATGATTTTTTCCTGGGAAAAAAAACAATATATCAGTATGTGGATGAAAAACACTTATATTTCATTAGACATGATATGGTTAAATGAAAAATTCAAAGTTATTTGTACAAAAGAAGATGCTATTCCCTTTGATACAACTCCAATTACATGTTCGCAAAAAGCAAATTATGTGATTGAACTAAATGCAGGAACAATCAAAAAACATATGATCAAAAAGAACAAAAAATTTAAACTAAACGTTATTTCTGAGCAGCAATAACATCAATCTCAACCAAATATCCCTTAGGAAGATTTTTAGTTGGAACAGCAGATCGAGCAGGAAGATGATCTCCAAAAAAGGAAGTATATACTTGATTAACCTGTGCCCAAATTGAAATATCCGAAATATAAACCGTTGCCTTTAGAACAAGTGATTTATCACTGTTAGCTGCGGCTAAAACAGCCTGAACATTTTTTAATGTTTGCAACGTTTGATCTTCAACGGTTTCTAAAAACCGTGATTCATCATTAGGATCAATCGGTAATTGTCCTGAAACATAAACTAATCCATTATGAACAATGGCTTGAGAGTAATGTCCCAATGGTTTTGCAGCTAACTCAGTATCTATAATATCCATAACTATTCACTCCTAAATGTAAAAAAAATAGTATACACCAAGCACCTAAAGAATTCTAATGATAGACCTAAACTCTAAAAGTAATTATAGTAATACCATGAAACATAAACGAATTTGCTTTGTTGGAATGTCTGGTATTGGAAAATCAAGTTTTGGAAATCTATTGGCAAAAAAATATCAGCTTCCTTTTTTAGATACTGACACTTTAATTGAATCTAAAATTCCAATATCAATAAAAAATTATTTAAAAACAAAAACTGAAAAATCATTTTTAGAATTAGAAGAAACCGTAGTATTAGAATTATCCTTTCCAGAAAAAATCATTATTGCGACAGGAGGCAGTCTAATTTACTGTGATAAAGCAATGACCCATTTAAAAAATCATTGCACCATTATTTATCTTAACGATTCTTTAGCAAATATAAAAAATCGAATCAAAGATTTTGATCAACGCGGTATTGTAATGAATGGAAATAAAACCCTAGAAGATGTATACAATGAACGCCTTCTCTTATATGACAAATGGAGCGACATCACTATTACATATCCCAAAAAATTTTCAATACCAAGCATTTTATCAATCATAGAAAAAGAAATACTATGATACATCAAACACTCGCTACATCTATTACAATAAAAGGGATTGGGATTCATTCTGGTGAGATAATAACCATGACCTGTCATCCAAGCGATAAAGGCATCATTAGCATTAGCAATATAAAAGAAAAAACACCTACATTGGAGCTTACTATTGAAAACTTAGCACAAACTCATAATCGAGCAACACAATTTAAAAACGAAACCGCTAATATAACAACAACCGAACATTTTTTATCCGCTTGTGCAGCCTTTGGAATTACCAGCCTTAATATAGAAATAGATGGCGATGAAATACCTATTTTAGATGGTAGCGCCAAAGAATTTTGTAACATATTGCAAAGTACAGCCCTAAAACCAATTCCATCAAAATCATTATTACCAATTATCATCAAAGAACCACTTACAATATGGGAAGATAGCGCGTGTATTATAGCAACGCCCGCGGAATCAACATTATATAGTTACTATCTATCATATAACCATCCAGTGATTCAATCTCAATCACACACCATTGAACTATCGACAAAAAATTATATAACCGAAATTGCAGCAGCTAGAACCTATGGATTTGAAAAAGAAGTTCAATATCTCATTAAACAAGGCTTAGCCAAAGGAGGTAGTTTGGATAACGCCCTGGTAATTGGAGACAATGATTACATTAACGAACCACGATTCAAAAATGAATGTGCTAGGCATAAATTATTAGATTTAATTGGAGATTGTTGGGTATTAAACAGACCTATCCTGGGACATATAACAGGAATAAAATCAGGACATCAACTAAATCATGCATTCACAAATTTACTAGCAAAAAAATATCTCTAACCTAAACGTATTATTTCCATCTTGAATCAATTTCATTAAAAACCATTTCAAATTGATCTAATAGATGTGGGTTCATGGTCCTCAAAAGATCACAAGCAGAATCAAATACTTCATTTGATTCAGGGTACTGTAAAAACTCAAAACTACGTTCTAACATTACTTTTTTCCCTTAACAGAGTTAATAACCCTTAAAACTTCTTTAGATAAATCACTATCATCAAAAATTTTCTGTTTCATATCTTCAATCATTTCCATATCCTTATCCGTAATAGACTCTCCAATCACACCCTCTAATTTAAGAATCAATAATAAATGTGCAGCAACAAGTTCAGAATAATTATTTTTTAAATGAGGCATCATACACTTATACAGCGTCTCAAACTGAATGTTTTTTTCAATTTGAGTTGGCTCAAATAAGTCATCTAAATCATTATCTAAATCTAACTCTTCTTTGTTCATCATCTACTCATAATAACGACAAAAAAGCATCCAAACATGTATCTTAAAAAACAATCGTATCAAAAGAATCTAATATTAATTTAATAGAATTAATATCAATAGAATAGAACACTTTTCTACCATCTTTTCTAGATTTTGTTATACCTGCTTTTTTTAACATATTAAGGTGATGAGATGTCGTTGATTGCTCTAAATAAAAATGTTTTTCAATATCCTGAGCAAACATTTCACCATTTTTTTTCAATAATTTAATAATTTCAATACGTTCTTCATTAGCCAATGCTTTAAAAAATTTAATATAATTATCATTTTTAATCATAAGCTATCAAACCTTACATAATTTTTTAAAACATCAGGAACAATAATCGATCCATCTTCCTGCTGATAGTTTTCTAAAATAGCAGCTAGAGTTCTACCTACTGCTAAACCTGATCCATTCAATGTATGAACATAATTCACTTTTGCCCCATTTTCCTGCTTATATCTTATCATAGACCGACGTGATTGAAAATCAAGAAAATTAGAACAAGATGATATTTCACGATATACATTTTGAGAAGGAAACCATACTTCAAGGTCAAAAGTTTTAGCAGAACTAAACCCTAAATCAGCTGTACATAATTCAACAACTCGGTAAGGTAACTTTAATAATTTTAAAATAGATTCCGCATGTTGACGTAATTTAAGCAATTCTTGATGAGACTCTTCTGGATGTACTATATGAACTAATTCAACCTTATTAAACTGATGTTGTCGAATAATACCACGCACATCTTTTCCATAAGAACCCGCTTCTTTACGAAAACAAGCTGTCGCTGCAGTCACACAAATAGGTAACTGATCAGCTTGAAAAATATGATCATGAAACAAGTTTGTTAACTGAACCTCTGCTGTTGGAGAAAGCCAATAATCTGTATCTTCTAACTTAAATAAATCTGATCCAAATTTAGGAAGTTGTCCTGTCCCAAACAAAGACTGTGAATTAACAACAACGGGAACTTGAACCTCTTTATACCCATGATTTGTAGTATGAACATCCAACATAAAATTAATAAGCGCTCGTTCTAATTGAGCTCCCTTATCATGGCCAACAACAAAACGAGATCCTGTTAAGGTAGAAGCCTGATCAAAATTCAAAATACCACGACTAATACCCAACTCATCATGAGACTGAGTTTGAAATGAAAACGAGGGAACATCACCAATCGTATCGATAACAACATTATCATCTTCAGAAGAACCAACTGGAACATCTGAAAGAGGAATATTAGGCAATTGACGTGCCAATATAGAAGCAGTTTCCTCTAAAGCGCTAACAGCTTCTTGTTCTTTTTTAATAGAATCTGCTAATTCCTTCAATGATAACAATTGATCAGGAGTTGGTTTTCCTTTAGGGGTTAATTGATTACGTTTCATTTTTAATGCATCAATCATCTGCAAAGCTTCTCGCCATTTTTTATCAGCAACCAAAAATTCATCTAGTAAGGTACTATCGCTACCTCTATGAACCAAAGCCTGTCTAAGATCCGTTGAATTATCACGAATTATCTTGGCATCAATCATATCATTTTTCCTTTTGGATAAGATCCTAAAAACTTATAATATAAACATTCATCTTCAATTTTTTTTAAACATAATTGCAATTTCACATCTAATATATGTCCATCACAATCAATAAAAAATAAATACTCTCCTAAATCATTTGATATAGGTTTAGATGATATACGTGTCAAATTAATTGATTCCGCAGATAAAAGGGATAAAATAGAACACAAGCTACCAGGCTTATCTTTATGAGTTGAAAAAACAAAACTAGTTTTATCCGATCCTGAAACAGGATGTTGATCAGAAGAAATTAAAACAAAACGAGTTTGATTGGAATCATCATCATTAACATTAGACTGTAAAACAACTAAATCAAACAAATCAGCAGCCCCCTCATACCCAAGACATGCAACACAATCTGAAGATTGTTGAACCATCTCAGCTGCAAGACCATTAGATGCTACAAAAACAAATTCAACATGAGATAAATGTTCATGTAAAAACAAACTACACTGACGTGTTGATTGTTCATGGGCATACACCGTTTTAATATCACTCAAATCACAAGATCGAGATACCATAAGTGACTGTTTAATAGGAAAAACAATCTCATTAGAAATAAAATAAGAAGCATCCAAATGATTTAAACCAGAAAAGGCAGCAAACACCTCACCCCCACGAGAATTTTCTATAGGAATAAATACTTTTGAAATTGTTTTAGCTGCTAAAGCTTCAAATAAAGCATAAATACTAGGAAAAGGTTGAAGTTCATCAGAAACAGAATAAGACTTGATAAAAGAAAGAAGCGCTGCCTGAGTAAACGTTCCAACAGGCCCTAAATAACCAATCATCAGACCAAATGATCCAAGGTTGGATAAAGGGGAAATTCAGCCGTTAGTGCCTGAACATCACGTTTTATATTATTATAAACTGTTTTATCTTGAGGGTCCGATAAAATATCCGAAATCATATGAGCAATACGACACATTTCTGTTTCTTTCATACCACGAGAAGTTACAGACGCACTACCAATACGAATACCCGATGTAACAAAAGGACTTTCTGGGTCATAAGGAATAGCATTTTTATTTAAAGTAATTCCAACAGACTCTAATATTTCTTCTGCTTTTTTTCCTGTTAAAGACTTAAGTTGCAAGTCAACCAAAACCAAATGGTTATTAGTCCCACCAGAAACGATACGAAATCCCTTTTCAATCAAAGTTTGTGAAATTACTTTAGTATTAGCAACAATTTGTTCTTGATACTGTTTAAAGTCAGCCTCTAAAGCTTCTTTAAAAGCAACCGCTTTTGCTGCAATAACATGCATTAAGGGACCACCTTGAATACCTGGGAAAACAGCTTTATCAATCATTTTAGCGTGTTCTTCTTTACATAAAATCAATCCTCCACGAGGACCTCGAAGTGTTTTATGAGTTGTTGTTGTGACAACATCTGCATATTCTATAGGACTAGGATGTAAACCAGCCGCAACTAACCCAGCAATATGAGCCATATCAACAAGAAAATAAGCACCTACACTCTTAGCAATTTCACCGATTCTTTCAAAATCAATGATACGAGAATAAGCTGATGCACCTGCTATGATTAACTTAGGGTTATGAAGCCTTGCTAACTCTTCAAGTTCATCATAATTAATACGTTCTTTTTCTTTATCAACCCCGTATTCAACAACATTGTAATGTTTACCAGAAATATTAACGGGACAGCCATGAGACAAATGCCCTCCATGAGCTAAACTCATTCCCATAATGGTATCACCTGGTTGCAACAAAGCAAAAAAAACAGCCATATTAGCTTGAGCCCCAGAATGAGGTTGAACATTAGCATGATCAGCTGAAAAAAGTTGTTTGGCACGATCAATTGCTAATTGTTCTACTTTATCAACATGTTCACAGCCCCCATAATAACGTTTAGAAGGTAACCCTTCTGCATATTTATTAGTTAACCAAGTCCCTTGTGCTTGCATAACAGCTAAAGACGTAAAATTTTCTGAAGCAATTAATTCAATAGTATTTTGTTGCCGCCGTAATTCTTCTAAACAAATATGATATGTTTCTTGATCTGTTTGCTTTAATTCATCTAAATAAGCATCTGTTTTAACATCAAACTTCATACAATCTCCTCTAAAAACATTTTAAGACAAACTTAAAATAAGTAAGTTTAATCAGTTTACCACTGGAAACAAGCCAGAACAACTAAAACAGATTTTTCAAGAAAGTAAAAAAAAATATTTTTTTACATATTTTAACATTTAAAAACTTTATTTTTATGAAATTTAACATTTTTAACACTTTTAACACCCCTTTTTTAATCAAAAATAACAAATTTAAAAACACCACTACTCACACATAAACCTACCCAGCTTTGCCAAAGCAAAGCAAGCTCCAACAAAATGTTAAAGCACATTCAAGAGAAACTAAGATTCGTAATTTATAAAATCAAGCAGACTACCATAGAACGTAGCCCTCAGGCAAAGCGGTGTAGTT
>NZWE01000022.1 GCA_002697535.1 Actinomycetota bacterium | reverse complement strand
CCAATCAAAGATTACAGCACCTGTACATACTTTATTCTTTCTTACTATTTGTGATTCATTAAATTCTTGTTTTGTTAACATAATCTTTGCTTCTTTATTATTTCCTTTTATTTCAAGGCTTTATCTAGTTATCGTGTTTTAGAAACAAAAAATTTCAGTTATTTAAAAAAATTTACAAGAAAATTAGAAACTAGTAAGATAGCTTTATGTCACAATCCAGTGTATCACAAAAAAAAGTAGACTCCCTATATACATTCTTAGCATCATTAGGAGTTGAAAAAAAAGACATTAACATTCGTTATATCACAGGATCATCAAAAGGAGGACAAAAGCAAAATAGCTCCCAAAACTGTGTTCAATTACACTATGAACCGGATAATATCATAATCAAATCACATCGGTCTCGATCACGCTTATTAAATGAATACTATGCACTAAAAACATTAAGTGAAGCTTTAGCAAAAAAACAAAATATACCTACCAAAAAATCAGAAAAAATTGCAAAATTAAAAAAACAAAAACAACGTCGCAAAAGACGACAAGAAAAAAAGAGTGACTTATGAAACATATTAACTGGTTTCCTGGCCATATGGCCAAAACGATTAAAACATTAAAACAACAACTCTCTCAAACAGATATTATTGTTGAATTATTAGATGCACGTATCCCTTTCTCAAGCCGTAATCCAATTATTGATACCCTCATTCAAGAAAAACATTTTCATATTATAGCGTTAACTAAAACAGATTTAGCCGATGAAACTATCACAAAAGAATGGTTAACACACTTAAAAAAAAGCCATAAAACAGTAGTGGCTATTAATAGCTTAAAAGGAAAAGGAGTGAAACAACTTTTATCTATATGCAAACAATTTTCTGATACAAAAAAAGCACAAAAACGATTTTATATTACCAAAGTTATGATTTGTGGTATCCCCAATGTTGGAAAATCTGAACTCATTAATAAATTAGCAAAGAAAAAAGCTAACCAAGTTCAAAATAAACCTGGTGTTACCAAAAAAACAAAAGGCTTTTTATTAGATCTTCATATGGAACTTATTGATACTCCAGGAATTTTATGGCCCAAATTAGATAACCAAGCTACAGCAAAAAAACTTGCGCTTACAAAATCAATTAAAGAAACTATTACAGAAGATTCTCAACTGGCAGATTGGTTACTAAGTTTTTTAAAGGATTATTATCCAGATCGATTAAAAACACGCTACAAACTTAATGATATTAATAAGCACAATGATATCCTCATAGAAGATATTAGTTATAGCATGAAATGGCTTACAAAAAACAATACACCAAACGAAGAAAAAGCAACCCGTCAACTAATTGAAGATTTTCAAAAACAACGTTTTGGATTAATAAGTCTAGATCGTATCAGCCAACTGTAGGACCTGCCTCATCTAAAGTTAAGATACCATTAAGTAATCTTAATAGATTGTTATGAACATCAAGAACTAATGTTTTCTGAAGAGGTTTTTCTAAGTCATCTAATAGATTTTTCATTATAGTGTCTCTATTTGTTTTTAACATACGTATTTGAAACGCTATTAGATTTTCTCCAGGCAGCTTTTTTCTTAATACTAATTTAGTAGCATTTCCTGGTTGAACCGTAATTAAATCAGGTTTATCAACCATAGGCCAATCACTCAAGCCTCTCTCTGGAGCAGACCCTTGACCAAATTCAATATTAAAACCAAGACGTTTAAGCTGCTTAGCTACTATAGCAGTATGAAGCAATCCAATCATTCCAGCTCGTAAACTCGTATCACTATTAGCAAACATAATTGTAATATGTTCGCTTAATTGCTTAAAATCAACAAAACCTAAACTATCTTTCAATTTTTCTAAAATGTCTTGAGCATTTTTTACATCATGTAAATTTTCAAATAAAAGTCGAATACGCATGTCTTTAACATCTAAAATTTTATTTAATATTAATGCAGCCATACATTCTTTTTCACTTTCAAAATCCGCCAAAATTACATCTTGAAAATAATTTTTATCATTTAATAATTTAAACACTTTAAATGCATCAACCATATGCGTATCTTCCAGGGTATTTGGATTCTCAAGATATGTATTTAATTTAGCTCTCATCTGAGTGCGAAAGAGTAGATTATCTGGATCATTTAATTTATTGTAAAAATCTTGGAGAGCTTTCTTAGTATCATCTGGTCTAAAGATATCCGGAAAAGCTCGATTCATCACATCCAGTAGTTGACTAGCAGGTACCCTACCTTGTGATTTAATAGCTACTAGTTTGTCTTTAATACTAGGATAAGGCTTAAGTACATTTTCAAAATCATCCATCCAGACCGCCAACAAAGAATTATAATCTTCTTGTGGATTACTAGACACTCCACTTAAATCCCCATCTAATTGAGCAAGCAAATCATTTTGAGAAGAACCTTCATCTCTAAGCTTAACTAATTGACCAACTTTTGGTTGATCTAAAAAACTACAAAGACATTGATTAAGCTCACCTAAATTATCTAGGTGCTGCCTATATCCAACTATTAATTTTTCAGATTCAGAAGAATTAATCAGAGCTAGCTGCCCCATTCCCTTCTCATAGTTAGCTGTCAAAATAGAAATAGTTTTTGATAAGGGGGGCACTAGTTCCTTCAATTTATCTAAAAGAGGTTGATTATCAGTATCTACACTAAACTCTACCGCAAGATGTAATCTTACAACAAGTGTAGCTACTATATCCCTAAATGTCCGATCTAAATCACTTCCATGCCATATAGCACATTCTTCACCTGGTTCCAGCAAGTTCTGTAAAGCATATATACCATTTCTTAGTTCATCAAGAAAGTTAATTGATTGAGTGGCTCCATTAACAGGATCAAAAGGTAATTCATTCTTTAAATCCTTCAAAATACCATCAGGATGGTTAGTAAAAACTTTTTTTGGTTGAACAGAAGTTTTACTATCATCAAAAACAACAGGAGAAACACCTTGTAAATCTTCATTCTTTTCTAATTTATCAATCAATATATTAATACTAGCTAAAATTTTATCATTTAACTCTTTCAATTCCTGTATAGAACCATCTTGTTTAGCGATCCATTCTGAACGCAAATCAAAATACTCTTTTAAAGACTCCGTCTGAATACCCATTAAAGCTGCTTTTTGTGGAGATGGTATAAGTTCCTCCCCAGTCATCTCATGATAATAAAGTTTTGCATCCTCAAATTGGTTCTCAAATGTATCTATAATATTAAGCATTTCTTCATTCTTTTCTGCAAACATACGTAACCTATCTATGCTAAAACTATCCATACCTAATTTCATATCATGAAAGAATTTTTTTAATAATGGATGTGATTGAACTGTAGCAAAATTTATAATCTCACGTTGTAATTGATCTACTGTATGATTCTGAGATAA
Source organism: Actinomycetota bacterium (assembly GCA_002697535.1). Lineage (GTDB taxonomy): Bacteria > Margulisbacteria > Marinamargulisbacteria. The sequence continues at coordinate 25,966 of NZWE01000022.1, read as the reverse complement.
ATGTATTAAATTAAAAACAGTATGAACTGCAAGTGAAAGTCCCTTACTTTTAGCATTTGCTGTAATCGCTCTCTCTTGCGTAAAATCAGTTACTAATGGTCTACGTTTAAATCGGCTACCCCTCCTTAGTTTTTGAATATCCCCTAATAAGTTTCTAATACCATCCAATTTAAAAATACCCATTATTTCATGTTCTCTATCAGGGTTTTTAGCACGTTTTGCAGTACTCCCAATCGAGTCTTCATATAAATTTACAAATTTCTCTTGTATCAAAATTTGAACTGCTTGTTCTAGTTTCTCATCAGCTTTATTTAAATTCTCAACTCTCTCTTCTATCAAAGATTGAAGTACTCGTTCTAGTTTTTCATCAATTAAATCTGGATCCATTACTCTCAAGTCCAGAGAGTTAGCTGAATCTGCAGCAATAAGGGATGATTGAGTTCTAGAAGATACAAGAGGGTCTAACGATTGAGATCCAGAAGCTTGAGATCCAGAAGCTAAAGAAGGTAAAGAATTGCTAGATAAAGTAGGCTGAGGCATAATCTTATTAAAAGAAGAACTCTTTGGTAAAGAAGATAACTCTTGACTAGAACTTAGTTTCATAAAGAAAACCCCTTTTTATTAAAGAATAATATAAAAATTTTATAACATTATTATTTTTTTTCAAGTAAAAAAAATAATTGAAAAAATTAATAGAAATTAAAAAACAAAAAAATCATCAAGAATCTTCTTGTCGATGTCCCTTAAAAAACAATCGTATTGTATGTCCAAAAAAACCACCTAAATAAGATCGAATACGTTTTTCTAAAAACCGTTTATAATCTTCTGTTAAATATCGTTTATGATTCACAAAACAAACAAAGGTAGGAGGCAATAACTCAACTTGAGTTAAATAATAGATTTTTAATTGCTTACCATATTTTGCGGGCGGAGGAAATCGTCGAATAACATCTTGATTAAAATCATTTAAAACCTTTGTTTGTATCCGTTCTTTAACAGAAGTAAACATACCTGGAACTTGTCTTAACAACTCAGGAAGCCCCTTTTTAGTAACAGCTGATCCAAATTGAATAGGATAATTAACTAACTGATGCATTTCTGATTCCAAAATATGCTTAAAATCTTTTTGAGTTTGATCAGATTCTAATAAATCAGATTTGTTAACAAAAATAATCATACTTTTTCCAGCATCAATAATAGAATGAATAATTTTTTTATCTTGATTACAAAATCCACGTTCAGCATCAATTAACATAATAACAATATCCGATTGATCAATACTACGATTAGTTCGAACCGAAGAATAAAATTCAATATTATCTTTCATCTTTGATACTTTTCGTAAGCCGGCAGTATCAATAAGCTCAAAAACAGTATCATCTTGCTTAAAAAACACATGAATTGAATCACGCGTTGTCCCTGATTTTGAATTTACAATACTATGATCAGAATCAATAATCGCATTCAGTAAACTTGACTTTCCCACATTAGGCCTACCAACTAATCCTATCTTAAACCGTTTCTCTAAAGAATCTAGCTGTGAATCTGAATTGGAAAACCCCATAATCAAGCGATCTAACATTCTATTTAAACCACGCCCTTGAAGTGAAGATACTGGTAACGGTTCACCTAAACCCAGTTTACAAAATTCAGATACATGCTGTTCTAACACATCATTATCAGCTTTATTAGCAACAAAAACCGTTTTTTCTGGAACATGTTTACGTAATAACCGAGCAATATTTGTATCAGCTGGAAGTAAACCTTGCTGAGCATCTACAACAAAAACAATTTTACTCATATCAAAAATAGCTGTTTGAACAAGAGATTCTACATCAGATTGAAATTCAAAAGAATCATTTTTTTCTGCAAAAACACCGCCACTATCCACAACTAAAAATGAGGTCTGTTTATGAGTAACTAAAAACTCATTTAAATCGCGTGTAACACCTGGTTTATCAAGTGTAATAGTTGCTTTTGTTCCTAATAATCGATTAATCAAAGTTGATTTACCTACATTAGGTCTACCAATAATTAAAACTTTTGACATATTCATGGTAGAAAAGCTTAATTTGAACTTAATTTATTTACAAGCCTTACTTAAAATAATAATCAAATAACAACAAGCTTTAATTACGTCACTAAATCATTAAGATATAAAAGAATCCAATACATAACGAAACAAAAAGGTATAACCATCCGTCTCACCAGAAATTTTTATTTCCCATAAACCATTAGATAATTTCTTAAAATTAACACAAGGTGACTCAAAACCAAGTCCTTCAACATTTTTTAAAGCAGCTAAAAGAATAACCTGATCTTTTTTTATTAAAGATTTTAAAAAGTCTACTACAGAAACCTGACCCGAAGGTGTCTCCAAAAACTCTATCTTCATACCTAAAATTATACCCAGATGACTATAATTATAATAGTTTTTCTTATAGCAAAAGCCATCAATTTTAATTACAATACAATACTATGAACTTAAATATTATTTTTTGTGGATCTCCCGAATTCTCTTGTGAATCGTTAGCTATATTAGCAAAATTAAACATAAACAAAACAATCACCGTAATCACACAACCTGATAAAATAAGAAAACGTGGTAATAAAATTCAGCCCACACCCGTTAAAGCCTTAGCACTTCAACACAACCTAACTGTTCATACACCAAAGTCAAAAAATGAATTTGAAAAACTAATAACTAGTATTAAACCAGATCTTATTATTGTAATAGCCTATGCAATGATAATTCCAAAAAATATTACTGATACCTATCTGTGTATTAATGCACACACATCATTATTACCAAAATATCGTGGAGCATCCCCTATTCAAACAGCCCTCCTCAACCAAGATAACGAAACAGGCATATCCTTAATTCAAATGAATAGCAAACTAGACGAAGGAAATATTATCACCCAAACAACCATTCCCATTGAAAAAACAGATACCTATGGACTCTTACATGATAAATTAGCAACCTTAACAGCCAACATGATATTAGAACTTGTACAAAGTTATTTAAAAAATCCTAACGTTGACAGTACCCCTCAAAATCACAAATTAGCAAGTTATTGCTCAAAAATAACAACAAGTGATTGTCAGTTAAATATCAACGATCCCATCAAAACAAACTTTGCAAAAATAAAGGCTTATAGCCCAAAACCAGGGGCATATCTAACAATTCAACAACAAAAAATAAAAATATTAGATGCTAAAATTGAATCAAACACACTTATTCCATTACAAGTTCAACCAGAAGGAAAAAAAGCAATGTCATATACAGATTATTTATTAGGAAATAAAAAAGAGATTAGCTTATGTTAGCAAAACGTATCATTGCATGTTTAGATGTGAACGAAGGTCGTGTAGTAAAAGGAACTCATTTTGTAGATCTTAAAGATGCAGGAGATCCCATAGAACTAGCCAAACGTTATGATAAACAAGGGGCCGATGAACTCGTATTTTTAGATATCACTGCAAGCTCAGATAAAAGAAATATTTTATTAGATCTGATAAAACAATGTGCCAAAAATATTTTTATTCCATTTACGGTAGGTGGGGGAATCAATGATTGTGAAACCATTCAAGCTTGTCTCTTAGCTGGCGCTGATAAAGTGTCCATTAACACTGCAGCGGTTAAAAATCCTAATTTAATTAAAGAAGCATCCTATCAATTTGGATCCCAATGTATTACTGTCGCAATCGATGCAAAAAAAATAATAAAACCAAGCAATATTACATATCCTGAAAAATCTGTACAATGTGACGAATCATCTACATGGGAAGTTTTTACTCATGGAGGGCGCCATCCTACTGGTATTGACGCCATAAAATGGTCAAATCACATGGCTACCTTAGGTGCCGGTGAATTATTAGTAACCTCCATGGACAAAGATGGTACAAACTCAGGATATGATGACCCCCTAACACACGCTATCTCAAAAGAAGTCTTAATTCCTGTGATAGCATCTGGAGGTGCCGGTACACTTGATCATATATCAAGCATTTTAAAAAATGCCGATGCTGCATTGTTAGCATCTCTACTTCATTACAATAAAACAACTATCTCTGAAATTAAAAATCACTGTTATACTAAAAACATTCCAATTCGATTATAACTATCGTTTCGTAAGATCTTGATTTTTTTTACGAGAAAATGATTTTAAAACTTGAGCATCAAGATCCCCTAAAACAGAATTTGGTTTAAAGATAGTAGGTGCAACAGGTACCTCAGTATCATCATCCGAATCAACAGTCATATCTGTACCAGACAAACTAACATCATCGTTAAATTCTTCCTGATTTTTCTCTAAAACAGTTTCATCCTCTTGATCAGTAGCAGTCGCTGTCTCTTCTGTTGCCTCAGATACTTCCGATTCCATTTCCTTAACAGAATCATTGGCAAGATCAGAAACTGGATCTAAGTCTGTCAACTCAACATTATCATCACTATCTTCATCAGCTAAAGACTCTTCTTGATGAGTAACATCCTGATCATCTTCAAATTCAGCATCATCATCCTTAGCTGAAGACGATTCTTCTAAAGCCAACTCTTCAACATCTTCTTTATCTACCACTTCAGTAGCAAGAGAATCAGCCTCACCTTCAGATTCATTATTAGAACCATCATCACCTTGACTGTAAGACGATACAATCTCTTCTTTATTAGATTCTTTTTCAATCTTAGCATCATCAGATTCTTGCTCAGAATCATCATTAATCTCTGTAGCAGCTTCTTTATCAACATCTTTCTCAGCTTTTTTATCAACCTTTGTCTCAACTACGTTCTCTGCGTCTTTATCAGCCGATGACTGTAACAGACCTTTAACCTTTAAAACCAAAGCATCTAAAGTAGGTGAACTCATTGAAAAAAATGACGGTTTTTCTTCCTCAGGAAAAAGACTATCAGGTTCCTTTTCTTTAGAATCTTTTTTATTAAAAAGCATTTTTATAACTCCATCAATTGATATATATATATATTATTCTACCCCTTTTTTTTTACATTAAACATTAAAAACTATTAAACACCAAAATTTTAAGCTCAAATTCTTCAAGATGTCAGAATAATATGGTATTTTCTAAACCAAGATGAGAAAAAAGAAACGAGTTTTAGTAGGAATGAGCGGTGGAATTGATTCATCAGTAACAGCAGCCTTACTTCAAAAAAGAGGCTACGATGTTATTGGTATCACCATGCAACTGGTACCAAAAGAAACTGAAAAACAATCCGCCTGTTGCAATCTTGGCGCTATAAATGACGCAAAGCGAGTAGCATCAAAATTAAATATTCCACATTACACAATAAATATTCGCGATGAATTTAAACATCACGTTATTGATTACTTTGTAAATGAATATCTCCTAGGCCATACCCCTAACCCATGTGTAGAATGTAATCGATATATTAAATTTGATGCACTAGAAGAAAAGTGTAAAGAATTAAATGCAGATTACATTGCAACAGGTCATTACTGTAAAATTACATCAAACGCTAACAAATCACGTTTTTATCTAAAAAAAGCAAAAGATGAAAAAAAAGATCAATCTTATTTTTTATACATGCTATCTCAAAAACAACTAAGCAGAACCCTATTTCCACTAGGAAATTACCTAAAATCAGAAATCAGAGACATCGCCCAATCATTTAACCTAATTAATGCAAATAAAAAAGAAAGCCAAGATATCTGTTTTGTAACAAACGGAAACTATAAATCATTTATTGAAGATAGGATCGATAAACAAACCGTAAAAGAAGGTAACATTGTTGATTCAAGTGGCAATTTTTTAGGAAAACATACTGGTATCTACAACTATACAATTGGGCAAAGACGAGGCCTAAACATTTCTCATATAGCACCGCTATACGTTATTAAACTAAATTCAAAAGATAACGAAGTAATTGTGGGAACAAAAGATGAATTAGCTACCAATACATTTACCATTAATGCCTATAGCTTAGTAAATCCTGAACAAATTCAAATCAATAAACTTTATAGTGTTAAAATCCGTTACAAAATGATTCCCTTTCAGTGCAAATTACTAAGTATTAATAATGATGAAATCATAGTAAAAGCAACCACGCCTTTAAAATTTATAACGCCAGGACAGTCCTGCGTTATTTACGATAAAGACATAGTAATTGGTGGTGGCATAATCACAAAATAATTTTTATTATAAAGTTATGTTTAATTATATTGATTCAATTTGCTTAACAATATTTCAGCTATTATACAAATTTATCCATACCCATTTAACAAGTTATATTCTAATTGTTATATTATGTGGATTGACCATAAAACTAATATGGAAACAAATAAAAAAGGATCAAAAACTAAATAATATAATTTTAAAATTCACCATGATACTAACATTAATGGCAAGTGGAATCTTTAGTATTTGGTTTATATGCTTTCACTTTCATACATTTCGCATTATCCAATAAAAAACTCAAAAATAAACTATTATTTTAAAGCCGAAACAAATTCTTTCATTTTGTTATAATCTTTTTTACCAGGAAAAGCTTCAATCCCACTAGCAACATCCATCGCATGAGGGTTTACCAACTGAGAAGCCTTAGAAAGATTATCAACCGTTAAACCCCCTGACAAAATTAAAGGCAAATCATAATCTTTGGCTGACAAAGCCAACCCCCAATCAAAAGCAAGACCTGTCCCTCCATAACCTGACTCTGTTTTCGTATCTAACAAAATCGCTGAAACTAAGCCTTGATACCCACCAATCTTTTCAATATCAGAAATATCAGCAACATGAATAGCTTTAATAATGCGTGACTTTATTTTCATACAATACTCGGGTGATTCATGCCCATGAAGCTGAGCCATATCTAATTTACATTCATCTAAAGTTGAATTTACCTCATCAATATCATGATTAACAAAAACACCCACAGTCGTAACAAAAGGAGGCAAATAATAAATTATTTCTTGCACCTGCTCAACTGAAACAGAACGAGAACTTTCAGAATAAAAAATAAATCCTAAAGCATCAACACCTAAATTAACAGCATTAAGCGCATCTTCTTTATTAGTAATCCCACAAAATTTAAGTCTCATTATTAAAATACTCAATCATAAATTGATTTTTTACAAGTCCTTCTCCTATCAAAACAGCCGAAAATCCTGATTCTCTTAAACAATCCAATTGATCAACATCATCATAACCACTTTCTGCAACACAAATAACAGAATCAAACTGCTCATCAATTTGTTTTTTAAGTAATAAAGATGTCGACATATCAACATCAAACGTTTTTAAATTTCGATTATTAATACCAATAATATCAACACCCTTTAAACTAGAAACCTTAACTAAATCATCAGAATCATGAACCTCACACAAAACATCTAAACCATATTCTCGAGAACAATCAATCAACTCCTGAGCTTGATTATTAGATAAAATAGCAGCAATCAATAAAACAGCATCGGCTCCAATTAACGACGATTCTTTAATTTGAATAGGATCAATCATAAAATCTTTTCGTAAAATAGGTCGTTCAACATCTTTTTTAATAGCCATTAAATAATCATTATGACCTTGAAAATAAATTTCATCCGTTAAAACAGATAAGGCAGCAGCTCCCACACGATCATACGTATTTGCTAATGGTACAGGATCAAAATTCTTATTAATAAGCCCCTTTGAAGGAGACGCTTTTTTTACTTCTGCAATTAACGATAACGAACTAGCTGTAAGAGCTTGCTTAAACGAAATAGCCTGAAAAGAATGTTCTTGTAAAGAATTCAAATAATCACTAGTCTTTAAATAAGTAACGTACTGCTTTTTTGTAGCAATAATATCATCAAGAATTGTCATCAGTTGAGTCATTCGTAACCAATCGATACGTAGAATTAAAATCTTCTGATAAATAAATTTTACTATGTGCTGGAATAGATCGAGTTAACCATACATTACCACCAACAATAGAATGAGAACCAACCACGGTATCGCCACCTAAAATAGTACTCATAGAATAAATCGTCACATCATCTTCAATCGTAGGATGTCTTTTGGCAGCAAGATCAACATCCTTGGTACTAAAAGCGCCTAATGTAACACCTTGATAAAGCATAACATTATTACCGATAACAGCCGTCTCTCCAATAACAATCCCTGTACCATGATCAATGCAAAAAGCATCCCCAATAGTAGCACCTGGATGAATATCAATAGCCGTTTGCAAATGTACAATTTCAGATAACATACGAGGAATCAACGGAACATCTTGTTGATAAAAATAATGTGCAATCCGATAAACCATAACAGCCTGAAAACCAGGATAAGATAAAATCACTTCCACCAAACTTTTAGCAGCTGGATCAGCCTGATAAATAGCATTCGCATCCTCTTTTAACGCTTTTCTTAAAGAAGCAATAGTACCAAAAAAACCAAAAACAATAGCCTCAGAACGTTGTTTAGCCTCATCTTTATCTTTTTTTACAGCAGAATCTTGCTCAGGGTTCCAATATAAACATTTAAAAATCTCAGGAATTAAATGACCCTGTAATTGTTCTAAGCGCTGTTCGGTCAAAACAGCCAAATTAGAATCTTTTAAAGCTTGTGTACCAAAAAAACCAGGAAATAAGATTTCTTTAATTAATTCTAAAATATCAACTAGCAACTGTTTCGGAGGGTAATGTATACCATCTGAAATATTAATAATTCCAGTATCTTCATACGATTGAATAATAGACTCTTTATATTTATTAATCATTAAACCACAAAAACCATAAAAATTTCTTTTTTACATTTTTCAACATATCAGATGATTCCCTGTAAGCAATCCCTGACCCATAAAAATAGTTTAATCCAAGCGTAACAATAAAGGAAGATTTTTGATTAACAGATAAAAAAGGAGTTCCTAACAATAACTGAGAACTAAGCCGAGAGGAAAGACGTCGCATAAAACCAAGCTGAAGTATCGATTTAAATGAAAAAGACGAAGAAAAATCATAACCTGACTCAAATAAAACCATACCCATAAATTTATAATTATTATGAATATCCCAATAACGTCCATACCCAACATTTAAAATACCATGCCTATAGTTATCATAAGTACGATACCCACCAATAGAAAATAAACGAAACGATAAATCCGAAAAAACATGTTGAACACCCACTTTATGAGATAACAACACAGTAGAATTCGGTTTAAATAAATCTATTTTATAATCATAAAAAGTAGCATGTCCCGCAAATAAAACCACTGACTGAAACAAACAAAAAAGAAACACCATTACAAAAAAAGTTGGCACACAAAATATACTCAAACTAAACAATGGACGTTCCATACAAAAAATTATTATTGAAATTAATCATAAGCACAATACTTATTTTCACAATAACTAACATTACCTACGCCAATGATAAAGTAAGCTCAGGTTATTTTTATGATAAATCCTACGAAGGAACAGCCGGATATTGTGCTGTTATAACACCGGAGCTAACGAAAGTCAGTGATGAATTTTCTGCCAAACTTAACATTACCCCACCTATCCGATCAAACCAATATTATGCTAACCCAACAACACCAAAACAAAAACAAAATTATACACAAGAAAAAAATGATTCCTTTTCAAAAATGGCCTTAAAAAAAACACAACTAAAAAATAATACCACACCTGAAAAAAATCTCTTTAAAAGCCTATACAGCTACATAGATCAATAAACATTAAAACAAAAATGTTAAAAAAAACTTCCCCTACAAACAAATATGTAAAAAATATTATATTAACAATCTTTATCAGCATCGCACTCACCAAACCAAACCTCATTCAAGCAAATAACTCTGTAAACATGAAACAATTAAGTCCTCCGAAAGCTGGCAATCATGGTAGCATTTTTTATTCAAACACCCACTATCAAACTATAAGCAAACAAATGCAATCTTCATCTCAAGCACAAAAACAAATAGCCAATGCTGACTGGGAATCTGTAACCTATAGCCCTGAAGAAACATACATAAAACTAGAAAAAAAAATATACCAAGGAAAAAAACCTAGAACTGAAAAAAAATTATCGTTTGCTGATATAGCAAACCAATACTAAAAATCGCTCTATGTTTGATTCATCATAAGTATGATATTGTAGCCGCTATGAAACAAACCATTAAACATATTATTTTTGACATTGGAAATGTCTTATTCAAATACAATCCAACTCATATTATTGAATGCCTAACACCAGAATCAAAATACAAAAAATTTTATTTAGAACAGTTATTTAATTCAGACTACTGGCAACAAATGGACAGAGGTGACATATCTTTAGAAAGAGTCAAAAAACAATTAACAGAAAAGCATCACTTAACTGAAAATGAACAAAATGAAATAACGACCCTTGTAAATAATTTTACAAAACATTTAATTTTAGACGACGATATGAAACATCTCTTTAATACACTAAATCACCGTTACAACCTTTATATATTATCTAATTTTCAATCAAAACCATTTCAGCAATTACTCAAACATAATCCATTTCTAACAAAAGCAAAAGGAATCGTGGTATCAGCCAATGTTATGATGAAAAAACCAGAAATTGGGATTTACCATTTTTTACTGAGCCAATACCGATTACTGCCCCATGAATGTATTTTTATTGACGATATGAAAGACAATATTAAGACAGCAAAAAAATTATTAATAAAAACGATTCATTTCAAATCAAGCACACAAACCATCAAAGAATTAGAAAATTACAACATAACAATATAACATGTCATTAAAAAACGAAATTAATTCCCGAAGAACATTTGGTATCATTAGCCATCCTGATGCAGGAAAAACAACATTAACTGAAAAATTACTTCTTTTTGGAGGAGCCATTCATGCCGCTGGTGCCATTAAAGCAAAAAAATCAAATCGATACGCAACATCAGACTTCATGGAAATAGAAAAACAACGTGGCATATCCGTTGCAACATCCGTGATGGGATTTACTTATAAAAATATTAAAATTAACTTATTAGATACACCAGGCCACAAAGATTTTTCTGAAGATACCTATCGAACATTAACCGCCGTTGATAGCACCATTATGGTCATCGATAGTGTCAAAGGGGTAGAAACACAAACACATAAATTAATGGAAGTCTGCAGAATGAGAAACACCCCAATTATCACCTTTATTAATAAATGTGATAGACTTGGTAAAGATCCAATTGATTTAATTGATGAAATCGAAGACAAATTACAATTATCTGTCTGCCCCATTACATGGCCTATCGGGATGGGAAATTATTTTAAAGGTGTTTACAATCTTAAAACGCAATCTATTCTCTTATTTACTGCCAATACTTCAAACGAAAAACCTAAAATTATTAAGAATATAGATTCAGAAGAAGCCTTACAATTAATTGGGGAACTAGAAATAAATAAACTAAAAGAAGATATTGAACTAATTAATGGAATCTATCCTAATTTAAATAAAGACGATTATTTATCAGCAACAACATCCCCCGTATTTTTTGGAAGCGCCTTAAACAATTTTGGAGTACGTGAACTGTTAAACGAATTTATTGAATTATCTCCTACTCCACAACCCAGAGAAACAGAAATTCGAACAATCTCTCCTGAAGAATCAAAATTTTCAGGATTTATCTTTAAAATTCACGCAAATATGGACCCAAAACACCGTGACCGAATTGCCTTCTTAAGAATTTGTTCTGGAAAGTTTGAAAGAAATAAAAAGTTTTATCATGTTAGACTCGAAAAGCCATTAAAATTTAGTTCCCCTACCGCATTCATGGCACATGAAAAATCAATCATTGAACAAGCCTATCCCGGAGATATAATTGGTTTACATGATACTGGAAACTTAAAAATTGGTGATACCTTAACAGAAGGAGAAAATATTAAATTCAAAGGAATACCCAATTTCTCTCCTGAAATATTCAAATATGTTATTAACGAAGATCCACTCAAAACAAAACAGCTAAACAAGGGTATTCAACACTTATGTGAAGAAGGGGTAGCACAATTATTTACCAATATCACGGATAATAGAAAAATAATTGGAGTTGTTGGCTTACTACAATTTGAAGTCATTGAATATCGATTAAAAAATGAATATAACGCCAGTTGTCGTTTCAGCGAGATTAACTATAATAAAGCGGTTTGGATTTCTTCAGATAACAAACAAGATCTTGAAACATTTATTAAAAATAATAAAAACCAAATTGCCTTAGACATGGATAATCAAACCGTCTATCTATCTGAAACACAATGGAGCTTAGATCGTGAAATAAAAGAAAACCCAAGCATTCAATTTCGTTTTTCATCAGAAATATAAAAAGAAAATTCTATTTATACCCATTTTATGATATGATTGGCCAAAAAAATTAAAGCCATGACAACACAAGAAAAACAATCGCTACCTGACATTACATTAGAATCATCACCAACTATCATTAAAACCATTGATAAAGTAGGTATGACAAACATCACCTGCCCTATTCAAATCAAACACAATAACACCCAACAACTAACCCCTGCTAAAATAAACATTTTTATCAACTTAGATAACCCGAGCATAAAAGGGATTCACATGTCTCGATTGTACACCACTACAATCAATCATTTTGAAAACAATCCATTCAATCAAGTATCCATAAAAAACTGTTTAGAAAAACTTATCAAAACACACCCTGACTGTACTAACAAAGCATACTTAGAAATTAACTATGATTACATCATTAAACAATCATCACTATCTTCAAATTTATCAGGATATCGATCCTATCCTATTTCCATTTCAGCAGAAAATAACAATAATACGACAACATATACAACCCAATTCACCATCACATACTCTAGTACATGTCCTTGCTCAGCTGCTTTATCACGACAAGCCATTCAAGAAAAATTTGAAGAAGATCACCCTTACGAAAACTCATTTTCAAAAGAAACAATACTAGAATGGATATCCAAAGAATCAAGTATTACAGCAACCCCTCATGCTCAACGTAGCTATGCAAAAATAAGCATATCTCATTCAGAAAACCATAACATAGATATACTAGAATACATAAACCAAGCTGAATCCTTATTAGAAACAGCTGTACAAACAGTGGTAAAACGAGAAGATGAAAAACTATTTGCCATAAAAAATGCAACTCATTTAATGTTTTGTGAAGATGCTATCAGAAAATTAGATCAGTGGCTCGAATCAATAGAAATACTTACTGACTATTCTATTACAGTAAATCATCATGAAAGCTTACATCCTCATAATGCCACTGCATCAACACGCAAAAAGCTAAACAAATAACAACGTTACCAAAGTCCAACAAATCGCAGCTAAAATAGCAGCAAAGGTAGCTTGAGGAAGTTGAGTTTTAACATGATCCATTAAATCACATCCTGTACACATAGCTGTTAATACGGTCGTATCAGAAATAGGAGAACATTGATCCCCATAAACAGCCCCATCCATAACAGCAGCAAAACAAATCGTCATAAATAATTCTGGATGAGCTAAACCCGAATATTGAGCGACACCCCAAGCAAGAGGCATTGCAATTGGAAATACAATAGCATACGTTCCCCAACTAGTCCCCGTAGAAAAAGCCATACAAACACAAATAATTTGTAATATAACAGGAAGCATCCAATAGATAATAGAATTTCCTAAAATACTAGTTAAATACATTCCAGCTCCTGTTTGTATTGTAATTTGGCCAATCATCATTGCACATAACAAAATAACCAATCCAAGAATCAAACTCTTCATACCATCCATAACCCCATTAATAAGTTCTAATAATCCCATACCCTTTAATAAAGCAACCAGAAAAGAAATAAGCAAAGTTAACCCAAAAGCAAGACTAATATTAGGCGATCCATACATAATAAACGTACCAATAGCAATCCCAATCAAACAAAGTAAAGGTAAAACAAATTCTAAAAAATGTGCCGAATAAGATGCAGGAACCTTAGTTGCTTGTAACTCAAATGAACTTAAAGGAACAGCCTTAGGATCATCTAATAACCCTTTACTTCGTGATCGATCAATAGCCGCTTGTAATTTTGATCCAATAAAAAGAGGTTTTTCAATCGCAATCAAAAACGTACCCAAAACAGCAAAAATAGCATAAAAACAAAATGGAACACTTTTAAAAAAGAAAGCAACTCGATCCGATTGAGTTACCAAAAAACTCACCCCTGATACATAAATAAAAGCTTGCACATAAGCAGGCCATGAATTAAATGCAATTTGAGATGCAATAGGGGATGCCGTAGAATCAACAATATAAGATAACTCTTCGTGACTAACATTTTCTTTATCTGATAAAGGTTTAACCGTACTTCCCACTAAAACAACACTCATCGTACCCCCTTGAAAAAATAAAATCCCTAAAACCCAAGTCACAAGCTTAGCAGAGCGAGGCCCTCTAACAAAATTCACTGTCATCCAATCAGCAAAAGCCTTAGCCGCCCCCGTTTTAGCCCAAATCCCCAATAACCCCCCCAACAAAAACAAATAAATCAAAATCATCGTAGCTGAACTTTCTCGCATTAAACTAGCAATTAAAACATCTTCAATAATGTTATACTTTGATAAAATCAAAGCACCCGAACCTACCCCCAACAACAAAGCCGTAACAGGTTCTTGCGTTAACCAACATAATACCAAGGTTAAAATAGCAGGAAGTAACGACCAAAAAGACCAATGCTTTTTTAAAGTTAATAACTGAAAAACACTACCATTATAATACGAATCTAACCGAATAACCTCATTACTAACCTCAGGTTTTAATTGCCAAGCACTTGATTCAAATAATAATAATTGAGAATCCTTTTTATCAACAATCTCATCAACATAAGTAGGTTTATCTTTATAAACATAATAATACCCTTTGTTATCTTGCATAACATCTAAAGTAATCGACTCAATAATATACGTTGGCTCAATCGACGTACCAACCCAAAACGATGTTAAAAGACCTCCTAAAACAAAAACCCAAAGACCCTTTTTTAAAAATAAAACTATAGTATCCATAAAATATCTTTTATCAATCATACACCCAAACTATCAACCCACCTAATAATTAATAAGCAAACCCTTCTCATAAAAACAGAAATTTTGTACAGTAAGACTATGAAGTCATTACTCATCATTGATCATGGATCAAAAAAACAAGCGGCTAACGATATGATTAACGATATTGTAGCGCTAATAAAATCTAAACAACCTAACTTAATAGTGGTAGGTTCTCACATGGAATTAGCATCGCCTACTATTGAAGACGGTATTCATGACTGCATTAAACAAGGTGCTACAAAAATAATAGCACAACCCTTTATGCTATCCCCCGGAAGACACACAACCGAAGATATCCCCCAAATGGTAGCTGAAATCGCAAAAAAATTTCCTAATATTGATATTTCAACAAGCACTCACTTAGGCGTTCATCCTCTATTAGTCGATATCATACTTGAACGAGCCGGAATAGAATAAATCCTACTAAACAACCAAATGTTTAGTATCATCACCTATTAAATCTACCATTGAATGAACCCAATCTTCTCGCTCATTTAAACAAGGTATCAACGTAAACGATTCACCACCATTCTCTAAAAAGATCTCTTTTCCTTCTTCACCCATCTCTTCCAACGTTTCTAAACAATCAGAAACAAAAGCTGGGCAAACAACAGCTAATCGTTTAACACCTTTTTTAGCTAATTCTTTAATCGTTGTATCAGTAGCTGGCGATAACCAAGGATCATTCCCAAGCCTAGATTGAAATGAAACAGAATAAGCATCCATTGCTAATTTAAGTTTTTCAACAACTAATTCCGTTGTTTTATAAACATGATGACTGTAACAATACCGATGAGCATCTGAACCAACATTACAACAATCAGACGCCACCTTACAATGCAACTTTGTAGGGTCTGTTTTTTTTACATGCCGTTCTGGAATCCCATGATAACTAAATAAAACATAATCAAAAACATCCTTATCTTTATATTCAGAAATAGAGTTTGAAAGCGATGAAATATAAGAGGGATAATCATAAAATGATTCTATATATTTTAAAGTAATATTAGGATAATGTTGAGCCATTAATAACTTTGTTTTTTCAATGACAGTTTTAGTAGAAGCCATCGCATAATGAGGATATAAGGGAAATAATAAAATTTCTTCTAAAGATGTATTTTCTGAACATAGCTTATCAATAGCATATTTAATAGAAGGATTCCCATATCGCATACCAAGTTCAACAGGTATATCAAACTTATCTTGAACAAGCTTTAATAAACGTTTACTTAACACCATTAAAGGAGACCCTTCATCCCACCAAATAGATTGATAAGCCTCCGCTGTTTTTTTTGGACGAAAAGGCATAATAAGACAATAAACAAGAATCCAACGAAAAAATACAGGAACATCCAAAACATATTTATCCATTAAAAACTCACCTAAATAACGCCTAATATCAGGTAAAGAAGTAGAATCAGGAGATCCTAAATTAACTAATAAAACAGCTTGTTTATGATTTGACATATAATATCTCGTTTACTTTAGCAAAAAAGAATCTGAAATTAAAAATAATTCTTTAAGCAAATCATCTGACGATTTCCCTTCACCTTGCCAAACAATCGTTCCTTCAGAATTAACTAAGAAAAAATAACCCCTTTTTTTATTAGAAAAACCATAATAATCCTGATAAAGCTTAGCATTCCCACTATAAATCATTTGATGAGAATGCAAACTAACATCAATCCCTCTTTTCATACCTTTTTTCATTTGTTTAAGAATCCATTTTGGCAATTTACCAATCATAGGAATCGAAACAAAAAAAACATTAGAATCAGCTTTATAGCGTTCTTGAAAAGGTTTTAACCAAGAATCAAAATCATCACCTGATTTTCGTGAAAACCCATAAGCAACAAACGTTATATCATACAATTTAAAATGATCTGGAAAAACTAAGGCGTTTCCCGCTAAAGATTCACCAGACTGAGCTAAAAAAGGTTGATTCACAACAACTTTCATTGCAACATCTTCAGAAAAAACTGAAGATTGAAGTAAAATCACCATAAAAAAACATATCATTACTTTAACCACATGCATTCTCCGATCTATAAATACCTGGCGATACCCCGGTTACAACCTTAAAACACCTAGAAAAGGAAGAATGGGAATTAAAACCACATTCTGATCCTATAGAAAGAGTTGTTCGCCAATCATATTTTAACAAAAGATCCTTTGCTTCTTCAACACGAAATATCATAAGATAGTGTGAAAAACTATTTTGCTTTACACTATTTAAGTATTCAGAGAGCTGATGAGAACTAACATTTAACATATTAGCTAACAATTTAAGCGATAACAAAGGATCTTTAAAAACCTTATCTTCTACCATCAAAGAATATAATTCTTTTTCTAACTGAGGTAAATCCAAATTTAATAAATGAGATTTTTGATATGATTTATCTTCAGAAATAGTAAATACAGAAGATATTTCTTGAAAATAATTAAACATTAAATCAAACACTAAAAAAAGAACCATAACAGTAACAAACACAACATACACAACAAGCAAACTTTGATGAAAACTTATTAAACCTAAAGCTAAAACAGGTATGCTAATATGAATACCCATAAAGAAAAAATGAAAAAAAGATCTATCCGATAAAGCAGTCCCTTCAAGCAAAACAAAAAAACGTGACCGCTGTAAATACAAACTATAAACTAGCATCACAACTAAAAAAGCTACCCCCTTCAAAAATAAGCCATTAACCATTAAAAATTGCAAAGAATCAAAAAAATTAATAATTCCCAAAACACCTACAGATAAAAACAAAGGCACACTATGAAGTAAATCTGTATAATCAACACCAATATCTTTGCGAATCAAATAAAAAAGAATACTTAACAACAAAATCAAACCAAAATCAAAATAAAAACCTCCATACTCATCAGGAAACATAAAACCATAAAAAGAAACCCTTAAAAAAAGAAAACTAACAATAAAAAAATAACAACCTAATAACAAATTAACATGACGTTCAAACGATTTAATAAAAAGAATCAATGAAAACAACATTAAATTAAGCGTTGAAAATAAAGAAATAAAAATAAAAAAATAATTTAAAAAGGACATTAGTTTTCTCTTACATCCGAGTCTTCTATAAAAGACTTAAAATCAATCGTATCGGAAATATATTCTGGAACAAAACTTTTTAAAACTTTATCCCCTTTTAATAAAAACATACCAGACATTTGAAAAGCATCCCCTACTTGATTACCCACACCATAACCTTGTAGCACACCAGCAGCAAACGTTTTCCACCAAACTCTTAACCCAAATAACTGATACAATTTTCCTCGAGTAAGACCAAACGCTCGATACAATTCCCTATCTCGATCTGAAATGCAATCACATTTTGAAAGTTCATAAGGCTGTAACAACTTCGACCCAACAACATGATCAGACATATAAACTAACACAGGAACCACATTACTTTTTTTTAAACTATTATAATGAAGCTGCAACGTAGATAATAGTTGTCGACAAAAAACACAACCAAAATGACGCAAAAAAACAACTAACACTGTTTTTTCATGACCTAATTCTGACAACGATTGGTTATGATTTGTCTTAAAAACATGAATCGATTCTTCAAAACTAGGAATATTAAAGTTTTCACGAACCAATTTTAATGTATAAACCAATCTTAAAATTAACAAAAAAGGAATAATCCAAACAATACTATTACAAATCATAAAAACAGAAAATTTAAAATACATAACCTCGTTAAAAACAGAAAAAAAACATAAGATCAAAAAAGAAACTTTGATAAGCAAACCAAGAAAAATAAACGGCCAAAAGCGAACAGGATTTATAGACGAAATCAAGTAGCCAAATCCATAAGCCATTACAAGTATTCCAAAAAAACGCCAAACAAATAAATATTGAGGAATCAACATTCCAAATTTCAAAAAATAAAATTCAGGATTTATACTAGCAATTAACCCACACAGAACATTATAAAAACCAGCCAATAATAAAACCCAAAAGGGCCACATAGTATAACGATCTAGAGATTGTTGTTCATACAACTTCATAGTACCAAATAATATTATATTGTACCTTTTTTTGCATTAAAAATATAAAATTGCAATAAACTTATCAAGTGTTATAATAAATTTAATGAACTTCAAAAACATTTTAATCGTTACTTTAATGACAACTACATTATGTGGTTGTGGATCAAATATATTTCAAGGTTTTGTCGGGGAACCAGAAAAAAGCCTTCTTGAATCAATCGAAGATGCATCAACAACAGAAGACTATAGCAGATTAATTACAGCAGCCGATGAAATTATCAATAATAGTTCATCAACAGATGCAGAAAAAGCAGAAGCTCATTTAATTAAAGCAGAAGCAATACTAGGAAAATCAAATATAACAGCATTAGATATAATGGCAGAATTAGCCTTATCAGCCGATCAAGATACCAATCCGATAAACGTTCTAAGTACATCAGCACCCCTAGAAGATTTAATTGCAGCATCAACATCATTATCAGCCGCAAGTGATTTAGGCGATTCAGGAAATGAAGAACAAAATTTAATGAAAGGTATTGTTAATACAATGATAGTAATGAATACAATTACAGAAGAATTTACAATAAATGAAAATGGTGACATAGAAAATAACGTAAGTGATTATTCTGATAGTTTANATAACATTATGTTCCCAGGCGATCAAACAGATAATGATATCGTTTATTATTCTACACAAGCCTTTGACGGATTTGATNAGTCAGGAGCATTAACAGANGAACAAAAAGNTGAAGCCGANACCATAAAACAAAAAATTGCAGANATAAATANATTAAAAGGANAAGGCGAAACTGATTCTAACATAGAANATNAATTAAAAACTATTTTTCAAGGATTTTAAATGAAACATATAAAAAAGGGATTANTANTATCATTATTAATAACAACATCAACATATGGCTTTCAAGAAGTATATGATTTTCATAACATAAGACAAAAAGCGATGGGTGGAACCCAAGTAGCTACTATGAAAAATTCTACATCATTTTATCAAAACCCAGCCTTTTTAGCCCTAGAAAAAACATTTAAAGTTGAAATTCCTAAAATAGAAATAAGTATAAATAAAGATCTAATAGATAAAATGAGTGAATTTAGCACACTAACAGAAGCATCAGAAGATGAACAAGCACAAATAGATACCCTTAAGAACTTAGTTCCCTTGAAAGCAGCTGCAGGAGGAAACATCCTTCCTGTCCTTACATTTACTAAAAAAGGCTTTGGTTTAACAGCCTATGGTAAATCAAAAATAGGGGCACAACTAAAAAGAAAAACATCACCTACCCTATATATGGAAGGAAATTATGATATTAACGTACAATTAGGGTTATCACACACTATAGAATATGAAGACAAGCAAATTCACATGGGACTATCTCCAAGATATATTTCAAGAAGCATCTTTTATAATCAAGAAACAGGAAGTAATACCTTTAGTTTAACTCAAACAGACTTATTAAAAATTGCAAACGGACTAGCTGAGTTCTCACCAAATGTATATAAAGTTAGTGGAATAGCCGTCGATTATGGAGCACTTTATCAATATAAAAGTAAATATGGTAATGGGCTAGCTGGTTTAACAATAAAAAATCTAGTATCATCCTTATCAGGAACACAAGAAATTGTAAGTGGAAATCAAACAACAGAAAATGAAATCAAAACAAAAGATAATATAATATTAACAGTAGGAAACAGTATAAAATATAAAGCACCATTTCTAGGAAAAATAGACTTAGCAACCGATTTTAATTTAATAGCACCTACTGATAGTTTTATTAAAAGAATTCATATAGGTGCTGAAAAAAAATTAACGCCTATATTATCTTTGAGAGGTGGTTTAAACCAAGGGTTTATTGTTGGTGGTTTTGCTATTAACATCTTTATATTAAAAATAGATTATGCATACTTTGCAGAAGAATTTAGCAGCTCTATCGGTAAAAATGTAGTTGAAAGTCATAACTTTCAAATTGGTATGTTGTTCTAATTTATTAGTACACAATCAATCTAAATGGCAACCTATTCAAACAACAAATTTAATGGATTTAATGATGTTTAAATCCATTAAAAAAATATAATACTCGATCATGAAACAAACCCAAGTCGCTATTATTGGTGCTGGTTTAGCAGGTTTAAGTGCAGCAAAAGAATTTGAAAAACATAACATTGATTATCTATTAATTGAAAAAGAAGATATAGTTGGCGGAAAACAAAAAACATCACTGATAAATGGATACCAATGTGATCATGGTTTTCAAATTTTATTAACAGCATATCCCGAAGTAATAAAACAGCTCAATATTAAAGCATTAAACCCGTATTATTTCAAAAATGGAGCCAAAGTATGGAATCAAACTTCTTTTAAAACCATTACCGATCCATTCCAAAACCCATTTTATCTCCCCTTCCTGTTATATCATCCTATATTATCATGGAATGATTGTTGGAATCTTTTCAAACTAAAACTATCTTTAAAAAATCAATCTAGCGCTGACATTTTTGCATCAAAAAATATAACAACAGCAACCTTATTTGAAACATTAGAATTTTCAAAAAACTGTCAGGATTATTTTTTGAAACCATTTTTTCGGGGTGTTTTTTTAGATGATGAACTAACAACATCAGCTCGGTTATGTTTATTTTATTGGAAATGTTTTTTAGAAGGCACAGCACTAATCCCACACGATGGGATTACAGCAATTCCACACCAATTAGCAAATCAACTTAATTCTAAAAATATTATCAAAAACACCGCCATAACAAACATTAATAAAACATTGATAAGCACTCATACAGATACAAGAATCAAAGCTGATTTTATCTGTTGCGCAACAGATTACAAAACAGCAGCAACATTATATAATCTTCCGGATAAAACCTATCAAAGTGTAACAAACTATTACTACGAAACAGACACACCCCCCTTAAATAATAGTTATTTACATCTTGATGGATCAGCAGGTCCCATTAACAATTTTCATAATGTAACAGCCATTAACAAGCACAGCAGTCCAAAAGGAAAATATTTATTTTCAGTTACATCAATACCCAGCAAACAAACATCAGAACACTATGAAAAAAATATTCTTAACCAACTTAAACTCTATTTTGGGAACCAAATTGATACATGGAACTTAGTAACACAATTCCATATTCCACAAGCCTTACCCCATCAATCTATTAGCCATAGTGTACTCAATACACACTTTAATACTCAAAACACTTATTTTTGTGGTGACTGGACAATTCAAGGATCCATACAAGGCGCTTTATACTCAGGACGAAAAACAGCCAGACAAATTATTGATAGAATACAGACATCATAGAAAATCTGCTCATAAACAATCCAATATGCTACTATATAGCTAATGACACATTCCCTCATCACACAATGGAAAAACTTACAAAGCAAAAATAATAACTGTTTGTGCATAGGCTTAGACCCAGATATAACACAATTACCCACTGGCTATAGCTCAAACTTAACAGGTTTAAGTAATTTTTTAAAAGACATCATTGATGCAAGTATCACACAATGCATTGCTTATAAGCCCAANATTTCCTTTTTTGAAGCCTATGGCATCGATGGGCTTAATCTATTGTCAGAAATTATCAAGCATATTGATCAAACCGTCCCTGTTATTATCGATGGAAAACGAGGTGATATTGGCAATACATCAGCCATGCAAGCCAAATATATTTTTGATTATTTCAATGCAGATGCCACAACCTTACATCCTTACATGGGATTAGATAGCCTAGAACCCTTTTTTAAGTATCAAGACAAATTTAATTTTGTATTAGGATTAACATCCAATCCAGGATCCAAAGATTTTGAGGAACTCCCATTAAAAAACAATACAACGCTAGCATCAACAGTGATTCAAACACTTAGTCACTGGAACAAAAATTATCAAAACATTGGCGTAGTGGTTGGTGCAACCGACAATAAATTAACAGAAGCACGTAACATTGATCCAGATCTCTTATTTTTAATACCAGGAGTAGGAAAACAAGGAGGAACATACAAAACAGCCTATAACGCGGGAAAAAACCTAGCAGATTTAGCTTTAATCAACGTATCACGCGGTATTTCAGGAGCAGTTAAAGATAAGCAATCGATAAAAACAGATATTAATGATGCTATTCAAGCAATCACAAAGCCCCTATAATAATCATTATGTTTAATCAAAGTAACTTTAATAACTTTATAATTAAAAACAAAATTATTAGCTTATCTGAAAAACCATTTACCTTAAAATCAGGTCAAGAATCACACTTATATATCAACTGGCGAANNATAACCAATGATGTAGCCTTATTAGAAACCTGTGCTCATTATATTATTGAATTTTGTGAAACNCATAATCTTAATCCAGATTGTTTTTATGGTGTTCCAGAAGGCGCTACTAAAATAGGTATTTTAACCCAATATTTATGGTCTAAAAAACAAGGATGTTCCCCAGGAAGCCATCGATTATCCATGGGACGAGTTAGACCAAAAGAACATGGCAGTCCCAGTGATAGATTTTTTGTAGGTGAACCAGAAGGAAATATTATTTTAATTGAAGATGTCACCACAACAGGCCAATCTATGTTAGAAACACTAGATCAGTTACAAGCCTTAGACAAAAAAGTAATTGCTTGTTTGGGTTTAACTAACCGAGAATCAAAGCAGTTGAAAAAAACAGTGTCAAATGAAGTAGCCGATAGAAACACAAAATATGTTTATTTATCAGAAGCTAAAGAATTATTAATAAAACTTAATTCAGAAGAAAACTCACCATTAATTCAACAAGAATTAAACAACTTATAACTCGATTAAGGTGCTTTTCTAAAAATAGTCCAAATATCATTATCAAGTTTATAACAAATACGATCATGAAACCGGCTCTTTCGACCTTGCCAAAATTCAAATGAAACAGGCTTAACAAGGTATCCACCCCAATACTCTGGACACTCTGGCTGCTCGTTCTTAAACACCTCAAAATGNCGCTTAAANTCNGCTTCAAGAGCCTCTCNAGATTCAATTANNGTAGATTGATGAGATGTAATAGCTGCGANCTGACTTTCAAAAGGTCTNGATTGAAAATAATGATTAGAATCNTCATAAGAAACTTTTTCAGCACAACCANCAATATGAATTTGTCTTTCTAATTCAATCGAATAAAATAANAGTGACACNTNATNATTAGCATCAATAGCNNNACCTTTANCNGAANCATAATTTGTAAANAAAACGAAACCTGTNTCTAGTACATCTTTTAANAAAACAATNCGTGACGAAGGTANNCCGTCTGAACTAGCCGTTGATAAAACCATAGCATTNGGCTGACGATTCCCTAGTTCCACAATATCATTAAACCAAAGTTTAAATTGATCCATAGGATTAGGTGCTACATCAGTCTCTAACAAACTTCCCTTAAGATAATCTTCTCTAAAAATATGATCTAAATCATGAAAATCCATGAAAGTATTATGACATAGCCACTACACAAGACCAATACATATTTAACTAAACCAAAAATAACCTTATACTATCATTATGAAAAAACACTTAATTTTTGTACTAATCATCTTAAAAGTAAGTATTATCAGCAACATCTATGCTAAACAAGTAGAATATTTAGAAATACTAGGTAAAGAAAAAGAGTTTTTATCACGTTGGGAAATAACAAGTAACAATAACGAACAAATTATCAGTGGTAATACCCTATTAGACGAACTAGTAGTTAAAACAATCAATGGCACAACTATCGAATGGACAAATAAACGAAAACATAAAAACAAATCATTTACAGCAATTCGAAATAACAAAACGATTGTTATAACGGGTCAAAACAATAATGAGCCCATTAACAAAACCATTAACGTATCAACTATACCATGGTTTCAAACACCTGGATTTTTATTAAAACCGTTTATTTTATCTGATAAAGAAAGTATCCAATTTTTATTTTTACGTATAAAAACCTTAACTCCAATTTTGTTAGAAGTAAAAAAAATAGAAGAAGAAACACTTATATTAAATAATGTTGAACGTATAGCAATTAAAACAGAACTATATCCACCTAATTTCTTAAAATATTTTTGGAAAGCAACCATGTGGTTTGAAAAAGAAACAGGTAACGTTTTAAAATATGATGGACTTATTAGTGGTCCTGGTTCAGATACCTTTCAAATTATTTATTCTAAATAAACATTTAAACCTTAGAAAAAAATCACTAAAACATAGCTATATTTTTTTTAGAAAAAATTTATTTAAGATAAATTTAAAATAATATATGTTATGATAAATATTTAAGTTAAAAAACAACAAAAAAGTTAAAATAGCATTGATTCAATTTCAGATATCTAAATAAAAAGAATTAACACAACTTGTTAATAAAAAGATAGAAGGAGAAAATAAAATGTCATTAAACCCTATCAATACAACCCCTCAAAACCGCGTACCACAAACTCCAAGACCATCAAGCGTTGGTGAAACAAGACCAGAAGAATCTACTATACACAGAACAAGACAAAACCAAACACACATAAATAATCTTATCAACCAAGTTCAAGGAATAACGACCAATGCTATTTTGAACGACCAATGCTATTTTGAATAAAAAGCAACTAGATATAAACCAATAAAAATGAAAATATCTTTTATTAGAAAAAAAATTAGATAAAATGAATACATCAGCCATGAGAAATCCACTACAAAATTAAATAGACCTAAATGCAAGAAAAAAAGATGCGTTACCAAACAAACCAAGGGTAAAATAATCAAAATAAAAACCAACTAACTAACAGTCCTATTTTTTAAATCTTCGTCTTTCAAAAGCATACGAAAACTCTAAACATTTTAAAAAAATAATAA
>NZWE01000021.1 GCA_002697535.1 Actinomycetota bacterium | reverse complement strand
TAATAATAAATTTAAAAAAAATAAATAAAAATAAAAAAATCAAAAAACGCCAGCGAAGCGAGCGTAACGTCACTCTGACCAGACTAGTCTTCTGACAACCTTATATCAAGCACATTCAGTCGCAATACTCTTCGCTTCTTTTTTGCTCTTGGATCCATCTCTAATCTAAAAATTAGATCAATCTTAGAATCTCGGCCGCTATGCTCTCTGACATATTTAAATTTTTCCCATAACCCAAACCCTACAGCTTCAATTTCTTTAG
This sequence comes from Actinomycetota bacterium, assembly GCA_002697535.1. Lineage (GTDB taxonomy): Bacteria > Margulisbacteria > Marinamargulisbacteria. The sequence goes on along the minus strand of NZWE01000021.1, from coordinate 78,529 downwards.
GGTGTTTTTTGTTTGATATATCTAACACTGAAAAATTCACGTGTTGCTTAGCTGCTTTTTGGTAACGGTTACCAAATTCTCGACCACCCTTTAAAACACAATTTTGCATATAAAAAATAGGAAATTCAAACTTTTGACCATAAGGACTAAACTGATCTAAACTCGTAATAAAGTTTTGTGTAACTTGCGCCATTTGCAATTGATCAATAACATCATAATGATATTCAAACTGATCTGTTTTTAAGGTTTCTGCTTGCTTTATTAACAATGTCTTAAATAAATCAATATCATCTTTATGAATTGTAAATCCACATGCCTGAGAATGACCTCCAAATGCATTTACTCTTTGTTTTTGTCCATCTATCTCAACTTCTATTTCAAATAATCGTTTTTTATGTTCCTGAATACAAACTTGTTCTGCCTGATCAATTAATGCATAAATATTAATTCGAGGAATACTTCGAGCTGATCCTCTGACATACTCAGATGTAGAAGAAAAATTTAAAATAATAGAAGGTCTTAAAAACCGCTCTTTTAATCGATCCGCATCAATTCCAATAACTCCAGAGTTCCAGTCCTTTCCATCTAAAATAATAATTCTATCGCAATCAGGATTAACCTGCTTCTCAATTAAAGTATCCATTTCATCTTCAATTTTAGCTGTTAAATGTTTTCGTTTTTCGTTTACAGTATCTACGTCACTGGCTGCTTTAAAGGCTGACATTGATTTTTCTGCATCATCTTTTTTTTCTGTCTTTTTATCATCCATTAAAAATATTTGTTTTAACTTTTTAGATACAAAATTGGCTTTTGTTTTATTACGTTTTCCTTTACCTAATAAAAGTAAATCTACGACAATCGATGAATCAGGTATATTTTCCTGTGGATTACCAATACGACCAGGAGCATTTAACAATGGAATGACAGTTCGAGATAGATGTCTGGGTTTTTTAGTTTCATCTGACATAACAGCAATTTCTCGTAACGCTTTTAAACCTTCACGCTCTGATTGAAAAAAGAAATCTACACCATGTTTCACAATTAATCTATTTAAAGGGTTTAACATACTTACTCTATCTGAAATAGAGCCTAATGAAGCGGCGATCAACCCAAGCTCAAATAAATAATCAGGAAATTCTACATCCATATAATCATAAATTGCTTGAATAAATTTAAATGCTACCGATGCACCTGATATTGAATTGAAATGTGTGTTATTTGGCTCTGTAAAGGGATTAATTGTTGCGATTGATTTTGGCATATCATGACCTAAAATATGATGATCTGTAATAATGACATCAACACCACACTGATTAGCATACTCTACGGCTTGGGTATCTTTTGTCCCACAATCTGTTGTAATAATTAGTGATGATCCTATTTTTTTGGCATGATTAATAATCCTTACTTGTAACCCATGTCCTTCAATAGGTCGTATTGGAAATAAATAATCTGTTTTAATTCCTAATTGCCTTAATGCGGCAACTAAAATAACGGTTCCTGAAATTCCATCAGCATCTGGATCGCCATTAATAATAATACTTTCATTATTTTTTTGAGCTTTTTTAATTCGATCAGCAGCTAATTTAATTTGCTGCTCATCACAAAACCCTTTGTATTCATGTAATAATGATTCATCTGGATTTAATATGGTATTAATGGCATTAATATCATCTGTACCCATATTATGTATTAATACACGTGCTAGTGTCTTCGATATATTATATTCTTTTGTAATTTTATCTAATTGTTCATTACTATATTCTTGAAAAGACCAACGCTGATTTTGGTAATCTTTAAATATTGCTTTTTTTTCTTTTTCTATACTCATTAGCTATAATATACTGGTTGCTTAAGTATGTTTAAAGGGCTAATTTTATGTAAACCATGAATTTGTTTTGAACTATTAACTATAATAACTTAAAATAAGCTGTAAAATTAACTGTGCCGAAGTGGCGGAATTGGTAGACGCGCTGGTCTCAAAAACCAGTGGATATTTTATCCGTGCCGGTTCGATCCCGGCCTTCGGTACCACAATTATTATTATGACATCATCAAACTATTTACGAATTTTTTCGTTCATTAAACCTCGAATAAAAGATTTATTATTCACTTTTATTATAGTGATCTTATTTGCTACGGCTAATGTATATTTTTTACCATTAATTCGAGATATTGCTAACGAAATATCCAACAAACGCACTATGTATATATCCATGCAAATCCTAAATGCGCTTATTCTTTGGGTTATTAGAACATTTGCTTTGTTTGGCCAAACATATATGACCAATAGAATTGGTAATTTGATTGTTATTGATATTCAAGAAACGGTTTATAAAAAACTTCATACGTTTTCTCAACATTTTTATGCTAATTGGAAAATTGGAGAACTTTTAGTTCGACTCTTTGATGATTCAGGTAGGGTTAAAAGTGCTATTGTTACAACATTTTCTCAGATTATTCCTCAAACATTAACACTTATTGGTGTCATCACCTATTTATTTATTATGTGTTGGCAGTTAACCTTATTTGCCTTTATTGCTGTTCCAATCTTTGTCTTTACGATTACTTATTTTGCTAACTTGATTAAACGACTTTCTAGTCCTGTTCAAAAAAATAAATCTAATATTACTCAACTTGTTCAAGAAACACTTACTAACATGAAACTAGTTCAAGCTTATACAATGGAATCCGAAAGCCAGGATCGATTAACGCGGGAAAATAAAAAGAATTTTAGTTTTTCTATGACCTCAATACGACTTTGGGAAACCAAACGAACGATTGAATTATTATTACAAGGTTTTGTTTTAATTTCTTTATTATTTTATGGGGGTCACTTAGTTGCTAATAACACATTATCAGCGCCAGAATTATTGTCATTTTTTACAGGTTGCGGATTGTTAATTGATCCTATTATTGCATTCTCTTCTGGTTTTACATCTATTAAAGAAGCTGAAGTATCGATTAATCGTATTTATAAACTGCTTGATTATGAACCTAAAATCCAAAATCTTAGTAATGGGATTAAACCTGACCTTACAGGTCATGTTCTTATTAATAAAGCGTCCTTTCATTATGATGAACCTAAAACATTAGTTTTAAACAACATTACGATTGAAGCATTACCAGGTCAAACTATTGCCTTGGTTGGATTATCAGGTGCTGGAAAAACAACATTAATTAATCTTATCCCTCGTTTTTATGATGTTGTTTCAGGTTCTATTGATATTGATGGACATAATGTAAAAGACTTAGATTTATATCACTTAAGAAGTCAAATTGGTCTTGTATTACAAGATGATATTTTATTTAGTGGCAGTATTTTAGAAAATATCCGCTATGGGACGCCTCATGCTAGTGAAAATGATATTATTGAAGCAGCTAAAGCGGGCCATTGTTGGGAATTTATTGAAAAGATGCCTGACAAGTTATATACGCGTGTTGGGGATCAAGGAAAACGCTTATCAGGGGGACAAAAACAACGTATTTCGATTGCTAGAGCCATTCTTAGAAATCCAAAAATTTTAATTTTGGACGAAGCAACCTCTGCTTTGGACTCTGAATCTGAGCAACTGGTTAAAGATGCATTAATTCGATTAATGAAAGGGCGTACAACCTTTGTTATTGCACATCGACTTTCAACTATTAAACATGCTGATAAGATTATTGTTCTTGAAAAAGGAGATATTATCGAAGAAGGAACTCATGATCATTTATTATCCTTAAATGGACAATATAATAAACTTTATACCCTTCAATTTCGTTAATGCATGGTTACCCTTTTATTAATTGCTTGTAACCAAGAACGCTTATTAAAAGAACATCTTTCTACTTATAAACGTTTAATGGACTCTATCCAAGGTGAAATTATTCTTGTTGATGATGGAAGTAGTGATCATACCAAAGATTATGTTACAACTCATTTTGAAACGATTTCTTATATGAAAAATCCAGTAGAGCTGGGTTATTGCCAATCATTTAATAAAGTTCTTGCTTATATTAAAACACCATATGTCTTATGTATTGATTTAAATATAGAGGTTCGCTTTATTCCACTTAAAAATGTACTTTCTTATGCTCAAAAAAACAATATTTTTATGACTAACTTTCCTTTTTTACATCAAAACAGACAATTTTATGGATATTATTTAGCTTATAAACAGTTTAGACTTTACTTCGAAGAAACCACCTTAAAAACACCCTGTTTTTGTTCGGAAGTTATGTTATTTGATACTAAGCGATTACAAAGACTGGATGGATTTTCGTCACATTATCATAGTACAGCTTTTAGCTGGTATGATCTTATTTATCGGGCTCTTAAAGAGGGTGAATCTATTACGATATCTGCTAATAGTCTTTGTGATAAAAAAACCTCTTTATCTACGTTTTTTTCTTATTTACCTGACCAAAATGCCTTATTAAAGGATAATTTTTTATTTCAATGGCGTTTTTATCGGTCTTTTTCTTTTATCTTTAAACGTTGTATTTATGTAACATTATTATTTTTATCATTTAATGGATCAAAAATTCTTAATTTTATACAAGCCTATTTTCAGTGGTTATTTTTTACTAAACGTCATAACTCTCAGATGCTTACATCTGTTAAATCTTTCTTTAAGCAGCTGCTCAGTCGAGGAACTTCTTCTTTTTCTGCTCATCAACCTATTTTATTTACCAATCATCCTAACTGGGACCATTCTATTTTAAAAGAATCCTTTTCATTTAAGTTACTACTTACACATATATCAGATCCTATTTTTATTGATCCACAATCACTATCACGGGTTAGTTATTACAGTTTAATTGTTATTCATAAATGCTGGATTCTATTACGGCTTAAACAACCTTTTCATTTTGTTTCATCAAACTATGCTCTTGAACATGAGTTAGCACATTATTTATTATGATATCGCCACTATTTACTTAACCGGTATTCGCCAAAATAAACATTTTTACTATAGTATTTATTGCTAATTTTCCTTTTTTGCTAACTTCTTTAAAGTATTCTTAAATATCTCTGTATCCTCTACAGATTTTTGTATATCATATTTGTATTCTTGTTTTTCTTTACAATGAGCTCCTGTATCAGGCTTACATTTCACCTTTCAGTATCTCCAATTTCAAATTAATTGGTCTTTAATTGATTCACACTTTTCACATCTTGAATTAAGTCTTTTAAATTCTCAAATGTATTTTTTAAGCCAAAATCTTTTGGTGATACTGTATCAAATGTCATATAAGGATTATTAATACAATATTCTTCCCATTTCCCTACTTTAATTCGTAATAGTTTTGCTAAAACTAATACCGCTTTAACTGATATATAAATTCGAAACCACGGTTTTTTATTAAATAATGTACAAAGAACCGTAATAGCTTCTTTAATATGCACTTCTTTATTACCTAAAATATACTCTTTCTTGTCATTTGGGTTTTGCATAACAAAAACAGCAACTTTGGCAATATCGTCTGCATGAATAAAATGAAAAGCCCCATCTACATACACATAGCGAATATAATTTAAATAATGTAACGCACTAAAAACGCCTTTTGTAATGTGAGATTTTGGGTATATATTATCACCCCCAAATACCATGGTAGGAAATACTGTTGTAATTTTATTAGCAAAGGGTAATGATTGTATCATATGATAGGCATAGTATTTTGATTTTATATAGTCAGATCCATATAGTTTTGCTTCTTCAACTACCTTATTATTTTTTCCTAAAATAGATGCTGTTGAAAAATAAACAATTTGTTTTAATCGATTTTGATCTGCCATCATAAAAAATTCTTTTGTTTTATCTACATTTACCTCTATTGTCTGCTCCGTCCCCCACCATTCTGTTACAGAATGAATGATATAATCCATTTCTTTTATAATTTCAGTATACTTTTCTATTTGCTTAAAATCACCGATATGAACTGTGATTCGCTTAAAATCGTCTTCAGAAAATTTTAATTTTTCTGGTTTTCGAACTAAAACATGAATATGCAAATTAGGATTTTTTAAACATTCACGTATTAAATAATGACCAACACAACCTGTTGCTCCTGTAATAAATACATTTTCTACTATTTGATCAGTCATTAGAAGGTATATTGTACTTTAATCTAGTATTGTTCAAAAGGTTAACCTGCTAAAAATTACTAAAGTACTACTGTTTTCTTTCAAAAAACTCATCTACTATCTGGCCTGCAGATATCAGGTGTGTTGCTTCAGTCCCTTCCAAATAACCATTAATATATTTCCAACGAAATACGTCATACAATGCCGAATCATCGCCTCCATAAACTTGAATATATTTTTTAGGAAATAACTGATTCTTACAATCTTCTACTATTTTTTTACCCTCAATTGCTAAAATAGGCCCTGCGACAGTACACATAAATGGGCTTGATAAATGGTATTCTTTTTTATTTATTCCAAGACATTTTTTTGGTTTAAAAAACAAATTTCGTTCTGGATTTGCTTTATTATCTTTAAATCGCATTCCTATCATCCCACACTGAGGTAACTGCTGAGATGCGTCTACTAACTTCGTAAAACTTTCAGCTGAAAATATGGTATCTGGATCTAATGAAATAATTGTTTTTGGTATATTTTCCTTGGTTATATATTGCTTAAAAAAGAAATTGGCAGCTAACGCTTTTCCAAAATTAAATGGTAGATGAAACGTTATTATCCTTGGATGATTTAAGGTATTAATTACCTCTATGATATCGGGATCTTGAGCATTATTAATGATTACAATCCAAGTATTATCCTGATCTTGAGTAATCTTTGCTATATTTTGCAAACTATAGGCTATAATCTCTGAAAATCGATACGTGACGATGACAATTAATGTGGCATCTTTAAATTGAGAAAAGGTTTTCATTTTTTTAATCTTTATTGATTATAATGCTGAATAATTTGCTTATGAAACCTACCATTACTCGATAGAATTGTTCCTTCATAAACATCAAAAGGGCTTCCATTAACGGCGGTTATTGTTCCGCCTGCTTCTTCTAGAATAATCCCGATAGGAGCAATATCCCAAGGTTGTAACCCAAAATCAATTCCAAATTCTCCGAACCCCATAGCAACCCACATATGCATCAAAAAATCACCAATACCACGTTGTCGCTTCGTTTTGCTTAATAACTGAGTTAATTTTTCAAAATCACCTCGCGCTTCGCGACCATATAAACTACCATAAAATGCTTGGGATTCTTCTATCGTATCTATTGCTGAAACTTGTATTTTTGTTCCATTATAGGTGGCTCCATTACCTTTTGCAGCTGACCATCTTTCCTTACTTATTCCGTTAGAAATTACCCCCGCAATAATTGTATTATCTTTTTCAATGGCTAATAATGTTCCAAAAATGGGGATTCCTCGAATAAAATTACTGGTTCCATCAATAGGATCTACGATTAGCTTAATGGCTGAATCTTGGTTTTTATCTGGAAACTCTTCTCCAATAACCCCTATGTCTGGAAATTGATTACAAATGGATTGACGTATTACATCTTCAATTTTTTGATCTGCTTCAGTTACTGGACTTTTATCACTTTTTTCAATTACTTTTACTGTACTTGATTCATAATAATGTTTTGCAATCTTATCAGCTTCATCGGCGCATTGATCTAAAATGGTTAACCAATCTGTCGCAGTTATATCATGATTTACGTTGGAAACTGTCATGTTTAAATGAGTTTACTAGAAAAGTTTTGAAGCTACTAGGGGCTAACTCATTATTTTAATAGGCCAAGGCCTTCTTTAGAACATTAAATATAACTTTCTATTTAAGTATGATAAAAAGAGAGTGTTGCTATTATTATGTTGACCTACATCTATTATAATTAAGATTTTTATTTTACTTAAATCATCCTAATTTTATGTTTAATTCTACCCTTAAATTGGTATAGGCATTATAATATCAATAAATTTTCTATTAAAAAGGGGTTTCTCAATGTCAGAATCTGGTTTACGTAATTTAGCAAATGAACTTGTTACAAACAATACAATCTCACCTGATTATTACCAAGAATACGATGTTAAACGGGGTTTACGTAATTTAGATGGATCGGGTGTTTTAGCAGGATTAACGCATATCTCCTCTGTTATTGGTTCAAAAAAAAGTAGCCATGAAATGGTTCCCGTTGAAGGTATCCTTAAGTATCGCGATGTTTCCTTATCTGATATTGCGGCATCTTGTACAGAAGATTCATCCAATAACTTTGAAAAAACCTGTTTTTTACTACTTGTGGGTCGTTATCCTAATGATGCTGAGTTATCTGATTTAGTAAGTTATATGGCCGATCATCGTGAACTTCCTCAAGCGATCATTGATGGTATTATTGAGGGTATTCCGTCTCAGGATATTATGAATAAATTACAAACCTGTATTTCAGCTTTGTATGCTTATGATGACAAACCTGATTCTGTTGATCCTGTTGAAAACTTTTTAAAAAGTCTTCAGATTATTGCCAAAATCCCTATGATTGTTGCTTATAGCTATTTAAAAACCTTTAAACCAGGCGCAAAACGTGTTCTTCCAACTAAGGATATGAGTCATGCGAAAGCATTTTTACATATGCTTTATGAAGGAAATGATGTTTCTCAATTTAATGAACATATTATTGATCTTTCTCTAGTACTCCATGCTGAACATGGTGGTGGAAACAATTCTACATTTACTACCTATGTTGTATCTTCATCTGGATCTGATATTTATTGCTCGTTAGCGGCAGCTGTGGCTAGTTTAAAGGGTCCACTTCATGGTGCTGCAAACAAAAAAGTTATGGAAATGATGGCTGATATTAAAGACCATGTTTCTAACTGGGATGACGCCAATGAAGTAAAAGATTATTTAGCTAAATTAATCCGTAAAGAAGCGGGTGATAACAGTGGAAAGATTTATGGTCTTGGTCATGCTGTCTATACTAAATCTGATCCAAGAGCTCTTGCTATTAAGGGTGTAGCTAAAGCAATTGCTGAACAATCTAATAGACTGGATGAACATAATTTATATAATTTAATTGCAGCTGAAACGCCCAGCGTTTTTCAAGATGTCAAAAACTCTACCAAGGTTATTTCTCCTAATGTTGATTTTTACTCTGGCTTTGTTTATGACTGTATTGATATTCCTCAGGAAATTTATACTCCTATTTTTGCTATGGCTCGTATCACCGGATGGTGTGCTCATCGTATCGAAGATATGTTGTCGGGTAAACGTATTATTCGCCCAGGTTATAAATTCGTTACTCCAAAATAAGTTGTTAGACGTCTAACTTTTCAACTCGACGGAGATGCCTATCTCCTTCGAAGTCATGCTTTAACCATATTTTCACATACTCTAGAGCATTCTCTGCAGGGGTTGTTCGTCCTCCTAAACATAGAATATTGGCATTGTTATGCTTCTTTGCCATCTCAGCTGTAAACTCATTAAATATAACAGCGGCTCTGATACCTTTATAACGATTCGCACGTATTGAAATACCAATACCTGTTCCACAACATAAAATTCCAACTGTATTTTTTGCTAATACTGTTTGAGCCACGGTATCTGCAATATCTGGATAATCAACAGATTCAGTTGAGAATGTTCCCATATCCTCTAACGTAATCTCACTATTTTGTGATAAACCCTCTTTTAAAGATTCTTTTAAGTCATACCCACCATGATCTGATCCTAAAATAATATGTGTTGTCATCTTAATTCTCCTTCATTTTGTTCTTATCTAAATATTGCGTTACCATTTCTTGCCAATTTTCTAATTTAAGTTTAGTACTGGTTACTAATTTTTGGCAATTTAATCGTCCATTTTTAGGTCGTTTTGCAGGACGAGAAAATGCCTCTGATTGCACTGGCTTTATTAGGCCAGCATATCCTATTTGTTTACCAATTTCTTTTGCAAATTCATACCATGTTGTTACACCATTATCGGTACAATGATAGATTCCATATGCTGGCTTTTTGATTAAAACATGAGTGATATATCTTGCTAGACTTACTGTGGATGTTGGACTCCCCCATTGATCTGCTACGATCGATAATTCTTGTTTATCATTCATTAATTGTTTCATTGTTTTAATAAAATTGTTCCCATTATTACCATATAACCATTGCACACGAAAAATATAATAGTCATTTGTGCTATTAAGACAATACTGTTCTCCAAGCCATTTTGAATATCCATAAGCATTAATTGGTTTACACGGATCTGTTTCAACATAAGCGTTATCTTTATTTGTCCCATCAAACACATAATCCGTTGATAATTGCACAAATGGGATCTGCTTTTTATTACAAGCCTTTAGCATATGATCTACAGCTTCTCCATTAATTATAGTCGCTAATTCTTGCTCTGATTCAGCTAAATCTACTTTTGTATAAGCGGCACAATTAATTACATAATCAATATCTCCCTGAGATTCAATCATGTTATATATAGCTTCTTTTTTACTGATATCACAGTCTTGTCTTGAAATAGGAATTACCGTAATTCCATTATTAGTTAGCTCTTTTGATAAGTCATACCCTAACATCCCTAAAGCACCTAGTATTATGACTTTCATGGTATTGAAAGTAGCATATCTTCTCTGTGTATTAAATATGTTTTGTTTAACTTATCTTCTTCTTTATAAATGATTCATTATATTTTTCTATATTGATTCTTTATTTACATTTTAAATTTATGTACACTTAATTAAGTATGAAAGATTCCATTATTAGTAAGTCTTTTTTAGCCAAAGAATTAAGTGCCTACATGGGTTGGTCTAATCGTAAATCTGTATTGTTTATAGATCATTTTTTTGATTGGATTAAATCACAAATGTTATTAGGGAATCGTATTGTTTTATCCGGATTTGGTGTTTTTCAATTAAATATGCGTAAACAACGTCGTTTATTACATCCTATCACTCAGGAACCATTGGTTATTCCTGAGCGATTATGTCCTCAATTTACACCAGCTGATACACTATTAAAATTCCTTAATTATGGTATCAAACTATGACACCAAAAATTGTTGGTAAAGTTGATGATTTACATTTATTACTTGATTTAATGCCTCAACGCTTACGTGAATACTTAATTGATCTTGATAATCTAGAATCTTTAGAAGAAATTGTTGTTGATTTAGGGTATTGTCCTGAAGTTCGATTTTCTAATACGGTTCATCGTCTTAAAGAATTAGGTGATACTACTATCGAAGATATTATTGGTATTACCGATAGAACGGGGATTTTTAATGCTGATAATAGAGCCGGAATAGAACGTACCCTACATCGTATTTCAGCTATCCGGAATCGATCTCAAGATATTATTGGTCTTACCTGTCGCATCGGTCGTGCTGTTGAAGGTACCGTTGATATCATTCAAGATATTGTTGAAAGTGGTCAAAATTGCTTATTTCTTGGTCCTCCAGGTATTGGAAAAACTACCATTCTGCGTGAAGTAGCTAGAGTTCTTTCTACTATTTCTAGTAAACGTGTTATCGTAGTTGATACTTCAAATGAAATTGCTGGAGATGGTGATATCCCTCATCCTGGTATTGGCTATGCTCGCCGAATGCAAGTTCCTTCCCCTGATCAACAACATGCTATTATGATTGAAGCGGTTGAAAACCATATGCCAGAAGTTATTATTGTTGATGAAATTGGGACTGAAGAAGAAACAAAGGCTGCGAGAACTATTGCAGAACGTGGTGTCCAGCTCGTTGCTACAGCTCACGGATATCAGTTGGATAATCTTATTAAAAACCCTACCCTTTCTGACTTAATTGGAGGCTTTCAAAATGTTATTTTAGGTGATGAAGAAGCTAAATTTCGTGGAACAAGCAAAACTGTTATAGAACGCAAAGGACTCCCAACATTTGATGTGGTTATTGAATTAAGAGCTCGTGAACTATTTGCTATTTATAATCCTGTTGCAACACATGTCGATAGTTTATTGCAATCAGATCCGCTTGATCCTGAACTTAGAAAACGTCAAGATGATGGGAATGTTCAAATCGAAACGCCTCAACCACAACCATCTCAATCTATTAAAGATTCTGATTCTATTGCCTCTCAAAGCCCTCCCCCTCCTACCAAAACCGTCTTTCCCTTTGGTATTAATATTAATCGCTTAAAGGCTGTTTTAAATTCTTTAAATGCTCCTCTTAAGATTGTTAATGAAATTAGAGAGGCATCCTTTGTTTTAACTACAAAATCTAAAACAGGCCCTAAATCTAAGGTCAGCCAATTAGCTAAAACCCATCAAGTTCCACTTCATATTATCTCATCTCAAAATAATGATGATATTACTAAATTTATTCGTACTATGTTTAAACTTCGTATCTCTGATGATATTTTAGAAGATGAAGCGATTCAAGAAGTTCAACACGCTTGTAAACGCGTGTTAGCTGAAAGTCGTTTTGTTGAATTAGCACCAAGACCTGGTTATCTTCGTCGTATTCAACATCAAGTGGCCTATGAATTTGATCTTAATTCTATGAGCGTTGGTGAAGATCCTAATCGTAGGCTTCGTATTTACCCGAGAGTATAATTTATGTTTATTACATTTGAAGGTATAGAAGGATCTGGAAAATCAACACAAATAGATGCTTGTGCCCAAAAATTTGATGCTTGCAACATCCCTTTTATCGTTACCAAAGAACCTGGGGGTACTGAACTTGGAAAAATGATCCGTCAATGGCTATTAAATCCAGAAACATCCTTTCATCATCATTATACAGAGCTTCTTTTATTTATCGCTGATCGCTTAGAACATGTTGAAACCGTTATTAAACCAGCTCTTAAACAAGGGATGATAGTCCTATGTGATCGCTATAAAGATTCTACTATTGCCTACCAACTAGCTGGTAGACAGTTAGATGAATCTATTATTTCGTTACTCAATAACTTAACAGAACTTGATCCAGACTTAACCTTATTATTTGATTGTTCTATTGATGTGGGTTTAAGTCGTGCTAAATCTCGTGCTAAACTTGATCGATTTGAAGACGAAGATCGCCAATTTCATGAACATGTTTATCGAACGTATCAGGAACTGGCTAAGAAGCATTCTAATAGGTTTCATATTATTCAAGCAGATGCTAGTATACCTAATGTTCAGAACCAAATGTTTCAGGTTCTTTCAACCTATATAAAACAATTATCACTATGACAAACGTAATTATCAATGGAGCAAACGGAAAGATGGGGCAAGCTGCTGTTAATGCTATATCCAATGACAATGCGTTAACATTAGTTGCTGAACTTGATAAAGATGATTCTTTAGATCAAGCTTTATCAACCTACTCTGCTGATGTGGTTGTTGATCTTACTCACCCTTCATGTGTTTATGATAATGTTAAAACCATTCTTAATGCATCCTGCCATGCTGTTGTTGGAACAACAGGCTTAACTGACGAACAATTACATGAATGCGGCGAAATTGCGTCACAACAAAACAAATCCTTACTTGTTTGTCCTAACTTTGCCATTGCTGCTATTTTAATGATGCGCTTTGCTGAACAAGCCGCAAAATTTATGGATCGCTGTGAAATTATTGAATATCATCATGATAAAAAAGCTGATTCTCCATCAGGTACAGCCATTAAAACAGCTGATTTAATTTCACAAGCTCAACCTTCTATTAATACACCGCCCCTTGATGAAACGGAAATTATTAAAGGATCTCGTGGGGGTAACAAACATACTATCCCTATTCATAGTTTACGATTACCTGGGATTGTTGCTAATCAAGATATTATTTTTGGATCTCAAGGCCAAACATTAACAATCAAACACGACACAATTTCTCGTGATGCATTTATGCCTGGTCTTTTAATGGCCATTAAAGCCACACATCTTCATAAAGGTCTTGTTTACGGCTTAGAAAATCTACTTGATTAATTTTCTAAGCTTATTCTTTAAAAATTCTAATTAACTATCGAAATTACTGTTTTGGTCTTGCTTTGTTAACGCGAAGTTGTCTGCCTTTGATTTCCTGTCCATCTAACTCTAATGCTTTTTCTAAAGCACTTTCTTCTGCAAATGTTACAAATCCAAACCCTTTTGATCGGCCTGTTTCATGATCTTTAATAATGATTACATCTTGTATCTCACCGTAAGATGAAAATTCAGATTTTAAATCTTCATCTGACATCTGATAGTCTAAATTTCCTACATAAATCTTATTGTTACTCATATCTTTTATCTTATCCTTATATTTATTTAACGCTCAATTAGTATCTAAAAGATAATAATTTCACCTTATTAGTTTATATGTGCCTAATAATAAACGAAATTAAACTTAATAGCTATGGTAAAGATATGTTTTCTTATAAGTTAGGTAGTCTTATTTATTAATTATAAGCATCCTATTTTGTTATTAAGGATCGAGATGATATTGCTTTTGCTAGTGTCATTTCGTCAGCATAATCAATATCTGAACCCATAGGAAGCCCGTAGGCTAACTTGGTAATCGTTAAATTTAGTGATTCCAAAATAGCCGATAAATACATAATAGTTGAATCCCCTTCTACTGTAGGATTAATCGCAAAAACAACTTCGTCAAATGATTGATGTTGTAATCGTTCTACCAACTCTTTAATTCGTAGTGATTCAGGATGAACGCCATCTAAAGGCGATATTAAACCACCTAAAACATGATACAACCCCTTATAAACGCCGGTTCGTTCCATCGCAAAAATATCTTTTGGTTCACTTACAATACATAATGTGTTCTGTAACCGTCTTTCATCCGCACAAATATAACATGTGTCATCAAGTGATATGTTAAAACACGATTGGCAGTATACGATTTTTTTTCTTGTTTCAACCATCGTTGTGGCGATTTGTTGTACATCTTTTTCTGATATACTCAACAAAAAAAATGCTAATCTTTGTGCTGATTTATCGCCAACGCCAGGTAATCGTTTAAGTTCACTAATTAATGGCTCTAAGGGATTCACGTTAATCCAGGAATATTTAATCCTTTCGAAACATTGGCTAATTTATTTGATGCCATCGTTTTAGATTGTTGTGATGCTTTATTAATGACCTTTACTAAAGCTTTCTCTAAATCTGCTTTGTTATTTAATAAACTATCTGATATATCAATTGATACCAAATCCATTTCTCCTGTCATCCTAACTTTAACCCCAGATTCATCTAAATCGATATTAAGGTGTTTTAATTCATCTTGAATTTTTTTCATTTCAGATTTCATTTCTTTTGCTTTTTTTGCTAAGTTTCCCATATCTTTTAATTGATTAAACATGTTGTCCTCCAAATATAAACTATCTTATTTAATTATATTAGTTTACATAAAATGTATTAAATAGTAAAAACTATTATTAAAGTATTTTCCCTTCAAATAATGTCACAATATCATTAATTGATTGCTCGGTATTTGGTTCTGGTATCTTTACTTCTTGTATAGCATCACTACCTGACTCATCCGTTGTTGTCTTTACCATTTCAGATACAGCTGACACCATTTCAATTTCGACAGCTCCTTGCTGCCTATCAGAAACCTTTAACGTTAATGGTTTATTAAACTGCTGTTGTAAATATGTCTGTATTGCTTTTTGATAGGTTTCTTCGGTTAACTTTTCCATAAAAAATTGAATATTTTGTTCTAAGGTTATAACAACCTCATTATTGTCTACAGCGACAACTTGTGATGATCTTAAAATTGTATATAATCCTAAATGTTCTTTTTTGATGATCTCTAAAAATTCTGGCCATTTATGTTTCACCTCAGCTATATCCCCATTTCCACTTACCTGAGTACTGCTTACAGCCGGTGTAGGCTGTGTATTATTACTGTTATTTGGTATATCTTGATCTGGTTTGGGTATCGAAATCGTTTGCTTAAAGCCTGTTGGCTTACTTGAATTGGTATGATATTGAGGTGTTGGTTTCGCTGTATTTTGTATGGGGGGTGTTGGTTTATTGCTACTTGCAGGTTTCGTTTCTGCTCTTTGAGTTGAAGTACTTGATTGGATATTTTGGTTTTGTGTTGTCGTGTTCTGTTGCTCAGTTTTTGCTACCTCATTCTTATTGGTATCTGGATTTACAAATTGCATTAATCGAATTTGTAATAATAATCCTGGATTTAAAAACCATCGTGTTTGCGATTCTATTTGCGCTAAACAGTCTAGCAATTTTACTGTTTTATCTAAGGTAGCTTTCTCTGTTAGTTGTTTCAGTTGATCTTTATCGATGGTTACAAATTCTTCGCACTGAGATTGTGCCATTAACAGTTGCTCAGATACAAACATAATATCTTTTAAAAATTGAAGCGGATTAACCCCTGCTTTTAATACATCTGTTAATAACTTTAAAACTAAGTCAGAATTATTTGTATAAATAGCATCTAATAACTGACATAAATGATCTAAATTACAGGAACCTAAAATTTTATTTACATCGTCACCGCTAATTGTTTCTCCTGTAAATGAATAAATTTGATCAAGTAAGGATAACCCATCTCTCATACAACCGGATGCATTTCTAGCTAAAATAGCAGCTGCATCATCTGCTAATGTTATGGTTTCTTTTTCCGCAATCGTTAACAACTGTTGTTTTATTTCTTGATCCGTTAAATTTCGAAATCGTAAATGCTGACAACGAGAATGAATGGTAATTGGAATTTTATGAGGCTCGGTAGTTGCTAACACAAAAATAGTATGACTGGGGGGCTCTTCTAAGGTTTTTAATAAGGCATTAAAGGCTCCCGTACTTAGCATATGGACTTCATCAATAATATAAAATTTATAAGTACATTCTACAGGACTAAAATTAACGTTATCTTTTAATTCACGAATATTATCAACCCCTGTATTGGATGCGGCATCAATCTCGATCACATCAACACAGTTTCCAATCGTAATGCGTTCACATACTTCATTATCCAACTTGTCTAATTGATTTTCTTTTTCATAGGTATTAACTGCTTTTGCAAAAATACGTGCCACACTTGTTTTACCGGTTCCTCTTGGTCCAGAAAAAATATACGCATGTGATAACCGCTGATTGGTTATGGCATTGGTTAAGGTTTGCACAATATGCTCTTGCCCCACTAATTCACTAAAATGCTGGGATCGATATTTACGATAAAAGGTAATACGTGACATTAATTATAGTGTAACGTTTTTCGGATTTCTCTAAAAGAGGGAGAACGTGTTATCATGTGATTCTCTTAAGTACTACTTGACTTAATACTTGAAACTTGAAATTAAACTACAGTTCAGACTTAATACTAAACTACAGTTTAAAATTTTTTTTAATCGGTTTCACTACCTAATTGAGGATACTATGACACAAAGTATAAATTCAGCAACTAGCCCTTCTCAACCTTTAAAAAAATCTTTCACAGTTAAGAGCAAACTCGACTCTCATGCTAAGCAAAGTCCTGCCGAAACAAGATCTTCCATAAACTTCCTTCCCCCTACTCCTCCCAAAAACAATTCTTCCCGAGCATCCTCTATTACTAATAGACTTTCTTCATATATCAGTTTGCGTAGAAGAGAAGGAGAACTTCATAATAAGTTACAAGAACAACTCGATCCTCATTTTTTCAAGCAACGAGAGACACTATCAGAGTATCTTCAAAAGGATTTTATCCCAAACAATGTTCTTCTAGATATTATAACCAATATTGACAAAATTTATCAGCAATCTTGCGAATCACTTACTAGCATAATGTCTCAAAAGTCACCTAAAACCATTAAGTCTATACTACTAGATTTTTTTAAAGAGTATCAATATAAACTTTATATAATTTTTGAACCGTTAATTGAAAAAGTCATCAAGAGCAATCTAACTACAGATGAAAAAAATGTTTTAGGAGAACACATTTACAAACAATCTGAGTCCTTTTTTGATATATTCATACCAACCACATTAAATTGCTTTCAGAATCAAGATACAAAAATAAATTTTATACTAGCACTTTATGCACAATCATCTTTTTTAAACGATGAATTTGCGGCTAATTCTATTGACAAAATATCTTTTGGCCTAAAGCAATCTATACAATTAATTTTCAAATACTATGATTCCAATGAATTAATAAGACCTGCTATTAACCAAGGTTCTATAGTTACTTTTAAGGATAAAAAAAAATATTTTAGTAGACGTTATAAAATTACAGACACAGTTAAAAACGATCAATCAACAAACTTATCTTTAACCCCCCTCTCATACTTAATCTCAAACTCGAATACAAAATCCATGACATTATCTAACCTACTTAAAGACGCTTGTTCTCTTGAACTAAAAGATGGTCGCCCACTTATTCATCAACAAAGTTTTCCTTTCAAAAAAAAAGGTAGCGATTATCAGTATCACGAATGTGACAATGAACTTGTTACTCGTTCTAAAGATGAGCTACTATCTAAATTTGGTTTTCTTAAAAAACGTACTATAGATACACCACATGATCTTGTAACTATAATACGAAATAAAAAACCATTAGGAATGGGTATTTCAAAAAAAGTTCTTCGGGGCGTATCTTGTGAAAAACCTAAGCAAGAATATGCCGTTAGTAAATTTAAAATAGATACATGGCCTGATCTTTGTCAGTTGATTAAAGAATATCGCCTAACAAACTGCCGCACTATTTACTCATATGATGGAAAAAAACGAAATGTAATATCCATTGAACCTTTTAAACACAACTCAAGGTCAGATGAGTTTAATACTGTTCTCAACAAAGAAATAAAGCGATTTTTCAAGGAATGCTGGGCTGCACTAAGGTCTTTACATCAGAAAGGTATCATTCATAATGACTTTAAACTATCCAATATTGTTTTAAATCAAGAANTCGGTGTTGAATTAATAGATTTTGGTCTTAGTTTTAATATAAACAACAAATCATTTTTAAGCGCCTTTATCTCTTCCGGACAACTAGGAGGTACCTTTTGTCCTCAAACATTACTCAGGGCAAAACCTGATCAAGGCTCATTTGTGCGTGATAANAATGAAACTCGTGATGCTACTCCAAGGATCGATATCAAAAAATTAACTGATTTAACTGATAAATTTAAAAAAAGCATAGATTTATGGGCATTTGTAATAAACCTACTTGAAGCTATTGGGATTTCAACTTTTGGCATGGATTCTTTTTACACTGCAAATACCTTGCATAAAGAACTCAAAAATTTAAAAAACTCACAAAAATTAACATCTATTCATCCTGATTTATATGAGAAAGTCCTAAAATTTCTTGCCTTAAAATATGATGATGAAGGTTATGTTATAAAAACTAATGACGAACCTTTAAAAACAAATGGCCAGTATGATATCCCTAATGAGCATTGGGATTTGGATTCTTGGAATCATATTTTCCCTTCTTCTTAATTCATGACATGCGATTCCCTGCATGACGGTCTTACTAAATCAGATTATTTATAATTATTATTTTTGGTTAATCTTTTTTACTGTTACCCTTTTAGATTTCTAGCTCATTTGCTAAAATTTTAGAAAAATAATATAGGATATGATCATGACAGATATTACACTTGCTATTGTTGGTGCTACAGGATTAGTTGGAAAAGAAATTTTGGCTATCCTTGAAGAACGTAAATTTCCTGTAAAAAATCTAGTATTATTAGCTTCTAAACGGAGTACTGATACTGTTCTTTCTTTTAATGGATCGTCTATTAAAGTTAAAGAATTAACTCAAGATTCCTTTCAAAATGTTGATATTGCTTTGTTTTCGGCAGGCTCATCAATCTCTGAAAAGTTTGCGCCTATTGCGGCTAAATCAGGTACCGTTGTTGTTGATAATACCTCTTTTTTTCGTATGGATCCTAGCGTACCGTTAGTAGTGCCCGAAGTAAATAAGCATGCGCTAAAACATCATAATGGTATTATCGCTAATCCAAACTGCTCTACAGCTCAGTTAGTTATGGCCTTAAAACCCATTCATGATTATGCCCCCATTAAACGATTAGTTATTTCAACCTATCAGTCTGTATCAGGAGCTGGCAAAGAAGCCATGATGGAACTTGAAAATCATTCTCGTTATTTAATCCAAGGTAAAGTTGCTGATCCAAAAGAATTTTCTCATCATATGCCATTTAATTTGATTCCTCAAATTGATGTCTTTGAAGATAATGCCTATACCAAAGAAGAAATGAAAATGATTAATGAAACTCAAAAAATTCTTGAAACAGAGATTCCCATTACAGCTACAGCTGTTCGTGTTCCGGTTTTTGTATCTCACTCTGAAGCTGTAAACATTCAAACTGACAAACCTGTTTCTGTAGAAAAATGTCGTGAGTTATTAACCAACTTTCCTGGTGTAACTGTTTTAGATAATATTCAAGAACAAGAATACCCTACCCCTCGAGATGTTAGTGGTAAAGATGACGTTTATGTGGGAAGAATTCGTGAAGATATCTCTCAGAAAAATACGCTTGAATGTTGGATTGTAGCCGATAATCTTCGTAAAGGTGCTGCTTTAAATGCTGTTCAAATTGCGGAAGAATTAATTAAGTTACCTGTTAACGTTGCCTAATTATACCGTTGACTCATTAGCTGATTATTACAATAAAACAATTTCTAAGCATGGTAATTCTCGTAAAGCTCTTATGTGGAATTCCCATTTCTCACAAACCGTACGTTACAAAATACTTTGTGATCAACTCCATCAACAACCGTACTCTATCTGTGATGTAGGTTGTGGCTGTGGCGATTTATTTCATTACATAAAATACCATCAACTTCCTTTTGATTATACAGGCATTGATATTAGCGCTAATATGATTGTTGCTGCACAAAAAGCCTACCCAACAGGTATTTTTCGTTGTTTATCCTTGGATGAAATTCAAATCAACCATTCGTTTGATTGTGTAATGGCTTCTGGCATTTTTAATTTACGTATGAAAGATCATGATAATACCGTTTTTAATACCATTAATACGATGATTGATTTAGCTAAATCCCATATTCGATTTAATGTCTTAACTCAAAATTATAAACGCTCTTCTACATCAAACTCGTTTGTCTATACCGATATTGATGCTTTGTACAATCGGTTAAAACCGCTTGTAAACACTATTCGTATTCAACAAGATTATCTACCGCATGATGTTACGTTTTATTTAGAAAAATAAATCTCTCTGCTGACATAAGCTATTTTTCCTTTTTGTATTTATTTTTATCTGAATAGTTGAATACACATTATCTATCGTTTATAATGATGTTTAGTATATGTCTTTAATTAACCTATTGAGTATTGTTTGGAGGAAAGTATGATTACTGAATTTTCTGTTGATGTTGATACCCTTAACCTAAGTGACTCTAAATCTTTGCCAGTGATACGTGTTAGTGGTGAAATAGACATTTATACATGTTCTGAGTTACGTAAAACGTTGGCATCTACTATTGAGTCATCTGCTACTGATTTTTTGTTGAACTTAGAAAATGTTCAATATATTGATTCTACCGGATTAGGAACCATTGCTCATAGTGCTCAACAAATTCAAACAAATAATGGTCAAGTTTTTATTATTTGTACAAAACCTCAAATCAAAAAAATATTTGAAGTTTCTGGTTTATTATCAAAAAATATTAGCATTTATGAATCTGAAGATCAGATTTCAGTACCTGTAGAGAATTAAGTTGGCTAGTAAGTTAGAAGTTTCATTAACAATTCCAAGTATGCCAGAGTTTGTTGGTGTCGTACGATTAGCTATATCAGGCATTGCTGCTCGCATGAATTTTACGATTGATGAGATTGAAGATATTAAAATCTCTGTTTCAGAGGCATGCACGAATGCTATTCAACATGCTTATGGAACATCTCCAAATCCTGAGAAAGATTTTATTGATATTAAAGCGTATCTTACTGATGATAATCTTGATATTGTTGTTAAAGATTATGGACAAGGTTTTGATTTATCTATTATCGGAACACCTGAACAACGTGAAAAATCTAAAGAAAAAATGGGTCTTGGTTTAGGGTTAACATTTATTAAAAGTTTAATGGATAACGCTAATTTTGAATCGGTTGAGGGACAAGGAACAACCATTCAAATGTCGAAAAAATCAGTAAATTATAGCACCACAGCTGTTTCTTAAACTTAGTGGTTCGTTTATTTTTTTATCTTATTCCCATTGTTATTGCTATTTTTATCTTTTTTGATCTGAAAAAAATAGGTCGATCTTCTATTGCGTTTATGGTTGCATCTGCCTGTGCATTTCTCTTTCCTATCGCGCCACTTATCTATCTTGCTCTACGCCCTAAATTAAAACTTACAACTTCTAATGCATCTATTTCTACTTTATTTTGTTCACGTTGTGGGCATAGCTATGACTCACATCAAAAAAAATGTTCTAAATGTGGCAATCAACTTGTTTTATAAATGCATTCATTACCCTCTCAAGCTAGTTTATATATTCATATCCCCTTTTGTAGTACGATTTGTCCTTTTTGTGATTTTACAAAACTAAAATCTAATGACTCCTTATTTTCTTCCTATATCGATGCTTGTTGTCAGGAAATAATTACTTATCAACATTCTCCCTCAATTGAATTAGTGTCTATTTTTTTTGGAGGAGGTACCCCTTCCTGTTTACCTATCTCTTATATTTCACAACTTCTTAAGACTATTCAAGCAACATTTAATTGTTCTCAGATACAAGAAATCACGATGGAAATAAACCCTGAAGATGTTTCTTTATCTTACTTAAAAAGTCTTCAGGATCTTGGGTTTACAAGACTTAGTCTTGGTGTTCAAACTTTTAATCCTGATGAATGTGAATTTTTAGGTCGTGGGCACACCGTTACACAAAGTTATCAAGCACTTGATCATATTAATCAATTTAATTTTAATTTAAATATCGATCTGATGTTTGGCCTTCCTAATAGCTCTCTTAAAAATCTTGAATATTCTCTAACCCAAGCTTTAGATTATAACCCCTGCCATATATCATCTTATAGCTTAACGATCGAACCCAATACTCCCTTTTTTAAAAAACAAGTATCAAAGGCCTCTCATGATACTGATTTTATGTTCTATTCATTTTTAATTGACTTTCTTACTCAACAAGATTTTTATCATTATGAGGTATCGTCATTTTCTAAACTAAATTATGACTGCATTCATAATAAACGTTACTGGCAATTTGATTCTTATATTGGTATTGGATTAGGAGCACACTCTTTTATCTCTCCCTACCGTTACCATAATCAAACATCCCTCAATACTTATATTAAATCACCTACCCCCGCTTATTTTTTAGCTGACTTTCAACCTTTATCACAACAAGACCTTATGTCAGAAAATATTATTGCTAACCTACGGATTCCTTCTGGGATCCTATTTGAAGATTATTATGATCGCTATAATATTGATTTTGAACAAATCTTTGCTACACAAATAAGCGATCTATCACAGCAAAATCTTATCAAAAAAACCGCTACTGGTATTCAAACTACTAAAAAGGGACTTTATTTATTAGATAATGTATGTTTATCATTTTTGTAATGAAACCAATAATTTTATTTTTTTTACTATCCCTACAATCTCTTCTTTTTGCAAGCCAGCTTGAATTAAATATGATATCTCCAAAACAAGATTTCCGTAGTAACAAACAACTCGTCTTATTTAAAGGGACCATTAAAAATGCCACTTCTGTTTTTATTAACAATATTCCTATTCCTACTTTTAATAATCGATTCTATATCAAAGCTATGTTAAATCCACATCAAGAAAATATTTTTACAATAGAAGCTACTGATAAGAATAATCAGAAAACAACTGTTCAACGGTCTATTGATTACTTCCCAGAAGATACTACATCATTACCATCCCCCTATTCGATTACCGATATCCAATTTCACCCCTTATCCCATCAATGGCAAATCAAAGGGTCTGCCGCTGATACTAAACATATTTATATTAATGGTAAATATATTCCTATTCTTTCTAATGATTTATTTGAATATCATTTTTTACCAGAAAAACTTAATAAAACATTTTTAACAGTAGGTGGTATCAGTAAAGATCTTCTTTTATTTCATCATACTATTGGACTTCATGATGTTAAGTCACATAAACCTCTTTCTAAAAATCTAGAAAAAGTCACACATTATTTACCAATCGAATTAGGTATCTTACAAGCCTACTATAGTATGCATTGGCAACTTATTCCGTTTACAACCATTCAAGAAAAAATGATTTATGATTTAGTTCAAAGCAAATATGATCAACTTAACTTAAGTCATATTAAACTACTAAAAAAAAGTGACAACCTAGTTATTGCCTTACCCTACCTTCATCATTCATTACAAATTCCTGAACTTAGTTATCAGCTATTACTGATTCTTCAAAATACAATACAAAAATCTGATTATATTACTATTTTGTGGTACAACAGAATTCCTAATGTTGTAGANGTTGTTTATAATAAAAACAGTTCTCCTTACTGTATTATTGATGATAAACCTGTTGATCTTGAAAATGCTATTGCCTTAGAAATCTTTTCAGAATTTCGTGCTAAACATTTTGGTATCCGATAATAGTTANGTTAATANTTTTATATTTTTTTTAAAGCACTTACTCGTTCACTTAGTTTTATGTTCTGAGGATCTAATTCCAACGCTTTTTCCCATTGTAATAAAGCCATTTTTGTTAGGTCTAAATCAAAATAAATAGATCCCATTCTTACGTATAATTGTGGTAAATAGGGATTTAATGCAATCGCTTTTTGTAATACTTGAATTGCATCATAATATTGTTTTTGAGAATAATATTCAAAGGATTCATAATAATATGCTAATACCTTCTCTGATGTTTCTTGGTTAGTTGACAAATAGTTTTGCCTAAACTCATCTTTTGATTCAAAATCTTCTTTATCAATATAACGTAAATCTTCTTTGACAGCATGTTTTAACCGATCTATTTCCTTTATTAATCCTTCTCTTTCTTCTCGCCATTTATTTAGTTCAGCTTCATATGATTTATTTATTTCTTTCGCTATTTTTTTAACCTGCTCTTCCTGTAATGAAAAGCGTTGCGCAACCACCTCTTGCTCTTCATCTGGTTTTGAAAAATTAAACCTATGATTTATCCCAAACGAAAACCATCTCAAGGGTTGGTTGTTATATTGAGGGTTAATATTATTTCCCCCATCGTTTTCATAGCGATAAAACTCTGTTAAACCAGCATAAAAACTGGTTCTGTCAGTCATTGGCAAAGCCGCACCAATATTTAAATCCTTACCATCGTATTCTAATCCTATATATGCTGTACTAACGGCAATCTCTACTCCAAAAAATAGCCCATCAAAATTTTTTAAATGAGCAGAGTTTTCATCCGCATACTGAAAACGTCCTCCTCCATATCCAATATGATAATTTGCAATCTCTGTAATATAGGATGCTGATATATAGGGTGAAATTGAATTTTCTTGCGTCACACTATATTCATCAAAACTTGAAATTGCTTTTTTACCATTTAAAGAAATATCTGTTATACCTCCTGTTACTTTTAACTTTGATTCAAATGTAGAATAAAATTGATAATGCATATGTAAGACAAAATCTGATTTATTAACCATATTTAGTCCCGTTAAAAACCTATTATTAAACGCATACATTGCTTTAAGATCAAATTCATATCTAGCACTCCCATCTACTGTATAAAATCCAGATGAGATTCCTGTAATAATGTCATGTTTTTCAAATTTTGAATAAATAGGAATATTAGTTAAATGTGATGGCAAATTATAAGGGGCTCCATAAAGAATTCCTCCTATCAGGATATTACCTATCATTAACATTATTAATTTACTTGTTTTCATCTTATATTTGGTCACGTTCTGGAATTATTTTTAATAAATCATAATCATCTGAAATATCTATATTTTTTTTATCATCTTTTATTTCTTCTAACTCTTTAGATGGCGTAATTCGTTTTAAAAANAATTTNAAACTATCATTTGAAGGATCTAACTCTAATGATTGNTCCCAATTTTCACGCGCTTTTTCTAAATCTCCCAACTTATAATGAATAGATCCTAACCTGGCATAAGCTATCGAGAATGTTGGTACNAAGGTTGTTACTATTTCATATTCTTTTAACGATAATTCATACTCTTCCTTATAATAAAATTCTAACCCTCTTTGCATATGCTCTAAGGCTAAACGAATCTCTGTTTTACGTTCATTATTTAACTCATTTTCAACTTTATGCTCTTGTAATAAAAATTGCTGAAACTCTTCTAAAAANTCTAANGAACTAAATTCTCTGATAACNTCTGTTTTGGCATCTAATACAGCTAATTTACCTTTAATTTCTTTATAATCTTTTTTAATAGCATCTAACTCTTTTTGATTTTTTTCTTTAAAAATTTTCCCAGTTAATGTNATNGCAATTGAAATAAAATGCTTATCTACATTTCTTTCGTCATTTGGTTTAGGCGTTAATGCTCCATACAATTTTATGTTATTTGGCAAATTAAATAATAATCCAAAATGCACCTGCTTTCCATCCCATTCTGCTGATGTTCTAAATTTCTTAAAGTTGTAATGGGCTCCCACAATAACATAATCATCATNAAAACTCTGGTAATCAGCAACTCCAATATGGTANTGCGATCTTAANNTTGGTATTTCAAAACTATATACCGTAAAGGATCGTACTCTTGGCAAACTGGTTTCTTCAAGCGTCTTCCATCTATCATCGTCCCAATAGCGCTCTGTTAATCCTAAATTTTGAAACCCAATGACTAGTTTATGGTTTGTATTTAATAGCTGAGTTGATGCTATTTCTGCTTTCATACTTAATAACATATCTATTTCCGGGGATGTATTTAACCCTATCTGAAATTTATCTGTTAAACTCAAATGATAAAATGCAGTTGATTCTGATTCTAACTTATTATCAGAATTAGCAAATAATTTTGCACGATACCCATACTCTAGTGTACCTCGTTCAGGAATTGTTCCATGCGGAATCACAACCAATGTAGATGGTTCTGATATAGCTAAGTTAATAGTATTAAACAATACTATAAAAAGACTAATTAATTTTACGAGTCTTCTGTTATCCATTTTTCTTTTTCCTGTTTTATAAACATTAATGGGTATACCATACATATTGATCCAACACTATCTCCTTCTACCGTACATTTCATTTCTACAAATAGTACTTTTTCATCTGAAAAAAATAAATGNGATCTATCTAATTGATAGTCAATTTTGTTCATTTCTAAACCACATTCTTTTTCTTGAAACTCTTTTTCAAAAATACTAACGATCTGTTTCCCAAAAAAATCTTCTGCAAATGTAAATGATGTAGCATTCATGTTAGCTATATCGATACTCCCTCCAAAACAACGTTGTGTTCCTAACATAATTATTTTTGGATCTACTCCTACTAAAACACCTCTATTTTGATACCCAAATTGACCATAAAAACTAAATTTTGGTAATGTTGAATGACACGCTTGATACTCTTTTACGCCTCCTGAAAATTCAGTAACACAGAGCCCAACTTTTAATTGTGCTGATACAGTATTAGTTAACTTTAAACCCATAATTTTATTAAATTTTAAAAAATGTCCTAATAACTCACTCATGATACATCTCCTTCTTTTGCATCATCTTGATTAACAGCTTCTTTCTCTTTCTCTTTCTTTTTCTCTATGTCTTGCTCATTTATCTCTTTTTCTGGTTTTGGGGCTTCTTCTGACTCTGGCTCTATAGGGAATTCATTTGACTCTTTGGCATCACTTTTGGGTGTTTCTACAAAATTAGAGGCTTGTTTTTGTTTAATAATCTCAACTAACGGATCAATTTTTTCTTCATTTTCTAGTT
The DNA here is from genome assembly GCA_002697535.1 of Actinomycetota bacterium. Taxonomy (GTDB): domain Bacteria; phylum Margulisbacteria; class Marinamargulisbacteria. Next base: position 50,711 of record NZWE01000021.1, on the reverse strand, counting down.
TTCGACATAATTGAACGATACTTCCCTGTGCTTTCTGCACGTCTTCCTCTGNTGCTCCATCAGCATTTGTTATTTCTTCTTCTAAGCGTGGTTTTAAACGTTCTGATATACTTCCTAACAGTTTGTCTTTTAACTCTGCGGATATACCCTGCATTGCTACAGCTAATGAACTAAGGGGGTCTATTTCTACTAACATAATTCCTAAATCTTTATTACTCATAAATACTAAATCATTAAATGAGAATATTAATTCCTGTATTTTATCAGCGGATGATTTATCTTGTGTTGATATCATATCTACAACTGTTTTTCTTGTATCACTCACCATCATTTCTAATACACGCGATAATTTAAAAATCTGCTGTGATTCTTCTATTGTATCGTCATCTTCTCCTAATAAATTCAACTCTAACTCACGATGAAATTTCCATAAAAGAGGATAATTTGGAACATCTAATGTCAACATTTTTTTTGATATAATAGCGGTTTGTTCTACAGGAAACTCTGATAATAATTTAGCTGATCGTTCATCTGGAATTAATGACAAAACTAATGCTGCTACCTGTCTATTTTCTTTTTTCAAATAATCTATCAATATTTTATCTGATAAATGATTTATAAAATCAAATAATCCTGATTTTGATGAGAAGAAGTCATCTGGATCTTCAATTCCAAAACTATCTTTTAATAATTTATCGGTTACATTTTTTCCTCCAATAACACTGTTTTGTGTAATGGCTAACTCATAAAACTCATCCATAACATGACTAATTTCTGTTTTATCTACCTTTCCTAATTGATTAATTTCATGTAACAACATTTTAGATCGAGATTCTCCCATTTTGGCAAAAAGTTGTTGTGATAAACCTGGCATTTTAGAATCCAAATACATTAATAAAATGGCAGCTTTTCGTCGTGATGTTGTTATTGATTTATTTGTTGACAGGTTCAAGTTCATCTACCTCCATCCAGCTATTCAATAATAAAATAAATTGATCTGGTTGCGTTTGGGCTAATTGAATTAATTCTTGTCGCTTTTGTTCCATTTCTGATATTTTTTCTTCTAACTCTTGTTGTGCTTTTTCTTGTTCTTCTTTCTCTTTTTGAGCTTCTTTTTCTAATTTACGGGTTTGTCTTGCCTGTGCTAACCGTAGCCATAATTTATATAGTAAAAATAAAATACCTAGCGTTACTATCAACANAATAATAGCTATTACAATAGGCTTTACTTTCTCGTACATCTTTTTAACAAGGTCAAAATATACTTGATTTTTCTTAACAAAATATTTCCAGCCAAATTCTTTTCCCATAAAAGGTGCAAATGTAATCGCTATTTGATCCCCACGCTCTGCATCTATTCCAGATACCGTTGTTAAAATGGTTTTTAATTCTGCTAAGTCCATGCCCATGTAATCGCTATAATCCTTATCGATTACAATGCTTACATTAATACTTTTTATACTTTGCTTTTTTTCTGTCTTTGTTTTGAGTGTCTGATTAACTAAGTATGTAAACTCTTCATTTGATTCACTATTTTCCAACTCTAATGTTCGATTAGGCTCTAATGAGTTATCTAAATTTTGTGTGGGGATGGTACTAATTGCTTTTTCTTGAATCACTTCTTTCTTTTTTTCCAAAACAGGAAATCCAGGTAAATCGATTACAGGCGCAGTTAATGAATCATATGAAAAATCCATGTTATCTGTATTCTTCACTTGCTCTCTAATATCTTCAGAACTTGGCCTTAGTCTAGCATAGCTAACGGCTTTTTCATTAAAATTAGATGTTGTTGTAAAGGTACGATTACTACTTACAACTTCCGGTGTTTTTTCTAGCATTACTTCATCTGTAACACTGTCATTTAGCAATGTTACTACTGATACGACAAANAATCTTTTTCCTAATAATTTTTCTAAAAATCGCTCTATGTTAGCTTTGATTCTTGCTTCATGCGTTTTCTGATAGACAATACTTTCTTGAGCTGGTTCTTTATCTAAGATAGGAAAAACTACTGCTTTTGAGCATAAGGTAAACGTAAAGGTCACAAACCCTATTAAGATTAATGTATATAATAAATATCGAAACGTAAATTTCATACTTAGCTACCTATAAATTATTACAAATATTTTTTGGAACATATTTTGTTACCCTTTATTATAGTATGTCTAAACATATTTCGTAAAAGATTTGTTGTTATATTTTTGTTTTGTTAAGGATACAATAGCCTAACATATGCTTAAGCATCCGTTTACAATTAAAAAAAAATCAACTACCAACAAGGCCCGATTAGGTGAACTTGTCACCCCTCATGGTACAATTCAAACGCCTACCTTTATGCCAGTTGGTACCCAAGCAACCGTTAAATCATTAACGCCTGAACAAATTATCTCAACTAACAGTCAAATTTTACTTGCTAATACCTATCATTTAAGTTTACGTCCTGGTATTGATATTATCAAAAAACATGGTGGCATTCATTCTATGATGAATTGGCATGGTCCTATCCTAACAGATTCTGGCGGTTATCAAGTTTTTTCTTTAGCCAAACGTAGAAAGGTTGATTCAGATGGTATTACCTTTCAATCTCATATTGATGGATCCCCTGTTCGTTTTACACCTAAACATGTGATTGATTTACAATGTGGCTTTAATAGTGACATTATGATGGTTTTAGATATTTGCACCGCCTACAATGAAACGAAACAACAAACAGCTCAAGATCTTCGTTTAACTCATCAATGGGCTCAAGATGCTTATCACTATTGGCATGAAATGGATATCCCTAATTGGTGCTTTGGTATTATCCAAGGAGGATTTCATCTGGATTTAAGACAAGAAAGTGCCGACTTTCTTACCTCGTTAGATTTTCCTGGCTATGCGATTGGAGGCCTTAGTGTTGGTGAACCTAAAGAACTCCTTCATGAGTATATTGCAAAATGTGCTCCCTTATTACCGGATCATAAACCTCGCTACGTTATGGGTATTGGCCTTCCTGAAAATATTAAAATTGCAGTTGAACATGGTATTGATATGTTTGACTGTGTTATCCCTACTCGTATTGCTAGACACGGTCAATTTTTTTACGAGGATGCACGTATTAATATCAAAAAAGAAATCTTTAAAGATGACCTTACTCCTTTATCTGATACCTGCTCATGTTACACTTGTCAGCATTTTTCCAGAAGTTATATCCGTCACTTATTTATTGCGAAAGAAATACTTGCCTCTACCTTACTAACTATCCATAACATCCATTATTTAAATGACTTTGTTAATACTTTAAAAAAGGAAATATCTTAATAAAAACTTGACAATATCTATTTTATAATGTATTTTCTACATGTTTCAGTTCTTCTTTTTCATGTAGGAATATGATTACGTATTATTGCTTCATTATCGTTTTTATTAAGGAGAAAACTACTAAATATGTATTCCCCAAGACCCTCAGATTCAATGGCTTTCTCTAACCACGTGACTTCACAACAAACTGCGTTTTCACCATTTAATTATAATCAAACGACGCGTGACTCTGCAGTTTCTCCATGCTCCAGTAATTCATTTGGTAACTCTCCTCCACCTTCTCCCTTTATTTCACATGCTACGTCTTCTCAACAATCAGTAAATCATAGTTGTACAGATACAGAGGATCTAATTTTTTCCTTTGAGGAAGATTCACCACATTCTTCAACTCAACAACGAGAACGGCAAGAGTCACTTCAAACAAAAAATAATATTCAAAATTCAGATTCGTCGACTGATTCACCTCAGCCACCAGCTTTTACTGACCTTGAACCAGTAATACGTATGCTCAAAGACAATCCTAAAAACGAGAGTTTAGTGGATTTACCCCAAATGATTATAGACAGGAAGCCATATGAAGAACCTTTAAACGATAGTATGCCAAACGGAGGACATCAAGCATCTAGAGAGTGTAGATTGCCTGATTCCCCTAGCAAATTAGAAGATTTTTTCTCTATACCCATGATTAGACCAAGAATAATGTATGCTGGTGATTGGGGTGAAGAGAAGAATAATTCCCCAGTATCTACAAGCGTTCCCTCTAGGCTTTCTTCCGATCACAACAGTCCCTTTACTCATTCTCCGCATTCGCCTTTGTCTGCTAGTGCTCCAACGACACGTTCCCCCATAAATCCTTAATGCTTGTTTCTCATCATCCACCACAAAAAACACCTTCCACTTCCTCTAATGATGTAGGTAAAACTTCGCCTCCAATATCAGAATTTGATTGTCCCTTATGGTATGACACAAAACACTTTGAATCTATAGCAAAAGAATGCTTTTCTGAGTATATGAAGAAAAAAATGAAACATTCCTTTCTTTATCATGCTTTCAAAGATTTCCTTAAATTAGAAGACCTTTTTGATGACAAAAATTTTGAGGATAAATTTGATAATGATACTACTCTTGCTCTAGATAAACTATTTGAAAATAACTTAAAATTTCTTATTGTTGCTATTAGTTTAGAATTATATGAGAAGGTTCAAAATAAACCAAAAAATAAAATCTATAAAAACGATTTTGATAGTAATTCTAAACCTAAACTCGGTTATTATTTCAAAGTTATTATTGAAGTTTTAAAAANATTAATGGAGGNTTCACGTAACGAAGAAGGGATGCCAAAAAACACACTCAAGAGAAGAAAAANAATTGCATGTTATAATCACCATATTTCTAAGTTAAATAGCCTTCTTAAACCTGAAGATATTGATACTATTGAAACTAAGATTTTAAACCTTTTTGTCGTTAAAGTGCTCCACATAACAAATAAAAAAATTTTTGACAAACCTTATAAAAAAGAGACCTTTTTTGCTTCTCTTAAAAACTCTTATGAAGTAGCAAAATTTTGGATCGATAATAACGAAAACGAATCTCTTAAAAATGAAATGAAAAATGATAATGACAAATTTATTTTTTATGCTAGCTTTGTTCATCATTTTTATTTAGATATAACTCATTTTCGTGAAAATTTACTATACTATCATTTTGGATCTATTGCTTCTGAAACAAGTAGTCTGTTTAATAAATCTAGTGAAGCGAAGAAAAACTCTGAACAGTTTCAAACAATTTTAAAGTTTTTTAACGAAATTTTCGATGGGAATAACACTGAGGATAAAATTAACATTTCAATTTATCCATCTATCTCTGTTGGCAATCAAGTTCTATCTTTTGCTCTGTATTTGACATCCTATCTATGCCTCCTATATAGTATGAATTCTTATTTTCTTAACACTAATACAACTACTTCTCCTGAAAATTCTTTTTTTTCCTTAGATAATCCTACGATTAAAAGATTTCTTCCCCCTTTATTTTCCTTTGCTTTAGCATTCCTTCATGAAAGATATCTTCTTCATCCTTCAAAACCAACATATAAAAAAAAACACACACATATAACTAGAGCTCCAATCTTTCTGTTAAATATTTTAGGTAGAGGAGGTGCAAAAGAAAAAGATGCAATGAAAGATGGTTTTAAAAATTTTAATACAAACTTTAAAGATAATCCTAAGGTTTTTAATGACAAAATTAAGGAGACTATAAATTATCTTAATAACAACTCAAGTGTAGATTCTAGCTTAAACCTATCTTTAAAGAAGTTTTCTTCTTATTTTATTCCTTATCTCTTGCTTCCTTATTTAGGCCTTAAGATTGAACTGCCTAACCTTGAGCATCCTATTGAAAAAATGATTAAGAAAATTAAAGATCGTTATAATATGTCAGATAAATTGAAAAAAGATGAATATTGGAACAGTTGTGTTGATAACCTTAAAAAGTTAGATAAAAACTTTTTAAGCAAAATAAATACGCTCTTTGATAGCAAAACCGATACTTACCGTAACCTTATAGATGTTCTTAATACTAAAAACCCTAATCGTCCTTATAATATATTTTGGCGCTTAAAACAGCATACTGATATCCTGATTCCAAGACAAATTGCTGCAGAATTTTCATGGGCTGATTCTGCTAACGATGCACGTTATTGCTTGTCTAGAGTCTGCTTTAATATGGTCTTCTTAATTTTTAAACATAAGGATAAAATTGAAAAAGACAGTGCTACGTTTACTCAATTCCGTCTTGATGATAAACAAACAATTAATCAACTCAAGTTAAAACTAGACCTTAAAGATTCCTGTATGGAAGAAACCTTACTGCAATCATGTGAAAAAATTCTTGATAGACTAGACTCTAACATTCCCTTTAAAAACAATGAAATTAATGACTATATCAAAAACATTCTAAGTTCTTTAACCTCTAAATCTGGCTTCCCAAGCGCAATTGAAACTCTATCTAACAACTTAAGAAGCTCGTTAAAATCCACGCTAAATAAACAAGACACTCTTACCCACACCATAGACGTTATAGACTTTGTTACAACCACAGGAAGAGAGAAAACAATATATAAGGAATGGTTAGATACCGCTAAAAACGAAAACCCCGAAGAAATTTTTAGTCTTATTAAAGATCTAATACACAAAACCAAGAATAATTATAACATACTTTACAAGGATAAGGATAAAACTATTATCGATGAAGCAACATTTAAAGAGTATTATACATTTGCACAGTATCTTGACGAATTACAAGAAACATACCCTCTATTTGAAAAAGACAAGCTTACCGAAATCATAAACTTTGTTGTAAAACCAAAAGATATAAAAATTTACTTAGACACTGTTCAAAACGGAAACCACCGTGAAATTTTCAGTCTTATTAAAAAGCTAAAAAAAATTATTGACGATGATATACGATTATTTAAGTACAAAGAGCTTTTAGATGAACTCCCAGAATTACTAAACTATTTCAAAAAGATACTAAGTAAGAATATTGAAAAGCATTACGGTGAAATTCAAAAAATCAAAAACCAATATTTATCAACTGATGGAGACACATTTAAAGAGTTCGATCGTATGTTTCCTAATGATATAAAAAACGCTGATCTTGAAAAACCTAAAACCATGCTGGAAAATCTTGTTCAGTATCTAGAAAAACCACGTGATTATCAAGATCGTGATCATCGAGATATTTATGATTGGGATTGGTTTAACCAGGAATCTACATATTTTTTAACCTTGATGGCTAGTTTATTTACTATGAACCAACAGCTCATGACTTCAATTTCTTTTAATAAATTTCCTTGCCCGGTTGCTAAAATAAATGATAAAAATCTACGGCAAATACCTTATAATTTTTTCGCTTCCATCTTTGGGTTGAAAAAATGGGAGCCTCAATACAAACTAGGCTTTAATGAAACGACGATTGCGTCTGTTGGTGTTCATAGATTATCACGTGAGCCACTCCTTCTAACATGTGCTTGGTGGAAAGAAAAAATAGGAGAAATATGCAGTAATCAGAAACGTAACCAGCAATTTGCTGCTCTGTCTAAAGAATTTCAAACTACAGACGAAGAATATTTAGAAATAAAAGAAAACACAGTAAACTACAACAGAAACCAACATGATAATACCGAAAAAAATTATATAAGATTAGCTCGCTTACAAGGTAATTCCAGCTTTAAACCTACTAACTCACAGATAGATGGCTTTTCTAGAACATGCGCTGTTGCCACTCAGGCTATTGAAACTTCGTTTTATATTTGGCAGTTAATTCGTTTCAATTTTCATATTTCTCCTGTTAAATATACCATAAAAAATAGACTGGGACTTCTTTATCAGTTTTTAATTCAAAACCCATTTAGCACACCCGATAAATATATATCTCAATCAAATGAACCCCCTAAAAAATTCTATTCGTTAAAAGAGTATCATACTCAGCACCCCTCCCCTACTACAAGCAACTCTTGCTCACAAGCCCCACCCAAATCTTGGGAAAAAATAATCTTTTGGGTTTTAGCTCATCCAAGAAGCCCTTTTTCTGCGGAAAATGATCCAAAACAAAGGAGAGCTGCGAATATACTTTTATCTTATCCCTCTCTTGATAATATAAAACCGGACATTAAAAATGATATCTAATAACTATTTTTTATATTACATAAACTATAATAGAATTATTATATAGTTGGTTTAATATGAATTCCCTTATTAATATTTCTCAAAAACTTTCTCAACTTATTAAATTAATCGATAAACCTATTAAACAATTTAATTTCTTTTGGTTATCAGCTGAAATAGACGACGATATTCATTATTATAATACAAACCTTTTTGATTCTTTAAAATCTAAATCAAATCTATTTTGTTTTTATATTAATTTTGCATCAAAACCTAGAACAAATATTATTACAACATATATTGATATTATTAATAAACTCTTAACGCAAAATCGCACTTTATCTGCTCGTGACTACCTTTTATTAAAACAAAAATTAAGTACAATATGTGATTCTACTCAGTATTTTAAACTGTTTATTAATGATAATTTACAAAAAATCCAACTTAGTTATAACGTTATCTACGATGATTACAAATATGAACATCATAATTTTAATTATCATTTATCTGTTATTTTAAAGTGTATTTCTGAATTTTATTCTATTTGTCTAATCATTGAAAATGGCCATTTATTAGAACGTCATGTTGTTATGTTATTATCTTCTTTTCTTCTTTCTCAACCATCCTTAACTGTCGTCTTTACATTCCCTAACTATAATCTTAGTCTCTATCCGTCTCTTAATGAGTTCTTTTCTCTCATTAAATTAAACAACTATCTTACTAAAGATATATCACTCCCCTCAATTAACTATCATGATATTTTAGTTACTTTAAAATCGTTTACTTCAATTTCTCATTTAGATGCTCTTTCCCTAGCCTCTTTAATTCTCAAAAAATCGTCTCGATCTATCTTTTTAATCAATTTTTTTCTTAATAATTTATCTTTTTTAGAATCTGACTTTGTTTCATCTCGCCCTTTTATTACTAGAGAATTATTAATTCATGAAATTTTTAATGGTCTTAGTGAGGCTACCAAACACTGTATGTTATTGGCCTGCTTAGAAGACTCTCCATTTAATTTATATGAAATTTGTCGTTTTTACGATTATGATTATTCGACTATAAAAAATGACGCTTTGAATGCTCAATTTATTTTACCTGAACACTCATTTTCAAATCTTGGTGTTATTCGTGATCATTATTTTCAATTTGCCAGTATTAGCATTATATCTATTATATTAGATGGCTTATCTAAAAAACAATTAACCCAAATTCATAATGATCATATCTCCTATAGTATTCAATCAAAAAAAACTATTTCTTACGTATCAACTTCTTTTATTATTGATCCTTCCAATAATTACCAGTTTCCTAAAACTATATCTAAAGATTTTTTCTCACAATTAGTCTTGGAAGCCTATTCATCTATTCATTTAGAGCAACATAATATTGCTCATGACTTTTTCTTCTTACTTTTAAACTATTTTAAAAACAATTTTATTCATTCAAAATTATTTCATTTTGATATCGCTTATCATCATCTCTTATGTAAGCTTTATTCTAATCATTCTGATATTCAAAAAGAATGGCAAAACTGCTTTTTGATCTCTACTAATAATAAAGAACGCGCTTTATTACATTTATTTAAAATGAAATGGCTTCATCAAAAACAATTTAATTATTATGATTTAACGTTAGAAGCAACCCAATCTCTTGCTTATTTAAATATTAATCTAGGCTTTATTCCAAGTAATAAATTTTTTCTTAATTTTAAATTTGGCATTGAATTTTTAAAACTACCTATTTGGAAATTAAAAAAATTCTTTCATTTTTCAAAATCATTACCGACAACTTCTTCTGAGATATTAATCATAGCGCAAGTCTTAAATCTACTCGTACTAAACGCCCCCTTATTCTTACTTGATTTAATGGTTTTTATTAAAGCAAGAATTATTAACCAGGCTAACATTAATATCATTTCTATTGACTTATTAGATGCTGTTAAAAAAATGAAATCAGGTGATATTAAAAAGCTGGATATTCTTTTTCAAGAAAACCCGACCATTGATAACACCTCTTTCAAGTATGATAGGACGGATATTTATACCTTCCCTGATTTTATTAAAACGCTCTTTTATACGCCCTTAAAGTATAATTTAGAAAAAAGTACTTATGATATTAAAAAATTTTTAAATAATAAACTAACTCTGTCTTCTAGCAGTTCTCATTATTGGCTTGCTTGTATTAATTTTCACCAAAACTTTCAACTCCTAAATGGGGTATCTCTTCAACAAATTCAGCAATCGTATGATTTAAATATTTTCTTTTTTTTAAAAACATGTCATCTTTCATCTTCTATTATTATTAGCCATACAACGTTACATAAACAATTATTAACTATCCTTGCTGAGAATCAGACTTTTGATTGTCATACATTTATCAACCAAAATAAAGTTGTTTTAGAATCTAACGAATCTGCCGAACCTATTTTGAAATTTCTTATTATGTTTATTTGCTTCTACAAACAGGATTATAAATCAGCTATTAATATAGGAAAAAATCTAGAAAATAAATTTAACAACTATTTACTAGGTATTTTTTATCCATTATTTTGTTTTTATTATTCCCTTTCATTATTTTTTGATTACAAACTTACATCTACCAAAGATCCAGCCTCTTTACAATTACTCTTTCGCCATATTGATATTTTTAATCATTTGATCACCCAAGATCTACATCACTATAAACCATATTATAACATCCTTAAATCTATTCAAAATTATTATCATAGCAATAAAAATAGCCATCGTTTAATCTTAGAAACGATTGAATCTTCAGACCATTATAAACAACCGTTAGCAAATCTTATCGCCCATGAAATAGCAGCTATCTTTTACCATGACCTTCATGATAAAGATGGCGTACAAAAACATATTGATATATGCATTAAATCTTATGATACACTAGGTTACTGCTACAAACGTGACTCTCTCTCAAAACATTATCATTTCTATCTTTCCAAGGATACAAAACCTTTAGCTTCTGATTCAGAAGATAATATCGTTTTTTTATTAAAAAACAAAAAAAATGTACACTCTATTACCGATATTGAATTATCTTATATGTTTCAATTTATTTTTCGCTATATTGATTTTGATTCTGGTTATTTCTTTAAAAGTGACCATGAGGATTTAATACTAAATTACACATTTCTATCTAAAGATGTATCGCTTGCTAAAGATAATACATCTATTGCAACCTTACCTCCCTTTATACAAACTCATTGCAATCAAGTTTTTTATTCTCAAAAATTATTCTACCAATCCTCATCTCAACTTTCTCAATCAGGCTCACCTGATTCCTATATTCTAGACCATAATATTGATTCGATTCTTGTGATCCCTTTACTAACTCCAGCTCAATCAGTCTCTGGCATTCTTTATTTTGAAAATAAAACATCACAAGATCAGTTATCGCAATCTCAGCTTGAAAATCTTTATAATTACATCCATCTTTTTGAACTTATTATTCATAATAATAGCCTACTTCATCATTCAACTTCAAAGTCTCTATCATTTAATACTAACTTTCAAAACTTTAATTCTACTGATAGTGATTTATCTCATAAGCTATCTCAAGAAACTGAGTTAAATATGATTACAGATCTTACACCTAATAAATCAACAGATTCTTCTAATTATTTTAATTCTCTTAAAGCCCAACTTACTATTATTGCATCATCTATACTAAATAATGATTCATTTTCTCCTAACTCATTTTCATCTGCCAATATTTCGTCGCTATTAAATTATGCGGTTACCATTATTCAACCTGAATGTAGAAAACGGTCTATTAAAATACATACTGAATTATCAGATATTTCTGATAGCTTACTTGATTTTAGCAATATGATTCTTATTTTTTTTAACATTATTATTCATAGTATTGAATCTATTAACCAATCTGGATCTATTTTTATTTCTAGCTCTGTTTGTTCTCAACATTCTGAAGACTCTATCATCATTTCATTTACAGATACGAGTAATACCTTAGACAAAGACCTTATCGATCTCTTTTTACATAACGAAACATCCAGGAATACTGTTACCTTATCGATGCTTATCCCTATCATTGATGCGCTAAAAGGAACCATCTATATTTCATCAGATAACGATCATTCAACTTACTTAACTATTAGCATTCCTTTAATACGCAAATCAAACACTCAATCTAATTCCAATGATATTTTGTCATCTCTATCTGACAAATCAAGTACTATAAAAATTTAATTTTTCTTTTTTCCCCTATTTATCTCCCTTTATAAATCCTTGACAAATATCTTGTTTTGCACTATCTTTTTATCACTTTTCATAAACTTTTACTTTTATAAAGGAAAATTGTATGTTTTCAGCTTACTTTCCCCCATTCGATCAGACCAGACGTACCTCATTCGCTCACACCAACTCATCTGAGAGTCAAAAACTAGTGGGTCATGCGCAAAATGAAGATACTAAAAATTTTTTTGCTCCACGTATAGATGGTATATCTTCAGACACATCCTCAGACACATCCCCAGGCACATCTCCTGGCCCATCTCCAAATATGATTCCACAAAATTCAAAGATATTAGATGATAGTTATAATCTAGATACAGGGATACGTTATCGTAAACCGAGAGCTAATTCAGCTAGTTCAGATAGTTCGGAAAGTACTTACTAAATGTAAGCTACCTCTTGATTATATAAGCCATCATGCACTTAATCTCCCCATATAGGCCTGCAGTAAAACCCACTAAATTATATATTAATAATGACTCAGACAGGTCATTAAAACAACAGAATGCTACAGTTATTTTTGTAATGATATTTACCGCTTTACAAATTCCAAAATTACTCAAAAAAGCGCAACAGGGAACCCTCCCACATCCTTTAAACAAGGATTTTGACGATCAATATATAAAACTTGTGGAAGAAACAGCTAATCAATTTCAAGATTTCCAGAACGACCCTAACAAACTTTTTCAAGACCACCTACTATTTCAAGATGAATACAAAAAAATGTACGATTATTTAATCGACAATGAGTTAACAGATAACTGGAATACAGACACCATAAAAGAACAGTTTAAACACCAAACTACAAACATCATACACAAAATGTTTACCCTTCATAAGAAAAAAGAAATATCAATTACATCTAACATTTCATCTAGTTTAGTTAATAATCTAACGCCACATCAAGAATATATAGAGAAAGCAATATTAAAAGAATCTTTAGAAGGAATTTTAAAAAATTTTAATGATCAAAATCATTGTTCTACTAAATTTTGCTTAAAACCATCTGCTAATTCTGAAAAAATTTTAATGACAACTATAAATGATTTCAAAAAAAAATTATTACACTCGAATCTTATTCACAATAATCATATTAGATCAAACTGCTCTATTTCCAGGGAACAATTCTCTTCCATAAACCCTATTATTTTTTATCTGTTTATTGCGGGGTTATCATTTTCTTTATTAGCCTATAAACAATTTAAATCATTGGCAATACCCTTCATTTTAGCTGCTTTAAAATTTCAAATTAATAAATGCAGCATTAATAATCTACAAGATAGAATCGTAGAATTAAATGTCTATTATAATAAATTATCAGAAAAAAAGCAGGATGATTCATTAAAAGAAATCCCTCTTTTTACTGTTGCTACTTTCTCTTTCAAACCTAGTGATTACTCTTCCAATTTATCCAAAATCAAGTATCCCATTATGGATAAGAGAAGAACGCAGACTGTTGAATATGTACAACCAAATCGGGGTTTATACTTACCTCCATCTGCAAATAAAGTACCAGAGCATGTGTCTCGTATATGGCATTCCATCTTGATATTAAATTGTTATCTTGATGATGCAGCTGATGGGTGTTTACCTAAAGACTTAAAAGAGCATGGCTATAAGCTTACTCAACAGTATGCCAAAGATGCCGCTTTTATGTGTTTCTTTTTCATGCTACATACCTTAAAAGACTCTGAGTTTCAAAATTTTATTGATGATATAAAAGAAAAGATTTTTACACTTATCTCACGTCAAACTATCCCTTATGAGACCGTTGATAATTCTATAGTTTCTAATGTACTTTTTACTTCTTTATGTAAACAAGCTCCTCAATTCTCATTTTCTTTATCAAACTTTCCCTGGTTTCAGTATAATTTTAACTTTTGTATGATAGATTATTTAAGTGGATGCCGTCTTGATAATCTTATTACAAAACTTGATAATTTTAAATCTTTACGAAGAGAGTATACTCTTTTTTTAAAGAACTTAAATAAGTTTAATCAGCTAACTATAGCAGAACAAGACCCAACAAAATCTTATGACTTAGCTAAATTTTTATTATCTTCAAAACCACCTTTTCAAAAATTTTTTAAATATCTTGGTGCCAATAAAGATACTGTTTATACTAGCTATCGTTTTATGAACTTTCTTTTGACATCTAATGTACTTGCATTATCAACAAAATCCACCCAATCATTATCTGTTCTACAAATTCAACAATTAACATTGAGCCATGTTTATGACTCACAGCAAGTTAAAGACCACCCTTTTATTGACTCTAACGCCACAACACCAATGCTTCAAGCTAGTTTTTTAAGTTACTTTTTCAAAAATACTCTTGATTCTATTGTAGAATCATATAAAGCAAGGCTAGCTCCCCCCTTGAGTATAAATATACACCTTAAATACCCTCCACTTTCTGTGACTCACAATTCTTTACCTAGTAATAAATTAGAAAATTTTACCAAAAATTTTTTGTACTTATTAGAAAAGAATAAAGATTTATTACAAGGCCAGCCAGTTACAGATGTTTTAAACTTACCCTACTTTATTACTAACTTTTTATCTATTCAGAAACTTAATGAACTTATATATATAGGAGATGAATTTTATAACCAAATTAATGGTAATAATTCACACTTGACTGACATCGTAGCAAGGGACCCTAATCTTTTAAATTCATTAATAGAACTCTATATCTATTTTGAACAAATAGACCATACACAACTTTTGGCAAAATATGCAAATGATATTGATTGCCTTAATGAAATTACTGATGTTGAGTATACTCTTGTTCCAGTTTCTACTGCTTTAATTGGCCTTAGCACCCCTGAACGGCTTCAACAGCTCCTTCGTAATCTTTTAGAGCTAAATAATAATCCGATTAGCCCCCAAGAGGCTTTGACTCAATTTCTTGGTAATGCCACTTATGAGGGTCAAATCACTTATAACATTAAAAGTAACCCTCTCTTTTATTTCTCAACTGAGACTAAGAAAAACCCTAACTTTTTAAAAAAAATTATAAAGAATCTACCAGAAATTGAAAAAGTTTTTCGTGATATCATTGGTGAATTTGAAAAAAAACTTATTGATCATTATACTGCCCAAGATTTTTTCAGTTTATATACACAAAAACCAAATAAGGTTATTCATTCAATTATAAATAACTTAACCAAGATTCTTGATATGTATATAAAACGCTTAAAACATGATCTCAAGAAACATTTTGTAACAGATATACCCCCTAATCAAACAACAGAAAATGAAAAACCATTAAGTATTGCACTAAAATCATTGCCAAAGCAGGATGATTCAAAAGCAAAATTATCAAATGGGTCGCCTACTAAACACACAAAATTATTTAACTCCCTCGTTTAACATTCTTTGTATTATTATGTAAATTTTTAATGTTATTTGATATAACTAACTTAAATGGTTAAACAACTTTTTAATATTATTTTTAATTTTGGCGTTCCTGATACTATCCTTCCAAATAAAAAGCGTGTCATTGTTTTAACCAATCAAATTACGGTTTTTTATCTTTTAAGTTGCATTCCTTATTTTTTTATTTTTTATGTCTTAAACTTACCTTCTGCTTTTTTTTATACGATATTTGTTCCTCTCTCTTACCTTATTGTTTTTTTATTTCATAAAATAAAACTATTTTTATTCTCACGTTTTTATCTTATTTTTATTAATTCCCTTATTTTTTCATTTTATTCTTGTTTACTAGGTAAAGAATCAGGAGCTCATCTATTATTATTTCCCTTATTTTGCTTTTCTTTTATCTTATTTCGAAAATCAAATGTTTTAATTCAAATTTTAGCGTTTTGTATCCCTCTTACAACTCATTATCTTCTTGAAATTACTTCCTACCAACTGTTTCCTTCAACTCTTATTCCTACATTAACTCAAAACATATTAAATTATTTTGCTATTTTTACTAGCTACTCAATGATTGGTTTTACGTTATACTCTTTTTTAGTTGATAATTTATTATCTGAAAAAAAACTTAATATTGCTATTAATCGTGCTAAAGAACGTAAAACTATGCTTGAAAAAGCATCTCAGCAAGTTGCTTATGCTACACTTACGCGTGGTATCGCACATGAAATTGGGAACCCTATGGCTATGATCTTATCTAGTATTGAATTGTTAGAAGAAAACCTTCATGATCCTATTAAATCGACAGAATACATCGCTACCACCAAATCTAGTATTTTACGCCTTAAATCTATCACCTCCACTATGCTTCAATATGGAAAACCAACCTCTCATATTAAAGAGTGTATTGATATCAATACACTTATTGATGATGCGGATACTCTTTGCCAGGCAGAATTTAAAAAAAGACGTATATCGCTGATTAAAAAGTTAGATCCCAATCTTCCTAAACTCAATCTTGATGTTAATAGCATGAGCCAAGTGTTTTTAAATATTATCTTAAATAGCATCGAAGCTATTGAACAAGCTGGATCTATCACCATCTCTTCTTCGTTAGAGGATGCTAAATCTCAAATAAAAATATCCTTTTTAGATACAGGAAAAGGTATTCCTCATAATACACTTACTAAAATTTTTGACCCTTTCTATACATCTAACTCTGCTAAAACAGGACTAGGCTTACCTATGGTATTAAAAACGATTGATGCTCACGGGGGAAGTGTATCGGTGCAATCTTCTGTTCAAAAATACACCCTTTTTGACATCACTCTTCCTATTTCTCATCCAACTTAAATGATGATATAAATCGCTTGATGTTTTCCTTATCTATAATAGGTGGCAATGTAATCTTTTCGTAAATATTATTATTATTTAAGTTGGGAAAAACTTGATATACATCTTCCATTATAAATGGTTTGTTATTTTTCTTTTTAAATTTAAATAGTGATTCTAATATCACACATTTTTGCTCAAAATTAATTTGCTTACAAAAAAACTCCTGTAATGCTTTTTCCTGAATAACTGCTTTTTTATTTTCAATTTCTGCTTTTTCAATAGAGGTTAATAAATCTTTTTTCATAATAGGTTTTTGTAAATAATCAGCTACACCAATTTTTAATACATTCGATGCCGTATCTATTAAATCAAATGCTGTTACTACAATAATTTGTATTAGCGGATTATAAGATTTAATTACCTGAATCAACTCTACCCCATCCATATCATTTAAAAACAAATCAACGATTGCTATACCATATTTTTTTTCTTTTAATTTTTCTACGGCTTCTTTTCCACCTTCTACGGCTGTTACTTGGGAATAACAGGTTGAAACCATATCCACTAGCAATTTTCTAAATATATGTTCATCTTCTACAATTAATAACGAACTTTTTTCCATTTTTTTTAAGCTATTGTCATACCATTTATTATATTGCGCTATCGTTTCATTTAGTTCACTAGATTTAGATTGAACTTGATAATAATCTATCATCTCAAACAAACTGGAATTAATGAGATGTTGTATCTTAGCATTATCAATTTTATAGGCAGATGTCTCTGATTTTTGAAATAATGAATTTACTGACATAACAACTTTACTTAATACATCATCTCCAATAATAAAGTCATACGCCCCTTTTTCTAACCCTTTGGTTACTTCTTCAATTGATGAAAATGATGAATACACAATAACTTTACAATTTTTTGACTTTATCACAACCTGCTCAATAACATCTTCATATGACATATCTTCAATTAATGTTGATAGCAATATTATGCTATCGTCTATATTCTCTTCTAGTGTTTCTACTGCTTCTTTTGCATTATCATAAAAGTTGATAGGGCAGTTTAACGTTACATTCTCTTTAATAATCTCGTAATCATTTTTATATAGTGATATCAATATTATTTTATTTATCATAATTATATTTTCCCTTTACAAGTTCAAATCCCTTGACTTGATCATCATTGGCTTATAGAATCAACAAGCTAAAACTGAATCTCAATTCAGATAGAGATTATATTTTATTATAAGAGAGGCAAACGTGGAAGAAGATCTTAAAGAAGTCGTGACAATGAGACAATTACTAGAATGTGGTGTTCATTTTGGCCATCAAACTAAACGCTGGAACCCTAAAATGAAGAAGTATATTTTTACCTCTCGAAATGGAATTCATGTTATTGATTTACAACAATCTATTCAACTCATTAATGTTGCTTATGAATTTGTTAAACAAATTGTTAAAAATGATGGCATTATTCTATTTGTTGGAACTAAAAAACAAGCTCAAGATGCAGTAAAAGAAGAATCTGAACGCAGTGAAATGCCTTACGTCAATTTCCGCTGGTTAGGTGGTACATTAACTAATATCTCTACTATTAGGCAAAGTATCAATAAATTAAAAGATTTTGAAAAAATGAAAGAATCTGGAGAATTAGAGCTTTTATCAAAAAAAGAACAATCTAAAAAAACAAAAAATTATACCAAATTATCTAATATGTTTGATGGTATTAAATCTATGATTAAATTACCTTCTGCTATTTTTATTATTGATACACAGAAAGAACAATTAGCCATTCAAGAAGCAAAAAAATTAAATATTCCAATTGTTGGAGTTGTTGATACTAATGCTAATCCTCAAGAAATTGATTATCCCATCCCTGCTAACGATGATGCCATTCGTGCTGTTAAATTAGTTTGTTCTATCATGGCTGATGCTGTTGTATCTGGGACAGCTGAAAGAATTGCACAAGATGACTTGCCTGATCAATCTGCAGAGGATGACACATCTTTAGAAGATGTCTCTGCGAAATCATTAGATAAAGAAGTGACTTCAAAAAAACAAACTAAGACTGAAACCAAAGCTAAAACTGAAACTAAAGCTAAAACTGAAACCAAAGCTAAAACTGAAACTAAAGCTAAAACTGAAACTAAAGCTAAAACTGAAACTAAAGCTAAAACTGAAACCAAAGCTAAAACTGAAACTAAAGCTAAGACTGAAACCAAAGCTAAGACTGAAACCAAAGCTAAAACCGAAACTAAAGCTAAGACCGATACTAAGACTAAGACCGACACTAAGGCTAAGACAGAAACTAAGGCTAAGACAGAAACTAAGGCTAAGACAAAAACTAAGGCTAAGACAGAAACTAAGGCTAAAACTAAAGCAGCAACTACAAAAAAAGAAAAGGCGGAATAAATCATGTCAATAACTGCAAGCCAAGTTAATGAATTAAGAAGTAAAACAGGCGTTGGTCTTATGGATTGCAAGAAAGTTCTTGTAGAAACTAATGGAGATATTGATGATGCTGTTAAAAAATTAAGAGAAAAAGGGTTAGCTAAAGCTGCTAAAAAATCCGATCGATCCACTACTGAAGGTAGGATTTTTGTTCAATCTGACAAATCTAATACCAATGCTGTCATTTTAGAATTAAACTGCGAAACTGATTTTGTCGGTTCAAATGAATTATTTTCTCAATGTGGTTCGGAAATTGCTACTGCTATTTTAACTAACTCTATCAACACACTTGATGAACTTAATAAATCTACCATCAATAATATGGCTTACTCTGATTTCATATCTGATTATGTTGTAAAACTTGGTGAAAATATTAGTGTTAAACAGTTTCAACTAGTATCTAACCAAACTTTTATCGAAACGTATATTCATATGAATGGCAAAATTGGTGTTTTAGTTGCATTTGACAAAGTTATAGAGACTGAGTTATCAAAAGGTGTAGCAATGCATGTTGCAGCTGCTAATCCTGCCTACTTAGCTGTTGATGATGTTGATTCTACTGAAATTAAAAATGAAAAAGAAATTATTCGTTCTCAATCTTTAAAAGAAGGTAAACCAGAAGCTATTTTGGATAAAATTGTTGAAGGGCGATTATCAAAATATTTTAAAGAAATCTGCTTGCTTGAACAAGCTTATATTAAAGATGATAAACAATCTATTAAAGCGATATTACCTAATAATTCATCTATTATTTCTTTTGTTCGCTTTTCTATAGGATAGTGCGCGAGTACTTTGAACAATTAGAAGCTCAGTTACTCGCTTCTTATGCCGTTAAAAGTGTTTCATCTTATGGACGATCCTTTAAAGAAGCATCATCATTAACGCGTACTTGTTTTCAACGTGATAGAGATCGTATTGTACATTCAAAATCATTTCGTCGTTTAAAAGATAAAACTCAAGTTTTTATTGCTAATGTCTCAGATCATTATCGATCGCGCCTTACTCATACTATTGAAGTGGCTCAAATCTCACGTCATTTGGCACGATTACTCCGCCTTAATGAAGATTTAGCTGAATGTATAGCATTTGCTCATGATCTTGGGCATACTCCTTTTGGACATTCTGGTGAAGATGAATTAAATAACTTGTTAAAAAAATGTGGTGGTTTTGAACATAACTTACATAGTTTACGTCTTGTTGAAGAAATTGAACAAAAGTACCCCTCATTTCCAGGTCTTAATCTTAGCTTTGAAATTAAAGAAGGGTTAAAAAAACATGAAACCCCTTGGGATACCCCTAATCAAAAAAATGCGTATATTACACTCGAAGCTCAAGTTGCCAATATTGCTGATGAAATCGCTTATAATAACCATGATATTGATGATGGTTTATCCTCTGGTATTCTTAATATTGAAGATCTTATTAAACATGTTGATCTATTTAAACAAGCTAATCATATTATTTCTAACGACTATAGTAATTTACAATCTCATGAAAGAACCCATTTAATTAATAGTCATATTATCTCGCAGCAAGTACTGAATGCTTATGAAACATCTTGCTCCCAAATTGAACAGAATACTATCTCTTCGTTAGAAGATTTACAGCATAGTGATAAACCTCTTATTTCTTTTGATAAAAACTTATCCAAACAAAATACTCAATTACGACATTACTTGTATAAAAACTTTTATCAAAGCCCCTCCATTGTGAACTTAAATAATTATGGCAAAGATACTATTCATACTATTTTTTCTTTTTTACTATCAAAACCCGAATTTGTACCAACATCCTTTCTTAATTTACATTATCATAAGGGGTACTCTCGTGAACTGATGATTGGCTACTTTATTGCTGGCATGACAGATAGCTATGCTTCTCGCTTCTGTCAAATTCATGGTTTAAATTAATATTTTTTAAGCACTGTTTTTAGTATTAATTTGTCAAACTTATTTGATATAGGTATACTTATTTTTTAATTAAATTGAATTTTTATTATAATTAAGGAGTTTTCTAATGCCTACAAAACAAATTACTGATTCAACATTTAGTGACCTTTTATCTCAAGCTGATTCAAAATTAGTTGTTGTTGATTTCTGGGCAGACTGGTGTGGCCCTTGTAAAATGCTAGCACCGACACTTGAATCTCTTAGTGATAAACTCGCTGATTCTATTGAAATTTTTAAATTAAATACGGATGATAATCCCCAAAAAGCTCAGGAATTTCAAATAACATCCATTCCTTGTTGTATTTTATTTAAAAACTCTCAGGAAGTTCACCGTATTATCGGCCATAAATCAGAAGATGCGTTTGAGGCTGAATTAACACCTTTTCTTTAAGAATTTTCTCATTATTTTGAAATATATTTTTCTTATTATTGTAGCTATTATTTTACCATCAAAGGGCTTATTAGCTGACTCATTTGATACTCATTTTAATTTAGTTTTACCCTTAACTTACAATCAACTTCACTTACAATTTCCTGATAATAAATTAACGGATATTTCTACGCTTGATATTAGTATGATTTCTAAACGTAAATCTCCCATGTTTTGGCCTCAACGTATTCCCTTTGCCGCTGGTATTAGTACCAAACAAAATAATTTATTTTATTATAAATTTGAACCACTTGGTTTCTCACAATTAATTGACATTCCAATTGCTGATCCTCCGATTTATGATGTTTCTATTACAGAAGATGGGGCTATTTTTTCTATTACATCTAACAATTTTTATATCCACCATTATGACTTTAAATCAGAAACTATCTCTGAACAGTCTAAGACCTCAGTTCAATCTCCTATTAAATGTGTATCCAACCATCTTTTTAAAGTAGGTTTGTTATTTTCTAATTCCATAGAACTATATCGTTATCGAAATGATAAACTCTCTCTCTTAAAATCTATTACTAGTAAAGTTAATTCTGCTTTATCAGATTATATATG
Organism: Actinomycetota bacterium; assembly: GCA_002697535.1. GTDB lineage: Bacteria > Margulisbacteria > Marinamargulisbacteria. The sequence continues at coordinate 28,352 of NZWE01000021.1, read as the reverse complement.
CCTTAACATGGCTATTAACTCTAAAGGCTATATTCTTGTTATTTGTGAAACAGATCTGTTATTTTTTTCCCCTCATGGTATTTTACTAACGTCAACTCCTAATACCAATTCCTATCAATTTGCTGATTTCACATCGTATGGTGATTTTATTTTAGGTTCTTCTAAGAATACGACACTTGCTAAATATACTTTTACCGGGACTCTCTTATTTACAACGTCTTACTTAAATCCCTCTAACCTTTTATCAGATATTATTATCTATCAACCTTATGGCAATTTATGCCTATTCTCAACAGATTTTGGGGCTTACTACACCATGAAGACTTCGCTTACTGTGGATCATACTTCTTATACTCCTAGCGATACTAACCTATCGATTGATTCAAAATTTAAAATCACATTTCCATCTATAGTCAGCATTAGTATTATTGATGCTGAAAATAATATTGTTTTTCTTGAAAAAGAGAAAAAATTTATTGCTGGTAATCATGAATTTTCCTGGGTTAATCTTGATCCTAATATACAAAAAAAATCTATTAATTTTACGGCTAAGGGATTATACTCCAATTCAAACACTATCAAAATTACTGTCCCTTTAACACAATCATTATGACTTTATATAAAATAGGCGATATTTGTGATTTATTAACGATTACACCTAGAACTATTCGCTATTATGATCAACTTGGGTTATTACCTAATATTAAGCGTAGTGATGGCTATACACGTCTTTTTGATCAACATGATATTGATATGATTACATCTATTCGTCATCTTCAAAAATCAGAATCACTACCTCTTAGCTCTATTAAGGAACGTTTGTTTCCCAAAAATCTTATTGGAAAAAACGTTATTCTTATTACAGATTCTTTTTCCCAAAAATTGCTTCCTTTATCATCTGACTTAACTATTATTCCATTTGATGAAACAGCAACTCGAGCGAATCAATCCAAAAAATTATATCAGTTTCTTCATTCTAACCAAAATAAGTCGACCATTTATATTTGTTTTTTTCATGAGTCATTATCTCCGGCATATGCTTCTATTGCTAAAAAATTTCCTGATAATTCTTATTTTCTTTATCCATTAAAACATTATGGTATGTCCCATTATATGATTTCTCACTATATTTATTCTAATTTAAGCCATTTTTCTAATTTAGAAGAGCTCCATTTGGTCATTAACCGTCTTATAACACGTGGATTTTCATTATGTTTTTTAGATTCATTAAATACCTATGTGTCTGTTCAAGATCAATTTAAATCTCATCATGACTTTTTAAACTGCGCAACTGATTACCATCCTGTTATCTTATCTACTAATACGTCCCAATCAACTGTATCATTTTATGCTAATGCCTTAGATAAGGTTAGCGATATTACTATCATGATTGATACTCTTTTACATAAACAAAAACGATATGTTCAAGAAGCTTGTATTTTTTATTCTCACTCTAATCATTTTGCTAATGCGCTTAAACAAGACCTTGCTAATCATTGTCCTAATTTTTCTTGTTCCATTTCAAAAATTAATAATTGGCCTTATACTGACAATCAAGTAAACTTTATTTCAATAATTTAAGGAGAAAGATTATGGCAAATGTAATGATTATGATGGGATCTAAATCGGATATGGAAATTATGAAAAAAGCTCAGGATTTATTATCAAGTTATGATATTAAGTCTACCATTGAAGTCGCTTCTGCTCACCGAAACCCAGAGCGCGTTCATAATATAGCAAAGGATGTTGAAGATAATTATGATATCGTTATTGCGGGCGCAGGTATGGCGGCTCATTTAGCTGGTGTTATGGCCTCTTTAGTTACCAAACCTGTTATAGGGGTTCCTATTAATGCTTCTTTAAATGGACTTGATTCTTTATTATCAGTTTCTCAAATGCCTCCCGGTATTCCTGTTGCAACGGTTGCTATTAATGGCTCTAAAAATGCAGCTATTTTAGCTATGGAAATTTTAGCATTATCCAATGCTGATATAAAACAAAAGCTTATTTCGTTACGGAATGACTTTAATAAATAATGCACTTTCTTGATTATATGATTATTGCAATGCTTGGCTATAACGGCTTTGCTGGATTGCGCCAAGGTGCTATTCGTATGATTAATGGAATTTTAAGTATTATTATCGCGACCTCTTTATCAAAGACTATCTTTGAAATGACATTTGATCAATTTTCGCAGTTTATACCTTTTTTTGGGTCATATCCTTTTTTATATTTTGGTTTATGTTTTCTTATTTTAATTGTAATCTGTCAGATTATTGCTCAATTTATCCATACCGTTTTTAATTGGTCTGGTATGGGGGTTGCCAATCATGTTCTTGGGCTTATCTTAGGTGGACTTCGAGGTCTTTTTATTATCTTAATTTTTGTTGTTCCTTTAATGCTTACAAAGCCTGATTTTATCTTACAATCATCTCTAATTTATCAATCAGCACCTGTTATAACGATCATTATTGAGTTATTAAATGAATCCGGACTTTTTGATATGTTATTCCAATCCCTATCTAGTGAAACCTTATCCATACCTAAAGGAGTTTTAGAATGACAAAACATATTATTTGTTTAGGAGATGGCATGGCTGATCATCCTATTGCTTCTTTAGATAATAAGACTCCTCTTGAAGTTGCTAATACTCCACATATTGATTTTATTAGTAAACAAGGCTGTCTTGGTATGGTCGATACGGTTCCTCCAGGATTTAATCCAGGCTCTGATGTTGCTAATATGGGAATTTTAGGGTTTGATCCAGCTCTTTATTACACAGGAAGAGGCCCGATTGAAGCAGCAAGCCTAAATGTAGATTGTAATGATGATGATTTAATTTTTCGCTGTAACTTAGTAACTATTGATAATAATATTATGACAGATTTTACAGCAGGTCATATTTCCTCAGAAGAAAGTCATGTTTTAATTAAAGAATTAAATGAAGGCTTTTTAGATAGTCCGATTCGATTTGTTGCTGGCGTTAGCTATCGACATATTATGATTGCCCCTGCTTCCTTTTCAGCACTACAAACAGTTGCTCCTCATGATATTACAGATAATAACGTCTCTTCTTTTTGGCCTCAAGGAAATACAATGCATGCTTTTAAAGATATTATTAATAAGGCTAACACTATATTAGCCTCTTCTAAGATTAATCAAACTCGTGCTCATGCCCAGAAAAAAATTGCCAATAGTATTTGGCCTTGGAGTCAAGGTAAATACCCAAAAATGGAATCTTTTTTTACCAAATATAAAAAAACAGGTGGTATTGTTACTGCGGTTGATTTATTAAAAGGTCTTGGTTGCCTTGTTGATTTAGAAACCCCCCATGTTCCAGGAGCTACTGGTTTTATTGATACTAATTATGCTAATAAAATTTCTGCCGCTAAAGATATCTTAAACCATCATGATTTTTGCTATATTCATATTGAAGCCCCTGATGAAGCAGGTCATATGGGTGATGTTGATCTTAAAATTAAAGCTATTGAAGACTTTGATACCTATGTTGTAAAACCTATGCTTGATTATATAAACGATCAGCCTGATTCTGTTATTATGGTTTTACCAGATCATCCTACCCCATGTGATATTAAAACTCATACGCATGAACCTGTTCCTTTTTGTTTTTATTATCCAACCTATCAAGCGGGATCTGATCTTCCTTATTCAGAAAAAACAGCCTTAGCTACTAAGGTTCATTATTCAACCCCATGGTCTCTTTTGACATCGTTCTTAAATGAATCTCCTTAATTTTTACTTTTAATACTTTTTATTGTGTTTAAATGGAAAAATAGTTCATTACGATTTACACTATATAAAACCCTATGAAATCATTTATTTTTATTGCTAAATTAGCATCTTTTATTTTTCTGTTTTCTGTCACTATTATTAGCATTGTAATTATCTTATTTTTATTTAGTAATTTACCTCAATCTTATGCTAAAAACTGGTTAGAATCTTATCTTCAAAATACGCTTTCTATTAATGCTAATTTTCAATCACTTCGAGGTAATATTTATGATTCGATTATTATTGAAAATATCCAAATTTTAGATTCTAATCATACGGATGCTTATGATGTTGTATCTATTCAAAAAGCGTCTCTATCATTCAATATCTTTAAACTTATTTTCTACACTGATAAATTACAATCTATTAACCATCTTAATCTTGATGGAGTCGATTATTATATTATTCGTGACGCCAATGGTAAATGGCGACATGTTTCCTTAACAGCTACTACTCATAATAATAATCAATTTTTAGGTAATATTTTTATTAATAATTTTTCTCTTCATTATCATGATTACAGAGGATGGAAAAAGGAACCTCTCATAGCTCCTTTTCAAACGACAATAGAACAATTATCTGGCACTTTAAAATTTAATAATCCTCATAAAGGAATTTTGAATTTAGAAGGCCAACTTATGAGTTCAGGAAAACCTTTTGTTATAGCTGGATATATTACACCTAGTTCTAAAGATTATTTAATACAATTTGATACGCCTTCTATGCTTATTAATAAATGGGGTTCCTATGTTATTCCTCAAAATGGATTTTCTAATATGCAAGGTTCTGCTTCTATGACTGGCTACATAACTAGTAAAAAGTATCCTACTGATGCCAAACTTCCTTTTTGGTATGATATTTCATTTGAGATTACTAATGGCACCATCCTAACACCTTTCCTTGATTCACTGATAAGCTCTGCTAATGGTACTCTAACTATTTCTCAAGGTATATTTGATGCTGATTTCTTTCGCTCTATGAAACCTTATCTATCTGCTTCTGAAGCAAAAAAACTTGAGTCTACATTTAAAGAAAATGGTTTTACGGATAGTAGCTTTTGCTTAACGAATCAGGTGCCTACAGGTATTAAATCTCGTCAACTTCATCCTAAAACTCATATTCAGCGGCATATTGAAACAACATTATTAAACCCTAAATTCTTATTAACCTTTAATGATATTTCTGGCAATGTATCTTCAATTCCCGTCACATTTAATGGTACCTTAAATTTGAATGACCGATGGATAGAGCTTGCTTTTAATAGTGATCATGCTGATAGTGCTCAATTAGAAGTTATTTTTCCAGCTCTTGATATCTTATCCTTAAAGCATCCTGCTAATATTGATCTTAGTATTTTTGGCAATCTCAATAATCCCATTACTAAAGGTTCTTTTTACTCTGATAAAATTCGTTGTTTTAACCAAGATTTTACTGATGTTCATGGTAAATTTAAATTTTATAATAATGTGTTTGACTTAAATTTGGAGAAAGGTATTTACTATGACAGTTTACTAGCAGGTAATTTACGTTTAAATAATCTTATGACATCTCCTCATATTAATTCTCAATTTTTTCTCTCGGATCTTTCTTTAACAAGTGTTGTTGATGCTTCTGTTATTACTGGTAATATTGATATTTCTCTTACTCTTATCGGCCCTGTAACAACCATCACTGGTAATATTGATGTTTTATCAACCAATACCTCTTTTTTTAATCAATCCTTAAATGCTTATAATGGATCTATTCTTATCACAGCTAACGCTGTTACTATTTCATCAGGGAATTTATATATCAATGATAGTATTAGTCCCCTGCTAGTTGATTTATCTCTTTCTTCTGATTATTTAGAAATTACTGCCTCTGGAAATGATATTTTATTTTTTGATCCTTTATCAAATTTTTCTAAAAATTCTTCTTTTTTAAATTTAAATGGTTATGCTATATACCCCTTACATCAAACACAACTACCTTACTTTCCTAATCAAGGTTTTCTTAATGCAAATCTTGTAACTCCTTATCTTAATAATCAACGGTATGATCAATTAGCTACTGCCATAAAATTTAACACCACTCATTTATCTTTAGAAAATCTTACACTTCATAAAAATGACTCTAATCTTTTGTTATCAGGGACCTTATCTCCTGATTTAACATCTTCCTTTGATTTATCAATTAATAATATAGATACAGGTATTATTCCTTATATTAATAGTGTTATCCCTCAAGCTTTTTCTCCTTTTTCTGCAACAATAAAAAAATGCTCAACTACCTTAACTTATTCAAAACGTAAGGGACTGTCAGGCAATGGTCATATCGATTTAGCGAAGGTTGATTTAAAGGCTTTATCATTTGATTCTATTAATTCAGAGGTATCATTTTCTAATCATATGATTGTTTTTAATAGTCTTAATCTTTTTAAAGATAAGAGTATTATGAATTTAAAAGGAAACTTTAACATCAATGATCCATCGCTATCTCTTGATATTATGTATCCTTCTAAATTCAATTTATCTTTGCTGTCTTCATTTTATGATGACCCTTTGTCTATTTCAGGTGAAACAATGGTATCTGGAAATTTTTCTTACTCACCTAATCGCTACACTCTTAATGGCAATATTACAGCGCCAACTATCATGATTAATAATATCTCATTTTTAGATAATTTAGCTAACATTACACTATCTAACACTACCTTCACTATTCATACCTTGAAAACCAATATTGATAAAGGCTCTTTGTTACTTACTGGACGTATTAATCATTATAATTTTCGTGATTTTTCTTATCGTCTTAATTCCACTTTTAATAATGTCCCCATTTTTAAATTACAAAAGGTATCCCTCCCGTTCAATTCAGCTATCTCTAACTCATTATCTTATAATCAGTCATCTCTTGATGACTTAACTATTTCCTCCCCTTTCAATAAAGAGGCTTCTATTGTTCTTCTTTCTCCTTTTTCTTCACAAAGTGAATATGACTTTATTCAATCTATTAACTCTCACAGTAAAAAAACATCATCTCAATCTTTTAGGCTTCCTAAGCTATTGGATGGTTATCTTTCTGGAAATTTATCAATCAATAAAGAGTCCGCTATGTTTCCTATGTTAGATGGAGCTATTTCATTTTCTAACTTTTCAACTCATCTATTGGATGCTAAGTCTATCGATATCTCACTTACACCAAAGGATGAATCAACTCATTTTTTATGTAGTTTTAATCACGGGTTCCTTAATCAATACGCTTTTAAAAACTCGTTTATTAGTGGTTCTATTTCTAAAGAGTATCAGCTTTCAATTAACAAGACTCATTTTTCTGGATCTGATTTTGCTATCCAAGATTTTCTTTCTGGAACGCTATCTATTCCTCACTCACAATCACGTTCTCCGCATGGTTTAGATCTGTATTTAAATCTTAGTCATGACAACATGTCTATTATTCCCTTATTGTTTAACTCTATCTCAGATCTTGATTATACAGGAGAACTTTTACTTCATGTTAGTGGCTCACTTGAAAACCCTTTTATTAATACCCTTGTGAACTCTGATCATGATTTATCTCTTAATCTTTCGTCTCAAAAATCCTACCATGTTAAGGCTCCTGCTTTTTTAATCTCTGATAATGTTCTCGATTTTCCTAAGCTTATGATTGCACCGATTCATTCTAATCCATCATCATCTCAAAATAATAATGAAACATCGTTTTCAGGTACTATAACGCTCAACTCCTTTGATCTTACTAATTTCGAGTCTATTATTTCTAGCGTTAATATCTTTATGTCTGATCAATCATTTGCTGTATCTAATTCATTTCTTAATGGGGATGTTTCTATGACTGATACGTCATTATCAGGGACTCTTATTACCCCTTTAAATGGAGATAACCCGTTACAATTTTATGATAGTCAAAATACAGATCTTCCCAATTTTAAATCTACTATTCAGTTGTCGGATAGCGAAATTTCTTTTTCAAAAAAACAAAAACCATTTCCTATTCCTGTTTTTCTAGACCTAAAGATTAACATTAGTGACAATGTTCTATTTTCTGGACCTATCCTTGGAAATAGCTTTTTTGGGATTTCTGCTGATTTAGATTTTGACAAAACTGATAGCCCTCTTTTATTTAGAGGTCCTTTACATAATCTTGAAATTAGTAATCAACTTCCTATCTCTACAGGATCATTAACTATCTTTAATAGAAACTTTGAAATTTTAATTCCTTCTCATCAACAAATTTATGCCAATAACGGATCGATTGTATTAAATGGTATTAATATGGCAAACACACTTGATCCTAATGGAAATACGCTTATCACTCCTTTATTATCTCTTAAATCATTATATGTTAGGGAAAATGATATGACAGTTACTGACAATGAGTCTTTGCCATACACTCATATTGTTATGACGATCGATGATACGTTAAGTAGTATTGGAAATATATATTTTGATATTTTTGAAAGTGTCTATGAATCGCCTAATAATATTTCAGAACTTACCTTTATCAAACAATATGCTATATCAAATCAAAATATTTTAGATTCTAACCTTGCTGCTAATTCCGATATTACTGAATTACTTCAATTATTAATCCCTGAAATTTATCTTGATGATTCAGTAGCTGGTTTTCAAACGATTGGAGAAACTCAAATTAATACATTAATTCGTCGTAGTATATTACGTCCACTTGAAAAAAATCTTGCTAAGCAAATTGGCTTAAACGATTTAAAAATCAACTATAATCTAGGTGAAAAAATTATTGCTGGAACGGATAGTACGTTGGGGCTTCAGTTTATGAAACATATTTTATCAGACCGGCTTATTTTAAATCTATCTACTCAAATGGATCTATCAGAAGATAATAATTCAAATCAAGCTAACAGTATGGAACTTTCTGAAATAAAATTGTCATATTATTTACTTAAAAATAAAAACTTATCGCTTAATTATTCAAATTATAAAAATCAACTTGATAATGCTGACAATTACTTATCCAAATTTTCCATGAGATATGACTATGAATATTAAGTGGGTAATCATTTGTTGCTTTTTACTTGTTAGTTCTGTTTATTCTAATATAAATACAACCCAACCTATTAACGATATTAAATTTGTTGGTTTAACTTCTTCACTAGCTCAACAAGCGGTTGAATCACTTACTCTGCAAACATTATCAAATTCTACTGCATCGTTAAGGCAGCTAAAAGCTGATATCCATACTATTTATCAAACGGGTTATTTTTCTGAAGTTACTATCAATAGTGATATTATTGATGATAATCATATCCTTTCTTTTTATCTTACTGAAAATTTACCTATTAATGATATTACCGTTATGGCTTCAAGTGATAGACTTAAAACGATCGTCTATACGGCCTTCTCTTCGTTATTAAATTCTCCCTTAAACTCCATAACGCTTGAGCGTTTAAAACAAGCTACTATTCTCTCGACTAAACAAGCTGGTTTTGATTTTTTTGATTTGTCAGACATTATTTATGATAAAGCATCACAATCGTTACAGATTACTGTTACTGAAGTTTTGATAGAGGATATCACATTTGTTGGTCTAGAAAATATTAAGCCAGCTATTTTAATACGTGAAATGACACAAAAAAATGACATGATTTTTAATTCTCTTGATCTTAGAAAAGATCGTGAGAGACTGATTCGCTTGGGGTATTTTAATAGTATTTCATCTCCAGAATTTTCTAAAGGGGCTTCTTCTAACCTTATTAAAATTAAATTTAATGTTGTTGAAAAAAAATTAAATAAAATATCATTTGGTTTAGAGCAAGATCAACTTCTATATTATGGGTTTGTTAGTAATCGTCGTCATAATTTTTTAATAAATAGTGATTTAATTACATTAAAAACACAAGTTCAATTAGAAGAATCTAACATTAAATTTGACCGTTATGCTATTGGGTATACTCAACCTTGGTTGTTTAACCGATATAATATTGGAGGGTCTCTTTCATTTTATAATTTAGAAAAACAAGAAGTGGTTAATAACCAAACAACTAGAAGTTTAAGGCAAGGTCAAAAATTTGGAATTATGCTTCCTTTTTCTGACTTCTTTAGCCTTAACTCTTATTTAAAATTTGAAAATATTTCTCAACTTTTTGAATCAGATAACATCTCTCCTTATTCTATTCACTCTTATGAAATGGTTATGTTATTTGAAACCATTAGGAATAGCATGGATCCGAAACAAGGTTCTCGTATTTATTTTAATATCGAACAAGGTAATCATTTAGGCTTTATCAAACTTGGTGGTTTATCCTTTACTCGTTTATCTAGTTCTGTTTCTTATTATCGTAGTGTTGCTTCAAACTTAGTATTAGCCTCACGCCTTAAAGGAGGAATTTTTTATCCTATTCAAGAATCTATTTATACATATGAACATGAATATTTTATCTTAGGAGGCTCTCGGTCTATTCGAGGTTATAATGAAGCTGATAGTCTTTTTAGTGGTAGGCGTCATTTATTAATGAATCTTGAACTACGTTATTCATTATCAACTAATTTTCAATCTGTTTTATTTGTTGATTATGGCAATGCCTTTAATCAACGTATCATTCTTGCTGATTTTAATTTAGGTTATGGAATAGGTCTTCGTTATCATACTCCTATTGGCCCTATTCGAATTGATTTTTCGCAAGGAGATCCTGATTTTTATATTCACTTTGGTTTAGGTCATGTTTTTTAGGCTTATCAATTTTTATAATTTAATTCATACTATATTGATATGTTTCTTAAAAAATTCAATTTTGGGTTTACATTAATGGAAATGCTTATTGTAGTTACCATTATTGGTATTTTATCGGCTATTGTTGTTCCTCGCTTACAATCTAATGTTAATGATGCTAGAGAATCTCGATTTGATGCTGAAAGAGCACGTATCAATACCCAACTTGAATTATTTAATTTTCTTAACGGTTATTATCCAATACAAATGTCTAATGAACATTGGTCTAATCCAGAAAGTGGTTGTATGTGCCAGTATACTTACTTTTTTCCCGAAGGTGTTCCGACAGGGTCAGTATATGGAACCCCATGGAATTATGATAATATCTTAGGAAGAATTACTGAAGAAGATAACTAACAGCTAATACTAAACTGTTTGTTATTTTAATCATGTCACTAAATTTCTAAATCTGGTAATTGTGTCTTAATAGTGTCCGTTACTAAATTATTTAATTCTTGATATCGTTCTTTTGATACCGGTTCATTCTTCCCAATAGCTGTAAGCTCTATATCGGATACGTTATTTAAGTTAGGTAACTGTATCTTTATGATATCTGATGTTATGTTATGTAATTCTTTATAGCGCTCTTTCGAAATAATCTCATTTTTATTAACACCAGAAATTCCACCCTCTACTACCGTATTATAAAACGCTTTTACGGGCTTTTGTATTGACTCTTTGGGATCTAGTTTAGCTTTCTTTTTTTTATGAGTAAGAACCTCTTCTTGCTCACCTACTAACTCTGCTAAAATTTTGTCAAAGTTTATATCAAAATCATTGTTAGCTTGTGATTTTTGGTTTTTATTATCATTATTCTGTATCGATCCGAGGCCGTGCCCCTCTATTTGTGTCATCTTTTATCACCTTTTTTCTTATTACACCTTATATAACGAAAAATTTAAAGTAAAACTTGTATGTTATTTTTCTGTTATTCTAGTTTTACTATAGATCTCATTCCTTACAAAAACAATATTATCGTTTACTTATATATAAATTATATATAAATATATGTTTAACACTTCTTTATAACGGGCATATAGTGATATTAAAAGATAGAAATGTATTGGAAAAATAAAGAATCTTACCGTTAATTTACAGTTTATCAACATAGTCTAGTTTTATCGCTGTTTTACTATTAATAAAAGATTGAAAAGGAGAGATTCGATGCCAAAACATTTATTTCGCATTTTATGTGCCTGTTTTCTCAGTTTATCGCTATTATTAACATCCTGTGGAAATTTATTAGATGATACTTCATCTAGTGATTCTGACACATCTCGTGGGGCTCTTTCTATGGGTTCTATTACAACGGCTTCATTTCCTGTCACATTTATGGCAGGTATTCAAGCAACCGTAGAAGCTTCAGCAGGTGATATTTTTGCAGCAGCCTCCTATGCTGTAACCCAATATAACCTTGTTTATTATACGATTGATGCTCAAAACAATCTTACTAAAGCGTCCGCTAAATTATTAATTCCTGGAAACTCTACTGACTTGGATTTAGTTGTCTATCTTCATGGTACCACATCATTAGATGCTGATGCTCCAACCAATACTTATGCTGATTTTTCAGCTTTTGATGGGGTTGATCCTACTACTATTGATCATAATATTGCTGATATGCCTGAAACAGCCATGCTTATGTCTCTTGTTTCTGAAACTAATATTGCTGTGTTAATGCCTGATTATTTAGGGTTTGGCGCTTCAGGAGGGCTTCATCCATATATGCATGGTGCTTCGTTAGCATCAGCTACCATTGATGCTATTCGGGCAGCACTTAACTTTGACAGCATCTCTTCCAATCAATTTTCTTTAACAGGTGATTTTACACTAACAGGTTATTCTGAAGGAGGGTATGCTGTCATGGCTACTCATAAAGAACTGTTAGCTGATGATGGGACTGTTGAAAGTGCTTATGTTGATATCATGGGTAGTGATGGAGCTCACTTAAAAGCTGTTATTCCAGGCGCACCTCCCTGCAATATTTCTCAGCGAATGGCCGCAGTGATGCTTGCAGATGGTTATCTTGCTCCAGGGTTTGCTCCTTATGTTGCACTAGCTTACAATGAGATTTATGATATCGAAGCAAATATTTCATCGATTTTTAATCCAACCTATACCTTTGTTATCGATGATTTTGATGGAACAAAATCGATAACTGATATCTCAACTAATTTAGTTTTAGCAGGTTATGATATCAATATTATTGATGATGGAGTGGCTAATGCGCCTATTGATCTTTTTACAGATACATTTAAAACGGATATTATGACAGATTATACAGCAATTGCTGGCAATTACGGGGCAACTTTAACAGATGAGTTTTATCAAAAGTTTAAAGAAAATGATGTCTTTGATTATCACCCAGGGCTAACTGCTTATTATGAAATCATCTATCATGATAATGATTTTATTGTTCCAGCTGATAATTCAACTGATGCAGGTGCTGCACTTGTAGCTCAATCTTCTAGGCCTTTAAATGAATTTACGGCTTTAGGAGCTGCAAATCCGGCTGGAATTAATTTACATCGAGATATTACTGCTTATGATCTTGGAACAACTCATACAAGTGGTGGTAGTTATTATTTATTAAGATCATTTACGGTATCAAAAACACTGCTAAATGCAGAATAAAAGGAGGGTATCATGAAACAATTACTTATTTTTATTTTATGTCTCAGTTTTACAACGGTCGCTACCTTAGCTACTACAAAAACACTGCCTAAAGGTGTCATCAAAGCTGATGTTTATGTTAATAATTTTAGCATTGAAACACTGGGGGCTAATCCATCTGGAGATCGTGAAACTTGGACTGAAGTTAGCTTAAAAGATGGCAAGATGAGTGATATTTATTTATTAAATAAAATCGCGGAGTCCATTGAGACGTTAAATTTAGATACCAAATTAGCAAATAGTTGGGAAAAACAAATCACTCACCTTGATTTAGCATATGGGCTGACTGATAAAATCACATTATTTGCTAATTTGTCTTATGAAAAAGCTGTATTGGATTATACACTTGCTTATTTTGAACAAAGTGACAGAATTAATGGTTTTATAGATGATATTTATAATCGTGTTCCTGACAAAGCAACTGCCGATAATATGAATGATATTTTTGTTGGAGTCAAAGTGGATGCTGGTCCTGTTTCAATTGCTTATAAAGGTACCGATAGCAAATTAATGGTTGGTCATGACTCGCTTGAAAAGAAACAAGCTGACGGTGTTCAAGAACTAGAAACATCACGTGGTTATTCTCAACACCATTTTTATTTATTTAAAGATATCAAGCTACTTGATCACTCTTTAGAATTTACCACAGGCTTTATTGCACTGGGAACACTGACTCAAGATTTTTTGGATATCAAAAGCTGTGAGATTAGACCGGGTAGTATCTTTTTGGCAAAAGCTAATTTACCAGTCTCGTTATCATCATTACCGTTATCCTTGTCCGATTCACCATTCTCCTTTATTAAGGATCTCTCATTAAACAGTTCCTACACCGTTTTACATCATCGTAAAGATTATATTAAAGGTGGTAATTCTGCTTTTTCTAATACTAACCCTGATACGACTGCAGGTTATTCAGATTGGACCGCTATGCCAAAATCGTCCGGTTTTGTTCATATGGCAAATCTAGAATTAGTGTATCAACCTGCTATTTTTGTTCGAGCATTTGTTCGAGGTAATTTTATTTTGGCCAATGATACTACCGGTCAGTTTTATAACTTTCCTGGTAGAATACAGCCAGGCAATATGATATTATTTGGTGTAACATTATTTGCAAAAAACCCCTTTGTTTCAGGGGCAGCTGCAAACAATGATGAGTACTAAAAAAGGGTAAAAATATGGATAAAATATGGCTTAAGAATTATCCCTCTGGCGTGCCAGAATCTATTAGTATTAACGATTTTAATTCTATTATTGATTTATTTGAGCAATCGTGTGGAACATATGCTGAGAAACCAGCCTATAACAGCATGGGGGTTGCCTTAACCTATCAAGAACTTGATAGGTTGTCTAAGAATTTTGCTAGTTACATTCAAAATGAGCTTAATTTATCAAAAGGTGACCGTCTTGCTATTATGATGCCTAATTTATTACAGTATCCTATTACCTTATTTGGTGCGATGAGGGCGGGTGTTACTATTGTTAACGTAAATCCTTTATATACTCCTCGTGAATTAGAACATCAATTAAATGATTCAGGTGCTAAAGCCATTGTTATTTTAGAAAATTTTGCTCATGTACTTGATCAGTGTTTATCAAAAACACCTATTGAACATGTTATTACAACAGAAATTGGTGATTGTTTTGGCTTTTTAAAACGTAATCTTGTTAATTTTGTTGTTCGTAAGATTAAAAAGATGGTTCCTCCTCATTCATTGATCAACACCCTATCATTTCGTAAAGTTATCCAGGATAATTCTTTTAATCAGTTTCATCCTATTCCTCTGACTCATAATGATATCGCTTTTTTACAATATACTGGTGGTACTACCGGTGTTTCCAAAGGAGCTATTTTAACGCATGCTAATATGCTATCTAATATGCAACAAGCTTATGCTTGGGTAGATTTAAAAGAAGGATGTGAAACCGTTGTTACAGCCTTACCTTTGTATCATATTTTTTCATTAACAGCGAATTGCTTGGTGTTTATGAGAGTGGGTGGCTGTAATTTACTGATTACTAATCCTCGTGATATTCCTTTATTTATTAAAACACTTAAATCGACTCCTTTTACTGCCATTACGGGGGTTAATACCTTATTTAATGCGTTGATGAATCATCCCGATTTTTCATCTATTGATTTTTCTAATCTTACTTTAAGTCTGGGTGGTGGTATGGCTGTTCAAGAAGCAGTAGCAAACCGATGGAAAGAACGAACAGGTTGTACATTAGCTGAAGCGTATGGTCTTACTGAAACATCGCCTGCTGTTTGTGTTAATCCACTAGATATCAAAGAGTTTAATGGAGCGATTGGGCTTCCATTACCGTCTACAGAGGTATCCATACGACGCCATGATAATTCTGAATGTGCTATTAACGAAGAAGGTGAATTATGTGTTAAAGGACCTCAGGTTATGCAAGGATATTGGAATCAAGAAGATGAAACTAAAAACGTTTTTACAACGGATGGTTGGTTAAAAACCGGGGATATTGCCACGATGGATGAAGGTGGGTTCTGCCGTATTGTCAGTCGTGAAAAAGATATGATTTTAGTATCTGGCTTTAATGTTTATCCTAATGAAATTGAAGATGTTATGGTTAGTTTAGATGGTGTTAGTGAATGCGCTGCCATTGGTGTTTCAGATGAAAAATCAGGTGAACGTGTTAAATTATTTGTTGTTAAATCAGATGATTCTTTAACTGAAGATATGATTAAAGAACATTGCAAAGCAAATTTAACCGACTATAAACAACCTAAATATATCGAATTTCGTGATGAGTTACCGAAAACTAATGTTGGTAAAATCTTACATCGTGCGTTACGAGAAGCCCCTGAAAGTTTTGCTGAAAAAATGAAAGATACCATGGAAAGTGAAATGAATAATACGAATCAAGTTGCATCATGACGCGATACATTACTTTATTATTCTTATTACTGTTTCCTGTCTTTATCTTAGGTACCACCATTCATGATCAATTAGCTAAAATTGACACACTCTATGATACTCGTGATCAAGATAATCATATCAAAGAATCTTTAGTACTTATTGATTCATCAAAAGACTATATTCAAAATAAGCGTCATGATTATGAACTATTATGGCGTTATGCTCGATCGGCATCACGTACCCCTGATTATTTAGTGGCTTCCAAAAAAGAAAAACTGGCTATTCTTGCTAAAGGAGTAACGCTTGGAAAACAAGCTATTGAATTGTACCCAAAAAAAACGGACGGTCATTATTGGTATGCAATCTCTCTTGGTAGAGAAGCTGAATTAAAGGGTATTTTGCAATCACTTAGTTCTATTAAACCTATCCAAGAAACCATGAAAATTATTCTAGAATTAGATCCTAATTATCATCGTGCACATTTTGTTTTATCTCGATTATACCGCAAGGCTCCCAAAGTTATATCTATAGGAGATCCGAAAAAATCCCTTAAACATATTGATATTGCCTTATCAATGGATCCGACGGAATCTATGTATCTCTTAGAAAAAGCTAGAGTTTTAGTTAAACTGAAGAAAAAATCTAAGGCACGTTCTTTTTTACGTGAATTTCTAAACATGCCTTATAACCCTAAATACTTTAAAGATCAGGTTGAGCGAGATAAAGCTGACGCAAAAATATTACTAGATAAAATTTCTTAACTACTTTCTTCCTCTATAAATCGATCCATTTCTTTTTTTAGCTTATCTGGCTTACATACATGCACATTATGATCGGCCTCTTTGATAATCACGGTTTTAGCTGTCTTTACTTGTTGCTCAATCATTTGTCCTAACTTGCTATATTTTATATCATCCTCTCCGGCAAGATATAGAATAGGCCTTTTATAGCGGATTAAAGTAGGAACAAAATAAACTTGATTGGCTGTTTGTAACTGTCTTCCCCACTTTCGAATCAAATCCATATCATACGATTCTTTCTGTTTTAAAGCCTCGTTACTCATTAACGTTTTACTATTTTTAAATAACGGCTGGCTATACCATTCCTTTAAAAACTCTTTTACATTACCAGCTGTTAACTTGGTAAACTTTTTTTCCCATTTTAATTGTTCCTCTCGCCTTTGGACGCCACTTTTAAACCCTACATGAGCTGATTCTAATATTAACCCTTTCCATTTATGTGGATATAAACTTACTAACTGCATAGCCAATCGTCCCCCCATCGAATATCCATACAAATATGCTTCCTGAATTTCTTGTTGATCTAGATACGCGTTGATGGCTATCGCTACATCAACTAATGATCCATCCTTATTATCATGAAGTAAGTTTACCCAAGGCACTTCTAAAACGTCATATAAGCTATGATTGTCTCTTAGAAAGCCTAGTTCATTAGGATGGCCTAAAAATCCGTGCAAATATAATAATAAGGGCCTTCTAGGAACCATGAGTTTTAATGATTATTGATGATAGGTGGTCGGGGTGATTGGATTTGAACCAACGACCCCCAGTTCCCAAAACTGGTGCGCTAACCAGGCTGCGCTACACCCCGAAAATATGAATTAGCATTCTAGCTTTTATCCTTGGATACTGCAAGAGAATCTAAACTAAAGTTATTTTAGAGCTAATGATTTAATGTGCTACAAAATGTCTTTATATGATGACTTGCCTTGGCTAAGGCTTGCCCACGATGACTAATTTGATATTTTATCTCAGGTCCTAACTCTGCAAATGTTTGATCATACCCATCTGGAATAAATAGTGGATCATATCCAAAACCACTATTACCTCTTATATCCTGTGTTAGCGTACCTTTTACAACCCCTTCTGTTACCTGCTCTGTCCCATCTGGAAATATCATTGCAATGACACAACGAAATTGTGCCTTACGATTGCTTTTATCTTTAATTTGATTAAGTAAATATCCACATCGCTCTTGATCTGTTAAGTCTTCACCTCCATAGCGAGCTGAATAAATCCCAGGGTTTCCATCCAAACAATCCACTTCTATTCCTGAATCATCTGCCAATTTAATGTCATCCTTTAAATGGCTTAATGCTCTTACCTTTTTTAAGGCATTTTCTTCAAATGTTACGCCATCCTCTACTACATCAATCTCATGACCTACTACCTCTTTATAGCGCATCACATGTATCGATTGATCTACTAAAATAGCTTGCAATTCATCACACTTTTTACTGTTGTTGGTAAAAATAATACACTTCATTTTTCTAATCCTAAACTAACACGTGACACAGAATAGACATCTTCAATCGCATTTAAATTTCGTTTAATATCATAAAATTGCTTAATATCACTTATGTCTATGGTAATGGATGCAAACATACGCGTATTATCAGCATTTACTTTGGTTCTTACTTCTCTTAAATTTACTTTAGACTCATAAATAATACTTAACAAATCTTGCAATAAGCCTTCTCTATCGTAGCCCTCTATCCGTAATGTACAGGTATAATTTGCAGGCTTTGATCGATCAATATCCCATTGGACATCCAGTAACCTTTCTGGGCTATCGGTTTTTATAGAAGCAATATTTAAACAATCTTGTCTATGTATTGATACCCCTTTTCCAATAACAACAATTCCCATAATGTCATCCCCAGGAATTGGCATACAACACTTTGCTAAGGTAAACTTAACATTTTTTTCTCCCATCACATAAATGCCCCCCGACATCTTTTTTGTTTTTTTAGGTGGATCTTTAATTGATAAATTTGGTTCTGTATCTTTTTTTAACTTTTTACTGATATATCGCAATACCTCTCTTGGTGATAAATCTCCTTGTGCTACATATACATATAAATCCTCTACTTTTGATACATTAAACCGATCTAAAAATTCATTTTGATTAATCTCGTTGAGGCATGTTTCAAATATTAATCCTTCTGAAACAAAGGCTCTTTTTAATCTATTTTTTCCCGCTTCTAATGAATCTTCTTTATTTTGTGAATTTAAAAATTGTTTAATTTTATAACGAGAATGCCGTGAATTAACGAGACGTAACCAATCTACAGTAGGGCGTGATTGCTTAGATGTAATTATTTCTACACGATCTCCATTATTTAATTCATAACCTAGTTGAACAATCTTGCCATTTACAATGGCACTTTTACAGGTATGTCCCACCTCTGTATGAATACTATAAGCAAAATCTAGCGCAGTTGATCCACGCGATAATACTTTTAAATCTCCTTTTGGGGTAAATGCAAATACTTCATTAACAAATAAATCCATTTTTAAAGTTTGTAAATAATCGTTTGGTGCTAAATTTTCATCTTGATGCTCTAAGATATTGTTTAACCACTTTAATTTGGTTTCTAATTGTTTTTTTCTATCCGTTTGCTTATATTGCCAATGTGCTGCAAACCCAAATTCAGCAATTTGATGCATTTCTTTTGTTCGTATTTGGATTTCTACACTCTTTCCATCATCAGTTAAAACCGTTGTATGTAACGACTGATACCCATTCGGTTTACTAATAGCTATATAATCTTTAAATCGTTCTGAAATAGGCTTAAAATGGGAATGTATAATGCCTAAAGCTCCATAACAATGTTCTACTTTTTCAACAATGACTCGGATTCCTGTTAAATCATACAGTTGATGTATTGTTGTATTTTTTTTGTCTAATTTTTGATAAATACTATATAAATGCTTGGGACGCCCTTTAATGCTAGATGAAATTTTTTCTTTATCTAACTGATCATGAATCTTTAAAATGATATTTTCAACAAACGTTTCTCTTTCTTCTCGTGTTTGCTCAACGAGTTCTTTTACTTCTGTGTATTTTTCTGGATAGATATACCGAAATGCCATATCTTCTAACTGCCATTTTATATTATAAATTCCTAACCGATGTGCTAGTGGCCCATAAATTTCTAGCGTTTCTTTTGCAATTCGTTTTTGTTTTTCCGGAACTAAAAATTGTAATGTTTTCATGTTATGTAATCGATCCGCTAATTTAATAATAATGACACGATAATCTTCTGCCATTGCTAAAAACATTCGACGATAATTCTCTGCCTGTGCTTCTTGTTGAGAATGGAATTTCAATTTATTTAATTTTGTTACCCCATCAACTAAAACGCTTACTTTTTCACCAAATGTTTCTTCTATTTGTTTGCTAGTAACATCTGTATCTTCTACAGTATCATGTAAAATCCCCGCTATAATCGTATCTAGTTCTTGTTCTAATTCACATAAAATTGAAGCTACCGCAATAGGGTGCGTTATATAAGGTTTTTTTGATTGCCTTCGCTGTCCTTCATGTGCTTTATCTGCAAATTCATAGGCTTGTTTTAATACCCCCAATGCATCCTCATCTAAATATAGGTTAGCCTTATTTAATACTTCCTCAAATCCATGCTTGTTAGTCATTTAATATCTTTTATATTAATTTGTATTTTTTCTTGATTATTCCATTCATTTCGCTCTATTGAATAGGCTATATGATTTGTTTTGTTATATACTACTGATAGTTTATTTCCCAAATTAAAGCCTATCCCATCAAAACACTGTTTTGTTTGTGTATCTTGTAAGGTTACTTTTAAATGTTTTCCATTTCCTACTAATTTAGAATCAATCACTCTAAATTGATCCGAATAAAAAATAGGATTTGGGTTTCCATGACCAAAAGGTCCCAAACTATCTAGCGTATCAATTAAATCAAATGATATATCCCTTGTTTCTAATTTCATATCTAAGCTCATACTGTCCACCAAAACATCTTTTGTAATTGTTGTTTTTACAATATTTTCTAATGTTTCTTTAAATTTCCCAAAATTCTCAGGTTTTAAACTAAATCCTGCTGCTAATTTATGACCTCCAAATGAGGTAAACAAATGTGAACATTCTTTTAAGAGCTGATATATATTAACCTCCCCCATCGATCGTGCTGATCCTCGTGCTATCGTATCATCAATCCCAACAATCACTACTGGCTTTGAATATTCAGAAACTAACTTTGATGCAGCAATTCCAATAACCCCAGCATGCCAATCCTGTTTTCCTAAGACTAATACGGATTGCTGCTGATAATCACTAGACCCGTTCACTAAATCCATTGATTCTGCTACCACATTTCTATCTAATTCTCGTCTTTGATAATTAATTCGTTCTAAGTAGTTGGCAATTTCTTTAGCACGATCTTTATCTTGGGTTAATAATAACTCCACCCCATAGTTTGCTGACGATAATCGCCCTGATGCATTTAATCGAGGCCCTATTACAAATCCTACATCATATACTGACAACCCTTTTTTATCCCAGTTAGCTTCTTTTAATAGAGCTAATAATCCCATATTTTTTACCTTATATAATAACTTTAACCCAGCTTTCACTATGCGCCTGTTTTCACCTTGCAAACTCACCACATCCGCTACCGTTCCAATGGCAGCTAATAATAAGTAATATTGAATATCAATTCGAGAATCTTTTGTTTGTATATAAGAAACCAATTTATACACAAGACCGGCTGTGCATAAATCCTGTAAGGCTAATGGCGTCTCAGGGTCTTTTGAATTTAACGTAATATCAGCATTTGGAGCTGGATTCGGTATTTGGTGATGATCAATAATAATGACATTAACATCAGTTTCTTGTTTAATTAACGCAATTTCTTCTACATTTGTGATCCCACAATCCAATGTCATAAATAAACCGCAACCCTCTTCTTTAACTAAGTTCACGATCCCTTTATTTAATCCATAACCATCTTTAAATCGATGGGGTAATTTATACCGCACAATGCCCCCTAAGGATGTTAAGCATTTCACCATCATAGCCGTCGATGTCATACCATCAACATCATAATCTCCATAGACAAAAATAGGCTTATTATCATCAATACATGCTTTTATCATTGCATATAATGACTCTAATTTTTCTATTTGAAACTGAGTTTCTTTTGGTGATTCCGCTAAAAAATCAATGGCTTGATTAAGCGTTGTAATATTTCTATTTAATAACAACTGCGCAATAACGGGAGATATGTTTAACGTTGTAGCTAACTTATCAGCAACTTCTTGATTTTGAGCGTGTAATTTCCAGCGCTTTTCCGCTATCATCCCTTTTTAATTAAAAATAAGGTTTGTCCATACTCCACAGCAGCTTCGTTTGCTACACAAATTTCTTCAATGACCCCTTCTTCTTCAGATTCTATTTCATTAAATAATTTCATCGCTTCAATAATACAAATAATACTTCCTTTTTTTATCGTATCTCCTACTTTTACAAAGGCAGGTGAATCAGGATTGGCTGAATGATAAAAGGTTCCTACCATTTGTGCCTTAATTTCAATTAAATTATTATTTTTAGGAGCTTCTTTTGTTTCTTGCGGTTCTACGGGTGCTTGAACTGTATTTTGTACAATCGGAGCAGCTACCGCAGCTTGTGGTAATACCACCGAATTGGTTTCTTGAATCTCTTTTTTTATTTCTATCTTGGTGCCATTTTCATCGATACTTAAGTGGGTTATGGCAGCATTCTCAACTAATTCAACTAATTTTTTAAGTTCTTTATATTCCATTATTCTTTCCTTCTTGATTACTAGTAATTGTAACTCTATTTTATCGGTTGAAATGGATTACGTCAAAATTCTTAATAATTTTACAGCATTGCCCCATCTTTATTAAAACCTTTTTATCCTAAAATTTGTATTTGACAGTACTTTAAAATGCTTGTTAGGGTACAGTTATTAACTGAACTATAATTTTATATTTTTTTTAATAGGCTTAGATGAAAAAGGCGTTTTTTATGCGTGTATGTTCAATTTTTTTTGTAGCTACTACACTGATTGGGAGTCTTCATGGAGGTAAATCTAAGCCCCCTCATCCTATTAAAGGGTCTCGTATTAGTGATTCTCGTGTCACTCAGGGAAAATCTAATGAGTTTTATAAAGCTCCTTTTTCTAAAACTCCCTTTAAACAGGATAAATCTAAAGAATTTTATAAAGCTCCTTTTTCCAAAACTCCCTCTAAAATAGATTCCCGCACTCCAACAGATAAGACTCGCTCAAAGAAGGATGATTCTAATCTACCCCATACGCATCCATTTGGTTATCATCCTCATTTTTAATGCTATTTTATAGCTACTAGACTTATCGTTTTCTTTATTCATTTTCTTTACTTAAGGGTAAGCTTTATTGATTCTTGCTTAATCTAGCATTACACTGTTTTCATGGCATTTAATTTTACTCCCTTAATTTCTCAAGAACAGTTTCACATTACTTCAATACCTGGCGATAAATCTATTTCTCACAGGGCTATTATTATTGCGTCTTTAGCTGATAATAAAAGTCAGTTTACAGGATTTTTACTCTCAGAGGATTGCCTTAATACACTTCAGATCTTTCAACAATTAGGTGTTTCTATTTCAATCAATAAAGATACTAAGCTTGTTACTATCCAGGGGGTTGGTTTAACGGGCCTTCAGGCTCCTGATTCACCTTTAGATGTTGGTAATTCAGGAACTGGTATTCGCCTTATCACAGGTATTTTAGCTATGCAGCAATTTGAATCTAGCATTTCCGGTGATCATAGTATTCAAAAGCGTCCTATGAAACGCATTGTTGAACCTTTACGAGAAATGGGAGCAATTATTGCAGGTAATGAAGCGGATGATACCTACCCTCCTTTAACGATTTCTCCTGCTCAACACTTAAATCCTATCTCTTATTTACTCCCTATGGCTAGTGCTCAAGTAAAATCTTGCTTGTTATTTGCCGGTCTTTTTTTAAAGGGAGAAACGACGATTACACAACCCGCTATCTGCCGTGATCATACAGAAATTATGCTAACGGCTTATCAAGCCAATCTTACAACCAATCATAATCATATTGTTATTACAGGGTCTACTCCCTTACATAACCCCTTTTCCAAACCTATTACAATCCCTGCTGATTTTTCATCGGCATCTTTTTTTATTGTCTTAGGACTTATTCATCCTACCATAACTATTACACTATCCAAGATTGGTATTAACCCTACACGCTCAAAACTATTAGATGTTTTAATAGCGATGGGAGCTGATATTACCCTCTCTAATCAAACCATGGAAATCGAACCTTATGCTGATATCACCGTTAGGTCATCTTCTTTAACTAATATTACCGTTGATGAAAGCCTGATTCCAATTATTATTGATGAAATTCCTATCTTAGCGGTTGCTGGCATGTTTGCTAGTGGAACTATGACTATTTCTGGAGCTCAAGAGTTACGTTATAAAGAATCCGATCGTATCAAACAAATTGTTCATCTTGTTCAAGCCTTTCAAGGGCATATTCAAGAACATGATGATGGTTTTATCTTAACCGGGGGGCTTGCTCCAACAACTCCTATTATCGAAACGGCCTTTGATCATCGTATTGCAATGTCAGCTATTATTGCCAGCTTGGCATCAGGATGCCCGATTACATTAGATACGATTGACTGCATTAAAACATCATTTCCTAACTTTTTTGACATTATTGACGGTCTTGGTTAAAATTTAACACATTACTTCAAACTTCAGCTTTCGACTTTGTGATTGCCCAATGTTTGTATAAAATTTATTGATCTAGTTATTACTAATACTAAATTATAGCTTAATAAGGAATTAAAAAATGAATTTTTGCTGTCGCGCAATTAAACACTGCCTCTATAAACTACGCAGACCTTTACCCCCCACTACACACTCAACGGACGCTATTGAACCTCCTAGATATAAATCACTTGATGATCCCAAAAATACTACATGTTGTGAGATGTTTTTTAATCTTTTCACTGCATCTGCACCTGCATCTCCATCTTGGTCTTTAAGAGACTCAGTGTTAAAGGATATAGATCCAAAGTATATAAAATCTGACAGTCAGTTAAGTCTTCAAGAACTCTTAAAGCTTCCCCCTTCTTAGCTTTGGAACACAACAATAAACGGTTCTCAATGATCTTTATCTTCAATATCTACTTTAGTTATTTTAACAATTCTTATTTTTCGTCTAATATGACATCAGTATCATGATTCAATCTTTTTTTTCATGCTGTTGTCCTGCTAAAAAGCCCCTTGATGATACTCCTCAGCTTGATTATTTACCTGCAAATCCTACATGTATTCCTAATCACTCACCTCAACCCTCTAAAAAGCCCCTTGATGATATTCCTCAGCTCAATTCTTTCTCTATACAATCTACATATATTACTAATACCTCATTTCAAGACTTTTCACTTAGGGTAAAGATGGCTGAGGATATAAAAACAAAAGATCCAAACTATGGTAAAGAACCCCTATCCGCTATGGATCTACAAACCCTAAACAAAATACATAGTAGTTTACCGCCCTCGACCCCCCCCACTTTATTATCATTACTGGAACGTCGTAATTATTTCTAAAACAACGTTACTAAATCACCATACCCGCTCTCAGCTAGCTTATTCTTAGGAATAAATCGCAGGGCTGCAGAATTAATGCAATATCGTAATCCAGATGGACCAGGGCCATCAGGAAATACATGTCCTAAATGTGATTTAGCTCTTTTTGAACATACTTCGATCCGTTGCATACCTAACGAATGATCAACATGTTCCATAATAGCCTCATTGGTAATCGGTTTTGTAAAGCTTGGCCATCCTGTTCCTGAATCAAATTTGTCATAAGATAAAAATAAGGGTTCTCCCGAAACAATATCTACATACACGCCTTCTTCTTTGTGATCCCAATACTCATTTTGAAAAGGAGGCTCAGTTCCTTGATTTTGTGTCACCTCAAAACTTAAGTCTGACAAGTTCTTTTTATTACGTTGTATATCCTCATCTGACTGTGATATTCCTGCTAGATTTTCATTAGACTGCATACTCACTAGTATAATCTTTTTTACCTTCTTATGTGAACCTTGATTATTGATATTTTTTTCTTGCTAATTCTTAACCTATGGCTTATTCTTTTTTTATCAACTTGCACTTTTCATAGTTTTTATCTGTTTTGAAAAGCTTTTATAACTCAATGGTTTAATTATTAGGTTAACATTTGTTAACTAATAGTTTGGTTAAATGTTTTTTAAAAAAATTATTTTATATTTTTATCTGTTACCTATGTATGGTATCAATACTTGCTCATGCAAAACATGATACCTCTCTTGTAATTATTATAAAAGAAATTAAATCACCATAATTGAATCATTGATCGATTACAACTAAATATTATTTCGTACCTAGTTAGGTACTATTTATAAAAGGAGTTTTTCATTTATGAAACAGAAACGCTATTTTATTTTAACCATCATTGCTTTTATTACTCTTTTCAACCTTTTTGGTTGTGGAGCTTTAAATCAAGAGGATACGCCATCATCGTTATTAGGCAAGTCCTCTCCTAATCACAATAATCCTAAAGGAGGTAATCTATACCAACATTATCAAAATAATTTTCCAGATAATCTGATGGATATGACTGTTGATGATTATATGGAACAATGGCCAAACGCGGGATTTATTGTTCAATCAGCCGATGGGTCTCAACAAATCACTGCTTTTGCTACGGCTGAAATATACCTTGATGTTCTAAAATCAGTAGAAGAATCTTACCCTGAATTTGACGAAGATGCTTTTTTAGAAGAACAGGCTAAAGATATTGTGGGAACACAAACTATTGGCAATTCAGCACAACACGATATGACAGAAGAAGAACTAGGCAAAGAACTATCAAAAATAATGGAAGAAAAATTAAAGCGAATATCAGCTGAAACACTCTATATGACTGTTCAAGAAATAACCAAACCAGACATTCAAAATCAAATTGCTTCTAGTATTGCCTCTATTCAGCAATCGATTTTAAATGAAACTAGTCAGTTTATAGATATTAAATATGGTAGTCGTACACTATTAACTAAAAAACAAATTTCTATGCTAATTGTTGCTGGTTTTATCTCAAAACGAATCCCTATTCAAACATTAGTTGTATCATTAGGTGTTGGATTGACTGCTGATAATATTTACGGACAAAATAACAAAGGTAATGCATTTACGCATGCTCTCTGGGCAGCTCTAGTTGCGGATTCATGTAGTAGTATTCCTTTTATAGGACCCGAGTTAGGTAAATGGTGGGGGTATGAATTTACAGCTGCTAGAGAAACAAAATCAGATGCTCCTTCTAGAATGGACCTTCATAATGATAAAGTGGGTGCTAATGTTGCTTATGCTCATGCGCGCTCATCGTGGGTTTTTAAACGGATTTGGAGATGGCGTATTCCTATTTGGTTTTCAACTTCTATTAATATTGCTAAAACCACAGCAACATTAAAAGTAATGTCTAATAATGCTAAACAAGTTACAGATAACGAAGAGGAAAATGGATGGAATGAATCTGTTCATCATGGTCAATTGATTTATCTTGAAAGATAGTATTTTTAACTTAATAATTTAAAGTGATGATATTACGATTTCTTTTATTTCTCATTATTTTATCGTGTTTCACAGGGTGTGATTTTTTAGATAGTAAATTTCACACCCCTTACTCTGGTTATTATGTATCTGACTGGACTTTGCAAGGGGATATTATTACCAATTATCAGGCTGGTGAACAGACTGAACATGATCTTTTTGAGCAGCAAGATCGTATTGGCACAAGCAATATTTTTCTTATTGATCTGTCATCTCCTGAACTTGAAGACATTATTATGAGCAAAAAAACAGAATTTATTCAGCATGATGATAATCCTGAATGGGAAGTCTTGTTTGCACTATCATCGTTTATTGATTCTAATAATGATCGTTATACAGCCTATATTTCCCTTCCTTTTAATTCAGAGTCTGATGATACATTAAAATTTTATCGAAATGGGACCCTTTTAAGCAGATATCTTATTACGGATGAGCCCATCTATAGGGTTGAATCCAATAATTTTGTATACGATGAATTTATCAGAATAAATCCCTTTACCAAGCAATCTTTTCTGTTTTCGTTTGGTTATACAAAGTTATATATCTTTTCTATTACAGGTGACTTGGAACATGAGCTAGATTTTGGTAGTCATGCTATTTGGAAAACGGCTACATCATTTTGGTATTATGATCCTATTCAGAATACACTTGCTTCTTATGATCTAGAGACTGCTACATCTACAATGTATGATATTGATTTTAAACCTAGTTATTATAATGACACGGATAATACCCTCCAAACCATCGATAATGGGGTATTAAAAACATTTTCA